>JAPSJT010000093.1 GCA_031178045.1 Agromyces sp.
ACCGCGCTCGTGCTTCGGCACGACTCCGCGATCGGACTCGGCAACCTCGGTCCCACGCTCGAAGCGCACGGCTACGAGATCGTGACGGTCGATGCCCCCACCTCGGATGTCGCGGCGCTCGACGCGCTCGCGCCCGACCTCGTCGTGGTGCTGGGCGGCGACGAGGCGGCCTACGAGACCGACCGCTACCCGTACCTCGCCGACGAGATCACCCTGCTGCAGGCGCGCATCGAGGCCGAGGCGCCGATCTTCGGCGTGTGCCTCGGGGCGCAGCTGCTCGCGAAGAGCCTCGGTGCCGAGGTGCGCAAGGGGCCGCGCAAAGAGGTCGGCTGGCTCGAGGTCGAGCCGACCGAGGCGGGGGTCGCGTCACCCGTGCGCCACTTCGCGGGCGTGCCCACGGTGCAGTGGCACGGCGACACCTTCGAGCTGCCAGAGGGGGTCGAGCGGCTCGCCACCTCCCGGCAGTACGAGAACCAGGCGTTCGCCCGCGGCGAGTGGCTGCTCGCGGTGCAGTTCCACCCCGAGGTGACCGACGAGATCCACGAGGAATGGCTTCGGCAGTGGGGCGACGAGCTGCCCGAGTCCGGGCTCACGCGCGAGCAGTTGCGCGAGGAGCGTGCGTCGTACGGACCGCGCGCGCAGGCGGCATCCGCTGCCCTGCTCGGCGAATACCTCGTCGGCCTCGAGGCGCGCCGCCTGTCGGCCGTCGAGTAGCTACCGCTCGATCGGGCGACGCAGCGGGTCCTCGAAGAACTCGAGCAGGAGCCGAGCGGACGCCTCGGCCTCGACGCCCGGGAACACCTCGACGCGATGGTTGAGCCGTCGGTCGCGCACGACGTCGTAGAGCGACCCGGCCGCCCCGGCCCTCTCGTCCCAGGCGCCGAACACGAGGGCGGGGATACGCGCGGCGACGATCGCGCCGGCGCACATGACGCACGGCTCGAGCGTCACGACGAGCGTGCAGTCGACGAGCCGCCAGTCGCCATAGGCCTCGGCGGCCGTGCGCAGTGCGAGCACCTCGGCGTGCGCGGTCGGGTCGCCCGTGAGTTCGCGCTCGTTGCGACGCGCGGCGATCACGACGCCGTCGCGGTTCACCACCACGGCGCCCACGGGGACGTCGCGCGTCGCGGGCGCCTGCTCGGCCTCGGCGAGCGCGAGACGCATCCACTCGCGGTGCAGCGGCAGATCCACGCGGCTCCTCCCCCCATCGGCTGCCGAATCTGCACGGATTCGGGCGACTCGGTCGGCAATAGACTCGAGCCTATGCGAGTCCACGTTGCCGATCACCCGCTCATCACCCACAAGCTGACGGTGCTCCGCGACGTGAACACCCCGTCGCCCGTGTTCCGCGCGCTCGTGCAGGAGCTCATGACGCTCCTCGCCTACGAGGGCACTCGGGGCGTGCGCGTCGAGCCCGTCGACATCGTGACGCCCGTGGCGCCCACGACGGGCGTGCGCATCGCCGACCCGAAGCCGCTCATCGTGCCGATCCTGCGTGCCGGGCTCGGCATGCTCGACGGCATGGTCACGCTCCTGCCGAGCGCCGAGGTGGGCTTCCTCGGCATGGCCCGCAACGAAGAGACGCTCGAACCGACGACGTACGCCGAGCGCCTTCCCGATGATCTCTCCGACCGGCAGTGCTTCGTGCTCGACCCGATGCTCGCGACGGGCGGGTCGCTCACGGCCGCGATCGAATTCCTGCTCGCGCGCGGTGCGACGGACGTCACGGCGATCTGCATCCTCGCCGCGCCCGAGGGCCTGGCGGCGGTCGAGCAAGCGCTGCACGGCCGCGAAGTCACCGTCGTGCTCGGTGCGGTCGACGAGCGCCTCAACGAGCACGGATACATCGTCCCCGGCCTCGGCGACGCGGGCGACCGGCTCTACGGCACGGTCTGATATACGCCGCTGTTATCCGGCGGCGCCGAAGGATCTTCGGCCCGACGCGGGTACGTCGCAGCCCGAAGTGCGGAAGATTTTCTGAAGCTCGGTTCTATCGAAGAATCTTGCAAGCGTGACATCCGCTTCCCTGATCCTCCCGGATGCGGCAGTGCCCTCTGCACCGTCTGCGCCGTCACACCCCGTCATCCCGACGTCATGAATTGACACACGCTCGGGTATCGGTTTGACTGGCGCCCATGACTGACACCGCACGCAACCTGACCGCCTCCGAGGCTCTCAGGACGACCGGCATGATGATGCCGGCGCGCGCGCCCATGTGTTGTCGAATGTGCCGCTGACCGCGACCCGACCGCCGAGTTCCTCCCCCGATCCGCATCCAGACCGGGCCAGGACTCCACTGAACCCGATGAAGGGTTCGCCAGGCCGACCGGCCATTCGCACCGACCTCGTCTGAAACAGGGGTCGACTCGCTGCACCCACGACACACAAGGACTCCGTCATGTCTCTCGCTTACGCACCCACTCCCACCACCGTCCGTCCCGCCGCCGTCCGCACCGCGCCGTCGCTGCCCGCCGAGACGAACCGCCACGTCGCACTCGCACCCGCTGCCGCCGAGCCGACGGCTGCCGCGGCGCCGAGCGCTGCTGCCGCCCGCACCAATGGTCCCCGCGTCCGCGCCGTGCCCGAGGGCACCGAGGCTCGCGGCTTCGTGCTCTACGTCGGCATCGACGAGGCCAAGGCCGCGGCCGACGGCACTACCCTCCACCGCATCGTGGAGGCCCTGCGCACGCTGACCGCCGAGATCGCCCCCTCGGCCGAGACCTACGCTGCCGTCGCGCTCGCTCCCGAGGGCGCCGGCGGGCGCGACGTCGACGTCGTACGACTCGCCCTGCAGGACCCGGCCGCGCTCGCCAAGCAGCGCGAAGGGCAGGGCACCCGTGACGACGCCGACCGCCACCCCAACGGCGTGATCATCGACATCTCGCGCAAGCGAGTGCTGCTCGACGGCGAGGCGGCCGGTCTCACCTACAAGGAGTTCGAGCTCCTGCAGTACCTCGTGCTGCGCGAGGGCCGCACCATCGACCGTCACGAGCTCATCGAGAGCCTGTGGGACGCCGACGACGAGGCGCCGAGCGAGCGCACCATCGACGTGCACGTGCGCCGCCTGCGCTCGAAGCTCGCTCACTACCAGGACATCGTGCGCACCGTGCGCGGCATCGGCTACCGCTTCGATCGCCACGCCGACGTGTCGATCCGCCAGGCTTCGACGCCGTCACCCGACCTCTACTGACGACGCGTCTACGCCGTGCGGTTCCCGGGAGGGAACCGCACTGTGGCGATGAGCCCTCCGCCAGGTCTCGCCTCGAGCCGTAGCGCGGCCCCGTGTCGATCGGCGATGCCCCCGACGATCGACAACCCGAGGCCCCGACCAGCGACGCCGGCGCGGCCGGCGCCGCGGGTGAAGGGTTCCCGCAATGCCTCGAGGAGCTCCGGGTCGATCTGGTCGCCGCCGTTCTCGACGCGTACGGCGAGACCACCGTCGCTCTCCTGAAGGGTCGACAGCCTCATGAACCCGGGTCTCGAGCCATGTCGGATGGCGTTCTGCACGAGGTTGACGATGAGCTGGCGGAGGAGCACGGGGTCACCCTCGACGCGCGCCGGCTCGAGTCGCCGCTCGACGACGACTTCCGCAGAATCCGCCTCGTCCGCGATGTCGCGCAATACCTCCGCGCCGATGACGTCGAGCTCCACCGGAACGCTCGCGAGCGCAGCGCCCTCGATCTCGGCGAGATCCAGCAGTGCCTCGACCGTGCGAATGCTCCGTTCGTTCGTCTCCCGCAACCGCAACAGCGTCGCGCGCGACTCCGCCGGTGCCGCGCTGAGGGCTACGTCGAGCACCGCCCGGGTCGTCGCGAGCGGCGTGCGGAGCTCGTGGCTCGCGTTCGCAGCGAATCGGCGTTGCGCCTGGAAGGAGCGTTCGAGCTCCACCAGCATGTGGTCGAAGGTGTCCGCGAGGTCCTTCAGTTCGTCCCGTGGACCGTCGAGCTCGATCCTGTGGTCGAGTTCGCCGGCCGCTGCCCGGTGCGCCGCGTCATTCACCATCTGCAATGGCCGCAGCATCCGGCCGGCGAGCCACCAGCCCAGCCACCCGCCGCCCGCCGCCAGCGCGGCGAGCACCACAGCTGCGATGACGAGGATGAGCTGCTGGATGTCGTCACGCGACGCCACCACGATCCCGGCCGTCGCCCCACGCGTGGCGATGATGCCCGCATCGAGCTCGGCAGGGGTCCTCGCCTCGCGAGCTGCCGCCTCGGACTCGGTGGGCATGGCGGAGGTCGCATACCCCTCGGCCTCGGTCGCGGCGACGGACGGACTCGCGAAGGCGAAGCTCGACATCACGCCGACGAGCAGGTAGACGACGGCGATCATCACCGCACCGGCGAGCGTGACGAGGGCGCCGTAGGTGAAGGCCAGCCGTGCCCGGACGGTGAGCCGGAACCGCATCCCCGGCGGCCGACGGCGCCCGTGCTCAGACATCGACCGCATACCCCACCCCCGGAACGGTACGGATGACCCAGGGCGGACCCAGCTTGCGGCGGAGCGTCGAGATCGTCACCTTCACCGAGTTCGTGAACGGGTTGGCGTTCTCGTCCCAGGCCTCCTCGAGCAATCGCTCGGCGCTGACGACTCCGCCGCCCGCCCGCATGAGGACCTCGAGCACCGCGAACTCCTTCCGCGAGAGGCGGACGTATCGACCCTCGCGGTAGACCTCGCGGCGGAACGGGTCCACCCGCAGTGACGCCGCCTCGAGCACCGGGGGATGCGCGGTGAAGCGCCGCCGGGCGAGCGCGCGCACCCGTGCGACGAGCTCTGGCAGCTCGAAGGGCTTCGCGACGTAGTCATCCGCCCCGAGCTCGAGCCCGCCGACCCTGTCGTGCAGCCGGCGCGCCGCCGTGAGCATGAGGATCTTCGGCCGATCCTCACGCGCCGCGAGCATGCGGCAGACCTCGTCGCCGTGCAGCCCGGGGAGGTCTCGGTCGAGCAGCACGACGTCGTATCGGTTCACTCCGACGGCCTCGAGCGCCGCTGCTCCGTCGCCGACGATGTCGGCCGCGATCGCCTCGCCGGCGAGCCAATCCCGCACCGCCTCGGCGAGGTAACGCTCGTCCTCCACGATCAGTACCCGCATGCACACTCCCTCACGGTGGTCCATCACAGCATGCGCGTGGTTTGGAAAAGGTCAGCGTGAGCCTTTACGCAGCTACGACCGGGCTGTGGGTGTGCTGGGAGTCGCGCTGTGATGGCGCACGAATGAGAGGACACATACCATGCGCACCACGACGAGCCGGTCCCGACTGACTCTCGCCCTCGCCGGCGCCTCCTTGCTCATCCTGCTGGCGGGGTGCACCGCCGACGCCGGTGATTCCGGCGGGGGCGGCGAGCTTTCGAGCGGCACCGAGGAGCAGGCCTTCGACGAATGGAACGCTGCGTTCGACGAGTGCATGAAAGAGCAGGGGGTCGACCTGGAACAGTTCCGCACCCAGGCATCGACCGGGGACGGAGAGGGCGAGGCGGACCAGCAGGCGAGCGTGACCGTCCCGGACGATCTCGACATGGAGCTCTTCGAGGCAGCGAACGAGACGTGTCTGACGGAGGTCGGAGACCCGCCCGCGCAACCCGGCGCACCCGATGAGGAGGAGCTGCAGGCGACGATGCTCGCCTTCGCTGAGTGCATGCGGGAGGCAGGCTACGACTACCCGGACCCGGAGTTCAGCGGCAACGGCGCCGTCGCAGCGATGCCGGCCGATGAGTACGACCCGGCTGACGTCGACCACTGCTCCGAGATGGCCGGCCTGGGAGAGGCACGCGGATGACCGGCGATGACGGGAACGCGATGTCGATGGTCGTTCCCGGCGCTCCGGATACCGATCCTGCCGGATCGGAGCACGACGAGACCATTCCGGCGACCGGCGAACATGCTCGACGGCGGCGACCGTGGATCGTGATCGGCGCGTCGGCGACCGTCGTGGCCGTCATGGGTGGCATCATCGCGCTCTCATGGCGAGCCCCGGAGGCGGAAGCGGACGTGCGTGACATCGACGTTGAGACGTCGATGGTGACCGTGGGGGACCTCGTCGAGCAGGCGCGCCAGACGGGCGAGCTCGGCTTCGGGCCGAAGCGGGAACTCGGTGGCGAACTCCCGGGGACGGTCACATCGATGCCGCCGGTGGGCACGATCGTCGCGCGGGGGCAGGAGCTCTACCGAGTCGACGACCAGCCCGTGATGCTCTTGATCGGGGACCTGCCCGCGTGGCGCGGCTTCTCCGAGGGGATGAGCGACGGGGCCGACGTGCTGCAGCTCGAACAGAATCTCCACGCACTCGGATACTTCGACGGCGAGCCCGACGAGGAGTTCGATTGGACCACGCGATCCGGCATCGAGGACTGGCAGGAGGCGCTGGGCCTCGAGGAGTCGGGTGCGCTCGAGTTCGGGCGGGTGCTGTTCGCGCCGAGCGACGTGCGCGTCGCCGAACACCTCGCCTCGATCGGCGGGCCCTCCGGCACCGCGGTGCTCTCCGTGACCGGCACCGCCAAGGTGATCACGGTCGACATCGATCCCTCGCTCTCGAGCTTCGCACCCGTCGGCGGCGGCGTCGTCGTCTCGCTGCCCGACGGTGCGACGACGAGCGCGACGGTCGCGGCATCGGGCACACCAGTGGAGCGCGACGACGGGCAGGGCGGCACGAAGCTCAGGCTGCCCCTCACACTCGTGCTCGACGACCCGAGCGCCGGCGGATCCCTGAGCGAGGTCAAGGTGACCGTGACCATCCAGCACGTGCTCGCCGACGACGTACTGCTCGTGCCCGTGCTCGCCCTCCTGGCCCGCCCGGGCGGCGGCTTCGCCGTCGAGCGCATGACACCCGAGGGAACCGAGCTCGTCGACGTGGAGCTCGGAGCGATCGCCGACGGATCCGCCGAGATCTCGTCCGGCGAGCTCGCCGACGGTGACGAGGTGGTGGTGGGCTCATGA
The DNA here is from genome assembly GCA_031178045.1 of Agromyces sp. Taxonomy (GTDB): domain Bacteria; phylum Actinomycetota; class Actinomycetes; order Actinomycetales; family Microbacteriaceae; genus Agromyces. The sequence goes on from JAPSJT010000093.1 coordinate 6,932, forward strand.
GCGCTCGCGCTGTCATCGAGTTCGCGGACGTCAGTCGGAGCTACGGCTCGCCGCCGACGCTTGCGCTGCGGAACGTCGACCTTGCGATCGAAGCCGGCGAGCTCACGGCCATCGTCGGGCCGAGTGGGTCGGGGAAATCGACGATGCTCCACCTCATGGGCACGCTGGATCGGGCGAGCAGCGGCACCGTCCGCATCGAGGGAATCGACGTCGGCGCGCTCGGCGATCGGCAGCTCTCGGCGCTCCGCGCGCACCGGCTCGGGTTCGTCTTCCAGCAGTTCCACCTCGCCGACGGCGTCGACGCGCTCGACAACGTCGCGACGGGATTGCTGTACACCGGCGTTCCGAGATCGGAGCGCCGGAAGCGCGCCGCCGACGCGCTCCGATCCGTCGGCCTGGGGCATCGGCTCGGCCACGAACCCCGGCAGCTGTCGGGCGGCGAACGGCAGCGCGTGGCGATCGCGCGGGCCGTCGTCGGACGGCCGGCGGTGCTCCTCGCCGATGAACCCACCGGCGCTCTCGACACCGCATCCGGCGCGGCAGTGATCGAGGTGCTCGAGCGCTTGAACGCGGCGGGAACGACGGTGGTCGTCATCACGCACGATCGTGAACTCGCCAGCCGGATGCCTCGCCGCATCGGCATCAGGGACGGCCGCATCGAGGCCGACCGACGCGCGTCGGCGGCGCCGGCCACGCGCCGACGTGCGGGAGCAGCAACATGAAGGCCCCGGGACGGTCCACGCTTCGTGCGCCCGATCTCGTCGGGCTCGGGTTCCATGGCCTGCGCGCGCACCCGGTCCGGGCACTGTTGTCGGCACTCGGCATCGCGATCGGAATCGCGGCGATGATCGCGGTGCTCGGCATCTCCACCTCGAGCCAGGCGCTCGTGCGCGAGAAGCTCGATGCCCTCGGCACCGGTCTGCTGACCGTCACGGCAGGCGATGACCTCTTCGGGAATGCGACGAAGCTCGATCCCGACGCCGTCGCCCGTGTCGAGCGGATCGATGGGGTCCAGCACACGAGTTGGAGCGCCGCGCTCACCGACGTGCACGTCTACCGGAACCGGGCGGTCGACCCCGGCGCCACCGGCGCGCTCGAGGTGCTCGTCGCGGGACCCAGCCTGCTCGAGGCGACGGGATCGACCGTGCTGGCCGGTGCGTGGCTCGATGCGGCACGCTCGCAGCTGCCCGTCGTCGTGCTCGGTGAGACGACCGCACAACGGCTCGGCATCACCGACATCGGCGCCCTCGTGCGGATCGGCGAGCACACGTTCACCGTCGGTGGCATCCTCGAACGGTCGCCCCTCGCACCGGAACTCGACACGGCGGCGATCGTGGGACCCGAGGTCGCGGAGAAGCTGCTCGACTTCGACGGGCACCCGACCACCATCTACGAGCAGTCGACGGAGGCGTCGGTGCCCACCGTCCGAGAGCTGCTGCCGGCGACCGTCGATCCGAAGGCGCCGAACGAGGTGAAGGTGAGCCGGCCCTCGGACGCCCTCGCGGCGGCCAACACGGTCGACCAGGCGTTCACCGGACTGCTCGTCGGGGTGGGCTCGATCGCCTTGCTCGTCGGCGGCATCGGCGTGGCGAACACGATGGTGATCAGCGTGCTCGAACGACGGCGCGAGATCGGACTGCGCCGCTCGCTCGGCGCGACCCGCGGACACATCCGCGCGCAGTTCCTGGTCGAGGCGATGCTGCTCGCCGCGTACGGAGGACTGGCGGGCACCCTGCTCGGCTGGCTCATCACGGCGATCGTCGCGCGGGGGAACGGATGGCTCGTCGAGGTGCCGCCGCTCGTCCTCGTCGCGGGCGTCGTGGTGACCGTGGTCGTGGGCGCGATCGCCGGCGTGCTCCCCGCGATGCGTGCAGCTCGCACCTCGCCGACGGTCGCTCTCGCGACCTGAATCGCTCGTTTCCGCGGCATCCCAAAAATAACGGAACGATAACTAGCGCCCGTTATCCATCCGTTATATATTCGGAAGTGCACCGGCTGTTTGCTGTGGCGGTCGGTGCGGAATGTGATTGCAGGACACTCTTGGTGCAAGGGCGAGGGTCGGTCGTCAGCCTCTACGACCGGCCCTCACCCGTTCCCGGTGTCGGTCGAGTTCCCTATCCTTGGATGAGTCCGGCCGATGCAGGTCGACGACGTCGAGGGGAGTCCGGGTGGCAGAACGTGGAATCACCGTCGCAGCGTGGGAGTCCCTCTTCCGCGCTCAGGTCACCGTCATGCGCGCACTCGCGGCCGAGTTCCCGAGCGAGATCATCTCGCTGAACGAGTACGACGTGCTCTTCAACATCACGCGTGCTCCGGGCCGCCGCCTGCGGCTCAAAGAACTCAACCGTGCCGTGCTCATCACGCAGCCGAGCGTCAGCCGGCTGGTCGACCGGCTCACCGCACGTGGCCTACTCGAGAAGTCGCACGACCCCGACGACGGTCGCGGCACGATCGTCGCGATCACCGAAGAGGGCTTCGCGCTCTTCCGCCGCGTGGCCTTCGCCCACATGGACGCCATCGGCCGCCACGTCGGTACAGCCCTCGACGAGGCCGAGCTGCGCCAGCTCATCGAGCTGTGCGATCGCCTGCGCCGTTCCGTCGCCGAACCGCAGCCCGACGCTGCGGCGCATATCGACGGAGCGGCCGACCCCGCCACTGCTCCCCTGGGCTGACGCTCGCGGCGGCGGAGCCCGCAAACGCACTGCGCGGCGTTCGAGCGCGGCGGCTCGACGCGGGGCTGACGGTGGGGTGGGAACCCTACCTCCCACCCCACCGCGGCCTCAGGGAGGCCACTCCCGCCGAGCGACCCGAACATGAGCCCGGCGAGATCGCCCCGAGGGCTCGATCAGAAGACGGGTCCCGGAACGTCGCGGGCACGACGCTCCGGTCGGGTTCGGGTCCGACTCGGGTTTGGACGAATCGTAATCGGGCCCCCCACGTGCCGCATAGCCCCCATTGAGGGCAGCGACGTCAGCAGCCCTCGCCACACGATCACGTCCGGTCGACGGATGCCTCGTACTCGGGATGCTGCTGCAGGTACGAGGTGATGAACGGGCACACCGGCACGATGGTCAGTTCGCGGGCGACCGCGTCGTCGAGCGCGAACCTCGCGAGGCGGCTGCCGAGCCCCTTGCCCTCGAACTCGGGCTGCACCACGGTGTGCGTGAACGTGATGCGGCCGGGGTTCATGCGGAAGACCGCGTATCCCGCGAGTTCGCCGTCGAGCCGGAGTTCGTATCGTCGTTGCTCGTCGTTGCGCTCGATCGTGATCTCATCCGGCATGCATTCGACGCTACACGGCTGACGCTAGACCGCGGCCAGCGCTTCCGGAGGCTCGTCCGCGCCCCCTCGCGGCAGCGCACGCCGCACCTCGTGGAA
>JAPSJT010000284.1 GCA_031178045.1 Agromyces sp.
CGCCGTGCTCGCCGTGCTGTTCGCCGGTGCGTTCGTGATGGGATGCGCCGAGATGCTCGTCGTCGGCATGATCGACCTGATCGCCGAGGACCTGGCCGTGTCGGTGCCCGCGGCGGGCGCGCTCGTCACCGCCAACGCGCTCGGCCTCGCGCTCGGAGGCCCGCTGCTGACGTTCGTCACGACGCGCTTCGACCGGCGCGGGGTGCTCATCGTTGCGACATCCGTGTTCGTGGCCGCCAACCTGCTGCCCGCGCTCATGGCGGACTATCCGGTCTTCATGGTCGCTCGAGTCGTCATCGGCGCCGTACAGGGGCTCTTCATTGCGGCGGCGATGGTGACGGCGACGTCCATCGTGCCGCCCGAGCGCGCCGGGCGTGCGATGGCCGTCATCATCTCGGGCTTCGCGCTGGCGAGCGCGCTGGGCCTCCCGCTCGGCACCCTGCTCGGCCAGGCGGTCGGCTGGCGCGGATCGTTCCTCGCGGTCGTCGCGGCGGGCCTCGTCGTGCTCGTGCTGGCGATCGTCATGGTGCCCTCGGTGCCGACCGCGCACGACCACGGGGCGGTGGGCCAGGCGCGCTACGCGTTCGCGCCGCGGGTGATCGCGGTGCTCGCGGTGAGCTTCCTGACGTTCGCGGCGATGCTCGCAGCCATCACGTACCTCGTGCCGTTCCTCGACCAGGTGACGGATGTCTCGGGGCCGGTCGTCACGGCGTTCCTGCTCGTCTACGGCATCGCGACGACCCTCGGCTCGTTCGGCGGCGGCCGCTTCGCCGACGCGAACGCGCCCCTCATGCTGATCGTCGGTGCGATCGGCGTCGCGATCTCGCTCGGCGCGATGCTCGCGTTCGGCGGGAACCCGTGGCTCGTCGCCCTCGCCGTGCTCGGTGTCGGGCTGCTCGGAATGGCCACAGGGCCGTCGATCCAGCACCGCGTCGTGAGCCTCGCGGGGCCCGGTGGCCCGCTTGCGGCGTCGTTGCCCGCGTCCGCCGTCAACGCCGGCATCGCGTTCGGCTCGTTCACCGGCGGCGTCGCGATCGATGCCGGCGGCGTCTCGTTCGCCGTCGTCGTGGGCATCGCCATCGCCGTGGTCGCGATCGTCGCCGCGTGGGAGACGAGCTTCCTCACGGCGCCGGACGTGGCGCCGGCACCCGACCCCCTCACCGTCCGATAACCGCACGATCACCACGAAAGGAACCATCATGGAGAGCATGACCAGCTACGAGGCATCCGTCGTCGACGAGAGCCAGTTCACCGTGCGGCGCACGATCCGCATCGCCGCCCCCGTCGAGAAGGTGTGGTCGGCGGTGACCGACGCCGAGCACATCTCGAAGTGGTTCGGCAAGGCCGTATTCGAGGGTGCGGGCGTCGGTGCGCGCGGCACCCTCACGTTCGAGGGCTACGGCGTGGTGCCGCTGCGCATCGAAGCTCGCGACGAGCCGCGGCTCGTCTCGTACCGCTGGGGCAACGACGACGCGAGCGGCACGCTGCCCGAGGAGGTCGACGAGCACTCCACGGTCTTCACCTTCACGCTCGAGCCCATCGCGGGCGGCACGCAGCTCACAGTGGTCGAGACCGGCTTCGACGCCACCTCCGACCCGGCCGCGAACATGGAGAGCCACCGCGAGGGCTGGGACATCGAGCTCGACAAGCTCGTGGCGCTGCTCGAGGGCGGCGCATGACGATGCAGGCGCTGGTCCCCGTGTTCGCCGCACTCGGCGACGAGACCCGGTGGAGCATCCTGGCCGCGCTCGGCGAGGGCGACGCTTCGGCGTCCGCCCTCGCCGGGCGTCTCCCGGTGACCCGCCAGGCCATCGCCAAGCACCTCGCCGTGCTGCAGGAGGTGGGCCTCGTCGAGCCCGTGCGAGTCGGCCGTGAGGTGCAGTACCACGTGATCGGCTCGCAGCTCAGCGCCACCGCGCGTCGGCTCGACGCCATCGGCGCCGAATGGGACCGTCGCCTGGCAGCGATCAAGGAGATCGCCGAGGGGCTCTAGTCCATCGAGCGGCGGTCGCCGACCGTGCCGTCGGCCAGTGGGAAGGCGAGCGATCCGGCCCGCACCCACCACTCCATCACGTCGTAGGCGAGCCGCCCCGCCATCACCGACGGGTCGCCGTCGGAGAGGCGTGCGGCCTCATCGGGGTCGCACGCGAAGATCGACATGCCACGGTACGACGGGTCGCTCTGCTCGTCGAAGGGCCCGTTCACGACGAGCACGCCCCGCCGGCCGAGCTCCGCCCGGTAGGCCAGGTGGCGCGCCTGGAGCTCGTCGAGCTCCTCCTCGGACAGCCGCGGGGCATCAGCCGGACGTCGCAGCACCACGACCGTGTACACGTCGAACGCGTCGGGGATGTTCGGGTCGCGTGACATGCCTGCC
>JAPSJT010000285.1 GCA_031178045.1 Agromyces sp.
GGGCTCACGTACACCACGCGGTCCTGGCGACGCGACTGGCCGACCGTATTGCGCCACACCATCGACGCGTGCGTCGCGAACGGTACGCACCTCGTGCACTTCGACAACGTGTACGCCTATGGCCGCGCGGGCGGAACGATGACCGAGTCGACCCCGATCCGGCCCTCGAGCCGGAAGGGCGCCGTACGCGCGGAACTGCTCGCGATGCTCGATTCGGCGCGCGCCGAGCGAGGGCTCGAGGTCACGGTGGCACGCAGCGCCGACTTCTACGGGCCGGGCGCTTCGACGAGCGCGTTCAACAGCTTCGCGATCGACGCCGTCGCCGACGGCAAGCCGCCGACGTGGTTGTTCGACGCCTCGCAGCCGCACTCGATGACGTACACCCCTGACATCGGTGCCGCGCTCGCCGTGCTCGGCACCGACGAGCGAGCGCGCGGCCGCACCTGGCACCTCCCGACCGCGCCCGCCCTCACCGGCGAGCAGTACCTCGCACTGGCCGGCGCCGGGGCGAATCTGCCGCACCGCACGATGTCGGCGACCACGATGCGGGTCGGCGCGCTCTTCTCCTCGGCCGCCCGCGAGACCCTCGAGATGGCCTATCAGTACACGGCCCCGTATGTCTTCGACTCGTCGTCGTTCGAGCGCATGTTCGGGCTGAGGCCCACACCGTACGCCGACGGCATCGCGGCGGCACTCGAGCACGCGCGTTCGGCACGGCGCGTGCCCGGGGGCGCTCAGCTCGCCGCGAGCTCGGGGTAGAGCGCGGTGACGGGACCCGACAGCGTCGACTTCACGAAGACGCTCGTGTCGTCGGCGAGCACCTCGTGCTCACCGGCCTCGAGACCGTCGTAGATCGCACGCACGATGTCGTCGGGGCGCCCCTTCGGCACGTCGAGCTGCGCGATCATCGGCGTGTCGGTGTAGCCGAGGTGAGCACCGAGAACCTGGGTGCGCTGAGCGGCGAGCTCGATCCGGAGCGAGTTCGTGATCGACCAGAACGCCGCCTTCGTCGCGCTGTAGGCGTTGCCGCCGGCGTGCCAGCTGAGGGCGGAGTGGATGTCGATGAGCGCTCCCCCGCCGTTGGCCGCGAGCACCGGTGCGAACGCCTGCGCGACCGCGAGCGGCCCGAACACGTTCGTCTCGAAGAGGGCCCGGACGTCGTCGAGCGGCACGGCGAGCATCGCCGTCATCGAGCCGACGCCGGCGTTGTTCACGACGACGGTGGTGTCGGATGCCGCTGCCGCGACGGCCGCGATGGAGGCCGCGTCGGTGACGTCGAGTACGAGCGGCACGACGCGCTCGTCGCCCCAGTCGCGCGGCGAGCGCGCGGTGGCGTACACCCGGGATGCCCCTCGCTCGAGCGCTTGGCGCACGAACTCGGTGCCGAGTCCTCCGTTCGCTCCGGTGACGAGCACGACGGCGTGATGCAGATCGGTCATGGGATGCCTTCCAGCTGAGTTGGGTTTCCCAAGCTAGCACGCTGAGTAGGAACTTCCAACTCAGTGGTAGGATCGGGTCATGCCGCAGATCACCGATGCCACGACGGAGCGCTGCTCGATCGCGCGCAGCCTCGAGGTGCTGGGCCACAAGTGGTCGCTCCTCATCGTGCGGGAGGCGACCCTCCGCGGCCGCTCTCGCTTCGCCGACTTCCGTGCCGCGCTCGGCATCGCGCCCGACGTGCTCACCGACCGACTGACCCGCCTCGTCGACGCCGGCATCCTCGACCGCCGCCCGTACCGGGAAGCCGGCGAGCGCGAGCGCGTGGAGTACGTGCTCACCGAGGCCGGCCGTGCGCTCCTGCCGGTGCTCGGGGCGATCAGCGCCTGGGGCGACGTGCATCGTCCCAGCGGATTCGGACCCGCGGCGCTCTACACCGACCGGCGCACCGGCGAGCCCGTCCGGCTCGCCTTCGTCGACGCAGACGGCCGTGAGCTTCCGGCCGACGAGGTCGAGGTCGTCGCCGGTCCCGGCTTCCTCAGCGGGGACTGAGCGCGGTTCCGCAACCCCCTGCATCAGTGCCCGCGAGCGACCTAGCATCGCTCCCATGACCGATCAGAACGCCGCATCGAGCACTCCCGATGACACCGAAGACCCGGGCACCGTCGAAGACCAGGACGACATGCTCGGCAGCCGCGGTTCCGACAGCGACGACGCAGCCAGCAAGGACCCCGCCGACTGGGTCACGGGCGACGAGCCGATGACCTCCGCCCAGCGCAGCTATCTCGACACCCTCGCCCGCGAGGCGGGCGAAGAGGTGCCGGGCGACCTCACGAAGGCCCAGGCGTCGGCCGAGATCGAGCGACTGCAGCGGCTCACCGGCCGCGGGCAGTAGCCACCGGTCAACCGTCGAGCGGCAGCGGGGCCGGCGCGCC
>JAPSJT010000094.1 GCA_031178045.1 Agromyces sp.
CCGGTGCTCTCGGCCGCCGAGAACATCGAGGTGCCGCTTCGGCTGCAACGGATGCCTCCCGCCGAACGCGACGCGCGCGTCGCCGAGTCGCTCGAGCTCGTCGGACTCGCCGCCCACGCCGCGCAGCGCCCCTACGAGCTCTCAGGCGGTCAGCAGCAGCGCGTCGGGATCGCCCGCGCGCTCGCGGCACGACCGCAGCTGCTGCTCGCTGACGAGCCGACCGGTCAGCTCGACAGCGGCACGGCGGCGACGGTCATGGATCTCATCGGCGAACTCGTGCACGCGCGCGGCGTCGCGGCCGTCGTCACGACGCACGACCCCGCGCTCGTCAGTCGCGCGGACCGGGTGCTCGAGCTGCACGACGGCCGGATGCGTCCGCAGCTCGGCGCGACGGCCGGGAACTAGCGCACCCGCACCGACAGGCAGGTGACGCAACCCTCGAGCTTCTCGAACTCTCCGATGTCGACGGTGACGACCCGATAGCCGAGGCTCGAGAGCATCGCGGCGGTCTTCGGCGCAGCCGACGACATGAGCAACGATTCGTCGGAGAGCTCCACGACGGCCACGCCCTCGGGCTCGGGAACGGGCAGGAAGCGCGGGAAGAGGCCCGGCTCGTCGATGAGCGCCGGATCGCCGATGATGGTGCCGTCGGGCAGTGCCGTGAGCGTGCTCTTCAGGTGCAGCGCCTTCGACACGGGCACGCCGACGACCGAGTACCCGTGCGGGGTGAGCAGCGCCCGAAGCTGGCGGATGCCCTCGGCGTTCGTGCGGCTCGACGCACCGACGTACACGGTGGAGTCCACCTTCAGCACGTCGCCGCCGTCGAGGGTGCCGGGCAGCTCGATGCGTTCCACGGTGAAGCCCGGGATGGCGCGCACGGTGCGCTCGACCGCCTCGATCTCGGGACGGCGCGACTCGGCGCCGGGGCTCGTGATGACGGCGAGGTCGCCGAAGAGCACGACGGTGTCCTCGACGAAGACCGAGTCGGCGAGCTCGGGGGCGGCATCCACCTCCACGGTCTCCCAGCCCTCGGCGACGAGGGCCGCGCAGTAGTTGTCCCACTGCTCGTCGGCGCGTGCCTTGTCGACCGGCATCCGCTCGATGTGGGTGAGCTCGGCCTCGTCGAGGTTCGACGCGGGAATGCGCACGAGTGCGATCCGCCGCGGCGCACGATGCGGCGCGTAGCCGAGGATGCCGCGGAGCACGCGCGGTGCGAGGAAGATCTCGCCGGCGATGACCGCGAGGATGAAGACGAGGTTGAGGCTCACGAGCGAGCCGAGCACGAAGAGGAAGATCGGGCCGGCCAGCGGATTGCCGGCCGCGCTCGCGGTGACGGTCGTCGCGATGAGCGCCGCGAGGCATCCGGAGGTGAGGCCGGTGATGAGCGCCAGGAACCACGCCTTCGTCGCTCCGACGCTGTTCGCGACCGAGAGCAGCACCCACGCGACGAGCGCGGCGAGCGCGAAGTGCCCGAACAGTTGCCCGAACACCTGCGGCGACTGGCCGTTCCCGATGAAGAACGCGAACACGGCGACGAGCATCGCCGTGACCGCCACGACCGCCGCCGAGGCGAGCACCGCCAGCACCCGCCGCCCGGGGGTGGGGGTCGGTGTGTACCGGGCCGTGGCGGGCGGGGGCGTGGCGGCGGGGGACGTCATGGCACGAGCCTATCGGCCGGTGCCACCCCCTCAGCGCGCGGCGTCGAGGCGTGCGCGGGCGAGGCGTTCGGCGGCCGCGAGCGTCGTCGTGCCGTGCTCGTCGGCTGAGCGCAGCACGGATGCCACGGTGTCGCCGATGCCCGCGATGCGGTCGTCGAGCGCGGCCTGGTCGGCGCCGTCGCTCGCGGCGTCGAGGTAGATGACGCCACCGGCGTTCGCGACGAAGTCGGGCGCCCAGACGATGCGGCGCTCGGTGAGATGGCCGGCGATCTCGCGCGCCGCGAGCTGGTTGTTCGCCGCACCCACGACGGCGCGCACCCGCAGCGCGTCGACGACCGCGGGCGTCAGCACCCCGCCGAGTCCGCACGGGACGAACACATCGGCCTCGACGGAGTGCGCGGCACCGGGCTCGACCCACTCGGCGCCGAGCTCCTCGGCGAGGGCACGCTTGGCGACCGCGACATCCGTCACGGTGAGGCGGGCGCCCTCGGCGGCGAGGCGGCGGGCGAGGCGACCGCCGACCTGGCCGAGGCCGGCGACGACGAAGTGCCGCCCCTCGAGCTCGGGCGATCCGAAGACGTGCTGCAGGGTCGCGCGGATGGAGGCGAAGACGCCGGCGGCCGTGGCATCCGCCGGTTCGCCGACGCCGCCCTGCTCCGGCGGGAGCCCGCAGACGTGCTGCGTGCGCTCGGCGACGACGGCCATGAGCTCGGCGCTCGTGCCGACGTCTTCCGCGGTCATGTAGGCGCCGCCGAGCGACTCCACGGCGTCGCCGAGGTCGAGCATCGCGGCGCGCGTGGCACGCTCGTCGAGCGTGACGCCGGCCGGGATCGCGATGACCGACTTGCCGCCGCCTCGAGCGAGCCCGGCGGCCGCGTTCTTCATCGTCATCGCCTGCGAGAGGCGCAGCGCGTCGGCGAGGGCGTCGGTCCAGTGCCCGTAGCGCCAGAGCCGCGCGCCGCCGAGGGCCTGGCCGAGCCGGGTCGAGTGCACTGCGACGATGATGGTGAGGCCCGAGCGAGGTCCGCGGGTGATGAGCACTCGTTCGTGCTCGGGGGCCTCGGTGGGGAGGGCTGCGTTGACCTCGGCGGCCGTCGCGGGGATCGCCGGGGCGTGGATGATCGTCATCGATCGTTCTCCTTGTTCATCCGCTTCGTGGGCGGAACGGTGGTGGGCGCCTTCTGAGCGCCGTTCACCTCAAGGGTACCGCCGCAGCCCGCCGCGCAGCACCCGCCGGCGCGAGGTGCCGGCTCAGTGGAAGAAGTGCCGCTCCCCGGTGAAGTACATCGTGACGCCCGCGGTGCGCGCCGCCGCGACGACCTCGTCGTCGCGCACGGATCCGCCGGGCTGCACGACCGCGCGCACGCCGCCGTCGATGAGGATCTGCAGTCCGTCGGCGAAGGGGAAGAACGCGTCGGATGCCGCGACCGATCCCGCGGCGCGATCGCCCGCTCGCTCGACCGCGAGCTTGCACGAGTCGACCCGGTTGACCTGGCCCATGCCGACGCCGACCGACGCACCGCCCGACGCGAGGAGGATGGCGTTCGACTTCACCGAGCGGCACGCCCGCCACGCGAACTCGAGGTCGGCGAGGGTCTCGGCGTCGGCGGGCTCGCCGGCCGCGAGGGTCCACTCGGCGGCGGGGACGAACGAGCGGTCGGCCTGCTGCAGCAGCAGTCCGCCCGAGACCTGCCGCAACTCGACGGCAGTCGGCGCGAAGCTCTCGGGGAGCGTCAGCAGGCGCAGGTTCTTCTTCTTCATGAGCAGCTCGAGCGCCTCGGCCTCGAAGGCCGGCGCGATGAGCACCTCGGTGAAGATGCCCGACACCGTCTCGGCCATCTCGAGCGTGACCGTGCGGTTCGCGGCGATGACGCCGCCGTAGGCCGACACCGGGTCGCACTCGTGGGCGCGTCGGTGCGCGTCGGCGATGGGGTCGGATGCCCCGGCCGACGCGACGGCGATGCCGCACGGGTTGGCGTGCTTGATGATCGCGACCGCCGGCTCGTCGAAGTCGAACGCGCTGCGCACCGCGGCATCCGCGTCGACGTAGTTGTTGTACGACATCTCCTTGCCGTGCAACTGCACGGCCTGGGCGATGCCGGGCCGCCCGCCCTGCGACTCGTAGAGCGCGGCGCGCTGGTGCGAGTTCTCGCCGTAGCGCAGGTCGGCGTCCTTCGTCCAGGTGCCGCCGACCCATGCGGGGAACGGCGACTCCTCGGCGGACTGGTCGGGTGCGACCACGTTGCCGATCCACGACGCGACGGCGACGTCGTACGAGGCCGTGTGCCGGAACGCCTCGCGAGCGAGCACGGCTCGCTGGGCGAGGGTGGTGCCGCCCGACCCCACCGCTTCGATGATCTCGCCGTAGCGCTCGGGCGAGACGACGACGGCGACGTTGGCGTGGTTCTTCGCCGAGGCGCGCACCATCGCCGGGCCGCCGATGTCGATCTGCTCGATGACGGCGTCGGGGGCCGCGCCCGCCGCGACCGTCTCGGCGAACGGGTAGAGGTTCACGACGACGAGCTCGTAGGGGCGGATGCCGAGCTCCGCGAGCTCGCGCTCGTGGTGCTCGAGGCGGAGGTCGGCGAGCAGACCCGAGTGCACTGCCGGATGCAGCGTGCGCACGCGCCCGTCGAGGTGCTCGGGGTAGCCCGTGACGTCGGCGACCTGGGTCACCGGCAGGCCCGCATCGGCGATCGCCTTCGAGGTGCCGCCCGTCGACACGATCTCGACGCCGGACTCGACGAGTGCCGTGGCGAGTTCGACGAGGCCCCGCTTGTCGCTCACGGCGATGAGCGCTCGGCGGACCGGTACGACGTCGCGTGCGCGGTAGAGGCTCGGGTCGATGCTGGCTCCGCTCATGATGCGGCGAGCTCCTTCAGGTCGAGGTGCGAGTTGGCGATGTCGAGCACCGCTTGGATCAGGAGCCGTCGTTCGACGGGCTTGATGCGATCGTGGAGGCTCGACTCCGTGTCGCCGGGGAGCACGGGCACCCGCTCCTGGGCGATGATCGGCCCGCCGTCGACCGAGTTGTCGACGACGATGAGGCTCGCCCCCGTCTCGGTGACGCCCGCCGCGAGGGCATCGCGCACGCCGTGGGCGCCGGGGAACTCGGGAAGGTACGCGGGGTGGGTGTTGATGAGGTGCGGCGAGAAGGCGTCGACGACCGCAGGGGGCACGAGCCGCATGAGGCCCGACAGCACGACGAGGTCGGGCTGCCAGTGGCGGACCTGTTCGATGAGCGCAGCGCCCCACGCGTCGCGGTCGGCGTAGGCGGTGTACGGCACGGTGAAGGTCGGGATGCCGAACTCCTCGCCGAGCAGGAGCCCGTCGGCCTCGCGGTCGGCGCCGATCGCGACGACCCTCGCGGGGAACTCGGCGTCTTCGGAAGCCTCGAGGAGGGCACGGAGATTCGATCCCGTGCCCGAGATCAGCACGACGAGCTGCAGCACCTCTCGAGCCTACCGGCCGCTGCGACCCCAGACGAACTCGCGCCGGGGACGGTCGCCCTCGTCGTCGTGCCCGACAGGCTCGACGAGCTCGGCGCCGGGAACCTCGTCGTCGTGCCCGGCCCAGCCGGCTCGCGCCGCGTAGCCGCCGACGACTGCACCGATGCCGATCGTGAGTGCGGCGACGCCCGCCACGGCCCAGCCGTCGGGCCCCACCTCGACGAGCCGCCCCGGTCCGGCGGCGCCGCCCGACCACCACGACAGCAGCCCGAGCACCAGCCCGGCGACGGCGGCGGCGGCGACGGCGATCGCAAGCGGCGACCACCAAGGGTGCGCCTCCGCCGGGTCGACGACGTCGGGATCGCGCGAGACGAGCCAGGCGCCCACGAAGCCGAGGAGCACCGGCACGATGAGCCAGAGCGCACCGAGGGCCGGCGATTCGGCCGGCAGCGCACCGAGGAGCGGCAGTCCCGGCACCGGTCCGAGGAGCGTGCCGCCCGAGGAGACCACCGATCCCTCGCCGATCGCGAAGCCCGGCCCGAGCAGCCACGCGGCCGCCCAGACCACGACGTTCGGCAGGAGCGCCAGCTCGGCGACGGTGAGCGCGATGCCGCCGTCGATCCCGGCACCGAGCGCCTGGTAGAGCCCCGCGACGGTCGCGTAGTCGAGGGCGAGGAGCACCGCGACGAGCACGGCGGCGAGCGCGAGCACGCCGGATGCGGCGCCCGCACCGACACGCACCGCCGCCCGCACGATCGCCACGGAATCGCTGGGCAGCCGATCGAGTGCACGGGCCACGACGCCGGTTGCGGCATCCGTCGTGTCGAGGCGGCGCAGCGACTCGCCGATCCCGCCGATCGCGACGCCGATCGCCATGGTCGCCGCGGGCAGGATCGCGCCCTCCCACGGCGAGGCCCGAGCGGCGTCGACTCCCGCGACGAGCGCGAGCACCGCCCCGATGGCGGCGTAGACGAGCACGGCCGCGGTCGCCCCCGTGGGGCCGTGCCCAGCGGCCGCCGAGCGACGCCCGATCCGCCGGCCGAACCCAGCCGAGACGAGCGCGAAGCCGAGGAGCGCGATCGTGAGGGGGAACGGATCCCCCGCTCCGGGCAGGGCGGTGCGGCTCGCGGTGAGCGGGTCGAGCTGCACGATGAGGTCGACGCCGTGACCGAGGAGCCAGACGTCGGCCGCCGCGCGGAGGAGGACGCCGACGTCGAGGGCGAGCCCGAAGTGGAAGGCCCAGAGCAGCATGAGGGGCACGAGCACCGCGCCGAGTCCGATGAGTGCGGCGACGGATGCCTCGAGGGCGGCCAGCAGGGCGATCGTCGTGCGTCTCATTCCTCCCGGAGTGTAGCCCGCGCCGCCCGTGCGACCGAGACGACGTGCTGGCCGCCCCGAAACGAAGAACCCCGCCGGACGAGCCGACGGGGTTCTCTCACGGTGATGCGGGTCAGGCGCTCAGCGCGGCGTAGACCTCGCGAAGCAGCGCCGCCGTCTCGGACGGCGTCTTGCCGACCCTGACGCCCGCGGCCTCGAGGGCCTCCTTCTTCGCCTGCGCCGTGCCCGCCGAACCCGAGACGATCGCGCCGGCGTGGCCCATCGTCTTGCCCTCGGGGGCGGTGAAGCCGGCGACGTAGCCGACGACGGGCTTCGTGACATTGGCCTTGATGAAGTCGGCCGCGCGCTCCTCGGCGTCGCCGCCGATCTCGCCGATCATGACGATCGCCTTCGTCTCGGGGTCGGCCTCGAACGCGGCGAGCGCGTCGATGTGCGTCGTGCCGATGATGGGGTCGCCGCCGATGCCGATCGCCGTCGAGAAGCCGAGGTCGCGCAGCTCGTACATCATCTGGTACGTCAGCGTTCCCGACTTCGAGACGAGGCCGATCGGGCCCTTGCCCGTGATGTTCGCGGGGGTGATGCCGACGAGGGACTCACCGGGGCTGATGATGCCCGGGCAGTTCGGGCCGATGATGCGGGTCTTCTCGCCCTTCGCCTTGGCGTACGACCAGAACTTGGCCGAGTCGGCGACGGGCACGCCCTCGGTGATGATGACGAGGAGCGGGATCTCGGCGTCGATCGCCTCGATCACCGCGTCCTTCGTGTACGCCGGGGGAACGAACGCGATGGAGACATCCGCGCCGGTCTGCTCGATCGCCTCGGCGACCGACGCGAACACCGGGAGCTCGACCGGGTTGCCGGCCTGGTCGGTGTGCAGCACCGTCGTGCCCGCCTTGCGCGCGTTGACGCCGCCGACGACCTGGGTGCCCGCGGCGAGCATGCGCGCCGTGTGCTTCGAGCCCTCGCCGCCGGTGATGCCCTGGACGATGACCTTGGAGTCCTTGTTCAGAAAGATGGTCATTGCTTCTTCAGCCCCTCTACTACGCGGCGTTCGCCAGCTCGGCGGCCTTGTCGGCGCCCTGGTCCATGTTCTCGGCGAGGGTCACGAGCGGGTGCGCGGCCTCCTGGAGGATGCGGCGGCCCTCGGCGACGTTGTTGCCGTCGAGCCGCACGACGAGCGGCTTGTTCGCCGCGCTGCCGAGTTCGGCGAGCGCGCCGACGATGCCCTTCGCGACCTGGTCGCACGCCGTGATGCCGCCGAAGACGTTCACGAAGACGCTCTTGACCTGCGGGTCGCCGAGGATGATGCCGAGGCCGTTCGCCATGACCTCCGCCGAGGCGCCGCCGCCGATGTCGAGGAAGTTGGCGGGCTTCACGCCGCCGTGGTTCTCACCCGCGTAGGCGACGACGTCGAGCGTCGACATCACGAGGCCGGCACCGTTGCCGATGATGCCCACCTCGCCGTCGAGCTTCACGTAGTTGAGGTCGAGCTTCTTCGCCTCGGCCTCGAGGGGGTCGGCGGCCGCCTTGTCCTCGAGGAGCGCGTGCTTGGCGTGACGGAACTCGGCGTTCTCGTCGAGCGAGACCTTGCCGTCGAGCGCGATGATCTCGCCCGCCTCGTCGAGGATGAGCGGGTTCACCTCGACGAGCGTCGCGTCCTCCCTGTCGTAGACCTCGTAGAGCTTCACGAAGACCTCGGCGACCTTGTCGACGAGTTCGGCCGGGAAGTTCGCGGCCGTCGCGATCTCGCGGGCCTTCTCGACCGTGACACCGGTGATGGGGTCGACCTCGATGCGGGCGAGCGCCTCGGGCTTCTCGACCGCGAGCTGCTCGATGTCCATGCCGCCCTCGACGCTCGTGAGCGAGAGGTACGAGCGGTTGGCGCGGTCGAGGAGCACCGAGAAGTAGAACTCCTGCGCGATGCGGGCGCCGCCGGCGACCATGACGCGCTTCACGACGTGGCCCTTGATGTCGAGGCCGAGGATGGCCTTCGCCGCCTCGAACGCCTCATCGGGCGTCTTCGCGACCTTGACGCCGCCGGCCTTGCCACGACCGCCGGTCTTCACCTGCGCCTTCACCACGACGACGCCGCCGAGCTGCTCTGCGGCGGCGCGGACCTCCTCGGGGGTGTCGGCCACGATGCCCGGGAGCACCGGGACCCCGTACTGTTCGAACAGGTCTCTGGCCTGGTACTCGTAAAGATCCACGCTCTACTTCCAATCGGTCCGCACGCGCGGTCGCGCACAGTGGCTGGTGGGTGTGGCCCGGCCATGACTCTCTCGATATCGAGATACGCGGGCCGACGACCATGGTACTCCCCCTCTTCGGGGCCTCCGAACCCGGAGGTCGCCACGGCGCAAGCGCTGGCGCGGTCCCGGGCGCCGATGCGAGACTGGCGCGATGACGGCCGAGGGGGAACCGAGCCATCGCACCGACCCGCACGACGGGTCCGTGCACGCGAAGCTGAACTGGCTGCGTGCGGGCGTGCTCGGCGCGAACGACGGCATCGTGTCGGTGGCAGCCCTCGTCGTCGGTGTCGCCGCCGCCACGGCGGAGACCGGTGCCATCCTCATCGCCGGCGTGGCATCCGTCATCGCGGGCGCCGTCTCGATGGGGCTCGGCGAGTACGTCTCCGTCTCGAGCCAGCGCGACACCGAACGCGCGCTCATCGCCAAGGAGCGTCGCGAACTCGAGACGATGCCGATGCAGGAGCTCGCCGAGCTCGCCGAGCTCTATCGGGCGAAGGGGCTCTCGGCGACGACCGCCGAGACCGTCGCCCGCGAGCTCACCGCGCACGACGCTCTGCGCGCACACCTCGAGATCGAGCTGCGCATCGACCAGGACGATGTCGTGAACCCCTGGCACGCCGCCGGGGCATCCGCCATGTCGTTCGTCGTCGGCGCGGTGCTGCCGATGCTCGCGATCCTGTTGCCGCCGCCCGAGTGGCGGATCCCGACGACCTTCGTCGCCGTGGTCGTCGCCCTCGCCCTCACGGGCTGGCTGAGCTCGTGGATCGGCGGGAGCCCGGCGCTCCGCGCCGTCCTGCGCGTCACCGCTGGCGGGGCGCTCGCGCTCACCGCGACGTGGACCATCGGCGCCCTGCTCGGGGTGGCCGTCTGACATGGCCGCACACGAGGGGGCGAGAGCCCGCATCGGCATCTCGGGGTGGCGCTACGCCAGCTGGCGCGGCGACTTCTACCCGAAGGGGCTTCGGCAGGCCGACGAGCTCGAGTACGCGGCGAGCCGGCTCACCTCGATCGAGATCAACGGCTCCTTCTACTCGCTGCAGCGTCCGCCGAGCTGGGCGAAGTGGCGCGACACGGCACCCGCCGACTTCGTGTTCGCCGTGAAGGGCCCGCGTTTCATCACGCACATCAAGCGACTCGGCGACATCGACGCGCCGCTCGCGAACTTCTTCGCGTCGGGAGTGCTCACCCTCGGCCGGAAGCTCGGCCCGGTGCTCTGGCAGCTGCCACCGAACCTGGCGTTCGACGAGGCGCTCGTCGACGCCTTCCTCGCCCGGCTGCCGCGCACGCACGGTGACGCGGCGGCCATCGCGCGACGTCGCGACCAGCGGATGTCGGGACGCACCGGCTACGCCCTGCGGGTGCCGGCCGACACGCCGATCCGCCATGCGGTCGAGGTGCGGCATCCGAGCTTCGACACGGAGCGGTGGCGCTCGGTGCTCGAACGGCACGGCGTGGCCTCGGTCATCGCGGACACCGCCGGGCGGTACCCGCGCCTCGACTGGGCCACCGCGGACTTCGCGTA
>JAPSJT010000286.1 GCA_031178045.1 Agromyces sp.
CGATCTTCCCGCGCCTCGTCGAGCCCGGCGACCGCATCGGCTCGCTCCGGCCGGAGGTCATGGCGGCCATCGGCGCGAAGCCGGGTTCGGGCGCGGGCTCGCGGCATCCGCTCGAGGTCATCGCCGTCGGCTCCCACGACACGGCCTCGGCCGTCGTCGCGGTGCCGATGCGCGCCGAGTCGGCGGCCTACATCTCGTGCGGCACGTGGGGACTCGTCGGAGTCGAGCTCGAGGCGCCGGTGACGACGGATGCCGCGCGCGCCGCGAACTTCACGAACGAGGGCGGCGTCGACGGGCGGGTGCGGTTCCTGCACAACGTGATGGGGCTGTGGCTGCTCAGCGAGTCGGTTCGCCGGTGGGAACGCGACGGCGACGCGATCGACCTGCCCGAGCTGCTCGCGGCGGCGGCATCCGTGACGACGGAGGTCGCCGTGTTCGACGCCAACGACCCCCGGTTCCTCGCGCCCGGCGACATGCCGGCCCGCATCGCCGAGTGGTGCCGCGAGCACGACGCGCCGGTGCCCTCGAGTCCCGCGGAGTTCGCCCGGTCGATCGTCGAATCGCTCGCGCAGGCGTTCGCCGACGCGGTTCGCACCGCGTCGATCCTGTCGGGTGTCGACGTCGAGACCATCCACATGGTCGGCGGCGGGGCGCTCAACGAGCTGCTCTGCCGGCGCACCGCCGATCGCGCCGGGATCCCCGTGCTCGCCGGTCCCGTCGAGGCGACGGCGATCGGCAACGTGCTCGTGCAGGCGCGCGCCCAGGGCTTCGCCGGGAGCGATCTGGAGTCGCTCCGATCGCTCGTGGCCCGGGCCTTCGCGCCGCGCCGCTACGAGCCACGCACCGCGGACTGACGGATCGACGTGTCGCGTCGCGATTCAGGAGCCCCCTGGTGCGTCCGTCCTCGAACTGGGCGATGCCGCCGCGACTCGCCGGTGTGTACCTGAACTGCGAACACCGCGAGAGGATGAACGAATGCGTGACCATCAGCTCCTCGTCTCCGTGCCCGGCGCCACGCTGCGCGACGCCCTCGGCACCCAGCCCGAGGGCGTCGAACTCGTGCTCTGGAACCTCGAGACCCGGCCGCCCGCGTCGCATCTCGACCTCGTCGTGCTGCCGTACATGGGCGCGACCGAGCGACTCAGCGCCCTCGCCGACGTCTCGACCCGGCTCGTGCAGTCCCAGTCGATCGGCTACGACGACATTCCCGGCGCACTGCCACCGGGCCATGTCTTCGCGAACGCCGCGAGCGTGCACGAGACCTCGACCGCCGAGCTCACCCTCGCCCTCCTCCTCGCCGCGCAGCGCGGCATCCCCGACTTCGTACGTGCCGCCGCCGAAGGACGATGGGCGCCGGCACGGCACGAGAGCCTCGCCGACCGGAGAGTGCTTCTCCTCGGCTACGGCGGGGTCGGCCGCGCGATCGAGGCCAGGCTCGCACCGTTCGAGGTGGAGGTCGTGCGCGTCGCGAGCCGGGCACGCGACGACGCGGCCGGGCACGTGCACGGCATCGACGAGCTTCCCCGGCTCCTGCCCACGGCCGAGATCGTCATCGTCGGCGTGCCCCTCAGCGACGCCACGACCGGCCTCGTCGACGCCGCGTTCCTCGCCGCCCTTCCCGACGGCGCGCTCGTCGTGAACGTCGCGCGCGGCAAGGTCGCCGACACCGACGCGATCCTCGCGGAGGCGGCATCCGGTCGGCTGCGCTTCGCCCTCGACGTCACCGATCCCGAGCCGCTGCCGCAGGGACATCCGCTGTTCGCCCTGCCGAACGTGCTCATCTCACCGCACGTCGGCGGCGCCTCCACCGCGATGATCCCCCGCATGGCGCGGCTCGTGCGCGAGCAGATCGCACGGATGCTCCGCGACGACGAACCGCTGAACGTCGTGCTCCGCAGCTGACGCGACCGACCGACCCTCCGAGAGGACACGATGCCCGCCTTCGACCACGCCTTCGACTGGGTGCGACGCCACGTCGACGCCGGAGCACTGCCGACCGCCGTGCTCGGCGTCGCGACCGCCGATGGCGTCGTGGCCCTCGACGGGTTCGGCGGGGCATCCGTCGACGACCACTACCCCGTGTTCTCGGTCACGAAGCCGATGGTGGGGCTCGCCGCGCTGCGCCTCATCGAGCAGGGGCGGCTCACGCCGCAGACGCCGCTCTCGGCAGCCGTGCCCGAGATCGGAACCGTCAGGGACGACGTCGTGCGCCTGCGGCACCTCGCGAGCCACACCTCGGGCATCATCGAGCCGCCGATGGACGCGCCCGGGCTGCGCCGCCTGCTCCTCGCGGACGGACGCGACTTCGCCGCCGGCACCGTCTCCCGGTACTCGACGATCGCGTTCGAGGGCAT
>JAPSJT010000095.1 GCA_031178045.1 Agromyces sp.
TCGCCGAGCTGCGAGCCCGCTTCGACCCCGGTGGCGTCTTCGGCAACGCCTACCTCGCCCGCCTCGGGCTCGTCCCCGACCAGGGCTGAGGCCACGTGAGGAACATCGAGCTCCAGCATCCCGAGGGCATTCGTTGGGAACCGGATGATGCGACCGGAGACGGGGTGCTGGTGCTCGCGGGGTCGAGCGGGCGCGTCGACGGACAGCGGGCCAAGCTGATCTGCGGCCTCGGTTGTATCGCGGAATCGATCCGATGGTTCGGCGGCGTCGGGCAGCATGCCCGACCATGGGAGATTCCACTCGAGACGTTCTTCGCCCGGATCGACGCCCTCAAGCGGGAGTGCGACCGCGTGTGGGTGGTCGGTGCGTCATTCGGTGCGGAGGCGGCGCTCCTCTGCGGGGCGTACTCGGAAGGGGTCGACGGCGTCATCGCATTCGCTCCGACGGACGTGGTGTGGGCGGGCTACGACGACACCGGTCTCGAGACATCGCATTGGACTCGGGACGGCGAGATCCTTCCGTATGTCCCGTTGGATTGGAGCGCGCATGTCGAGGGGACGCGGCCGCGATACCGCCCGCTCTACGAGGCGTCACGTGAGACGTTCGACGACCGCATCCCCGCTGCGACCATCCCCGTCGAACAGATTCGGAACCTCATCCTGGTCGCCGGTGGTGACGACCAGGTGTGGCCGAGTGTCGCCCAGGCGGAGCGCATCAGCGCGCGGCGCACGGCGCACGGTCTCGCTACCGTGGTGCTCAGTGACGCCGAGGCGGGCCATCGCCCGGTACTGCCGGGTGAACCTGTCACCTCGGAGGGCATGGCGATGACGCGCGGCGGAACGGAGTCCGCGGACCGACGACTCGGAAGCCGCGCCTGGGATGCGATGGCGGGCTTCCTCGGAGGCTGAGCGCGAGTCCGCTGCATCCGCTCATCTCCTGTTCTTCCCCTCGTCACCACGCAGGCCTAGCGTGGAGTGATCCGACCGGCCGCATCGCCAACGAAGGAGAGCGCATGTCCACGAGACGCCGCACCACCACCGTCCTGTCCGCCGCCGCGACTGCGATCGGAGTCGTCGCCGCCGCCACCCTGGCCGCAGGCTCCGCTGCGGCAGCGCCGCCCGCAGGCGACGAGCGCGGCACGACCGAGCTTCGCGTCGCGACCTACAACCTCTCTCTCAACCGCAATGCGGCGGGGCAGCTCGTCACCGACCTCAGCACCGGCACGAACACTCAGGCGAAGACCGTTGCCGAGATCATTCAGCGCGCGAACCCCGACATCGTGCTGCTGAACGAGTTCGACTACGTCGAGGGCGGGGTGGCCGCCGACCTCTTCCGCGACAACTACCTCGAGGTCTCGCAGGGCGGGGCCGACCCCGTCGAATACCCGTACGCGTTCGTCGCGCCGTCGAACACGGGCGTGCCGAGCGGCTTCGATCTCAACAACAACGGCGTCGTCTCGGGCGGCGACGACGCCTTCGGCTTCGGTCTCTTCGAGGGCCAGTACGGCATGGCGGTGCTCTCGAAGTACCCGATCGACACCGAGGCGGTGCGCACGTTCCAGCACTTCCTGTGGAAGGACATGCCGGGAGCGCTGCTGCCCGACGACCCCGCCACTCCCGAGCCGGCCGACTGGTACTCGGCCGAGGAGCTCGAGGTCATGCGCCTCTCGAGCAAGTCTCACTGGGATGTGCCCGTCGAGGTCGGCGGCAACACCGTGCACGTGCTCGCCTCGCATCCCACCCCGCCGACCTTCGACGGACCCGAAGACCGCAACGGCACGCGCAACCACGACGAGATCCGCTTCTGGGCCGACTACGTCACCCCCGGCAAGACCGCGCGGTACATCTACGACGACGCGGGCTCCACGGGCGGCCTGAAGCCGGGCGAATCGTTCGTCATCCTCGGCGACCAGAACGCCGACCCGCTCGACGGTGACTCGGTGGATGCCGCGATCCAGCAGCTGCTCGAGCACCCGCGCATCACCGACCCGCTCCCGACCTCGGAGGGGGCGGCCGAGGCATCCGTGCTGCAGGGAGGAGCGAACCTCGCGCACGAGGGCGACCCGGCGCTCGACACCGCCGACTTCAACGACAACCCGGCCCCCGGCAACTTGCGCGCCGACTACGTGCTGCCGTCTCGCGACCTGCGGGTGCTCGACGCCGGCGTGTTCTGGCCCGTGCAGGCCGATCCGCTCTCGGCGCTCACGGGCGTGTTCCCCTTCCCGTCGAGCGACCACCGGCTCGTGTGGGTGGACCTGCGCGTGCACGGCTGATCCGCGACACTCGGCGGCCTCGTCGGTCGAGGAGCGCCACGCCCATCGACTGGCGCTCCTCGACTGACGTTCGTCAGGCCATCCGCAGCACGACGTTGCCGCGCTTCCGCCCGGTGTCGACGTAGCGGTGCGCCTCGGCGACGTCGTCGAGGTCGAAGACCCGGTCGACCACCGGCCGGAACCGGCTCGCCTCCGCGAGCTCGACGAGTCCCGCGAGATCCTCCGAGCTCACGGGCGCACCGGAGAAGGTGACGAGCCCGCCGCTGCGGCGCGCCGCCCGGCGCGTCGTGAGCATCCCGCGGAGGTCTGCGACGACCATCAGCAGCGCGCCGCCCGGCCGGAGCACCGACTCGACCCGGTCGAACGAGGCGTTCCCGACGCAATCGACGATCACGTCGTACCGCACGCCGGGCCGGCTCTCCGTCGCCGCGAAGTCCTCGCTCCTGTAGTCGATGACGTCGTCGGCGCCGAGCGAGCGCACGAGCTCGGCATTGGCCGTGCTCGAGACGGCGGTGACGCGTGCGCCCCGCAGCTTCGCGAGCTGCACGGCGGCGGTGCCCACTGCGCCGGATGCCCCGTTCACGAGCACCTCGACGCCGGGACCGAGCTCGGCGTGGTTCAGGAAGGCGAGCGCGGTGTGCCCGCCGAACACGAGGGCGACCGCTTCCTCCCAGGAGAGCCCGGCGGGCTTTCGGGCGATCGCACGGCTGACCGGGACCCGGGCGAAGTGGGCGTGGCCGCCGTACGGCATGCCGATCATCGCGATCACCTCGTCGCCGGGTGCGAAGCCGGCGGCATCCGTCGTGCCCTCCCCGACCGCCTCGACCACGCCGGCGACGTCCATGCCGAGCACCGGCATCCGCGGGCGGACGACGCCGAGGGTGAGCGGGGCGAAGAACCACAGCCCCTTCGGGAGGTCGAGGCTGCGCGCACGGTGATCGGCGATGCTCACCGTGCTCGCCCGCACTCGCACGAGGAGCTCGCCACGTCGCGGCACCGGCTTCGCGATGTCCTCGACCCGGATCACCTCGGGTCCGCCGAAGCGGCGGTGCACGGCGGCACGCATCGTGCCGGCCGTCGCCCCGGCGGACGCGGACGTCACCTCGGCCCGGTTCGTCGTCTTGCTCATGAAAGGCCCCCTTACGTTGTAAGTCGTACAATGTAAGGTACGCCCATCCCGAGCGATTGTCGAGGATGGAAACCGCGACCGGAGCTGTGGCTTGTACCGTTGAACGCGGAGAGGGGCGAGATGTCGATGACCACCGAACGCGACGCCGAGCGCCCGGCACGCCTCACCCGCGAGCGCGTGCTCCGCACGGCGATCGAACTCGCCGACTCCGGCGGCATCGACGCCGTGACGATGCGCCGTCTCGCCGAGCTCCTGGGCGTCGAGCCCATGTCGCTCTACTACCACCTGCCGAACAAGCAGGCGATCCTCGACGGCGTCCTCGAGCTGGTCTTCGCCGAGATCGAGCACGAGACCGGCGGCTTCGCGATCGATGCCGAGCGGGCGGATGCCGCGTGGCAGGCGAAGCTGCGCGAACGCATCCTCGCGTCACGGCGGGTGATGCTGCGGCATCCGTGGGCCCCGTCCGTCCTCGAGTCGCGCACCGAGCTCGGGCTCTCGACGGCTCGCTACGTGGACTCGATCGTCGGCACGCTGCGCTCCGGGGGCTTCTCGTACGACCTCATCCACCACGCCATGCACGCCCTCGGCAGCCGCATGTACGGGTTCTCGCAGGAGCTCGACTCGGGGCAGGGCGCGGGCGACGCCGACGCCGAGTCGCAGGCGGCGATGGCCGCCCAGCTCCCGCATCTCACCGCGATGCTGCAGACGGTCGCCCATGACGATCCCGACTCGACGCTCGGCTGGTGCGACGACCAGTTCGAATTCGAGTTCGGCCTCGATCTCGTGCTCGACGGGCTCGCCCGGCTCAAGTGACGGGCGACGCGGCAGCCCGCAGCACCGGGCTCAGGCCGAGCGCCGGAGATCCTCGGGCAGTCCCACGAGGTCGGGAACCGCTCCCATCACGCCGGGCAACCACGACTCGACCTCGGGCCACGCGCGTCCGGTCGGCAGCCGGCGCAGCAACCGGGCGAGCGACTCGTCGGCGTCGGGCCACGGAATGACGCGGGTCGGCGAGGCCGAGGCGAGCACGCCGAGCCACCAGTGCTTCCACGTGGCTGGCAGGTCTTCGGGGTGCAGCACGACGTAGTAGTCGGGCACCGCGATCACGTGCCGCTCGGCGGCTTCGACCGCGCGCTCGATCTCGAGCTCGAGCACTCCGTACGTCGACTGATCGTCGAAGAACTCGACCCAGGCGGCGGCGACGTGCGCGAGCGGATCGTGATCGTGCACGAAGTAGGGCGCATCCGACGAGGCCGACCACCGGGCCACCTCGACATCGGATGCATCGGAGAGGGTCGCCGCGCGGACGTTGGCGAACCCTTCGAGGGCGTGGATGGCCGACGTCGCCTCTTCACCGACGACGACCAGGGTGGTGCTGGCCGATGCCTCCATTTCCGCATTCTACGTCGCCCCGATGACGCGTGGCGGAGACGACCGGCGGGTTGCGGAAACGGCGACGCGCGGCGCGGCACCCCGCGGCGTTCAGCTCGCGAGCCGCGGCTGCTCGGCGCGCTGCTCGACCTCCGTCAGCACCTCGGCCCACTCGACGCCGCCGACGGTGTGCACCTGCCATGCGGCATCCGCGAAGCTGACGAAGGACGACGATGCGTTGTCGAGCTTCGGGAAGTGTCGCGGGTCGTGGCCCGCGATCTCGGCGAGGGTGTGCCGGATGAGCGTGCCGTGCGCAACGACGAGCACGCGCGCACCGGGGTACTCCCTCGCGATGCGCTCGAGACCCCGCATCCCCCGGGGGCCCACCTCGTCGTCGGGCTCCTTGCCCTCGAAGTCGCGGTTCGGCCAACGCTGGTCGAGCTCGGACACGAGGGTGCCCTCGGCGGCGCCGAAGTCCTGCTCGATGAGCTCGTCGTACGTTCCGCCGAGCGGCACGTCGAGCGAGTCGGCGATGATCGCAGCGGTCTCGCGCGCGCGCTCGAGCGGCGAGCTCACGACGACGTCCCACTGCTCGGTCGCGAGGGCGGATGCCGCGACGCGCGCCTGCTCGCGGCCGGTCTCATTGAGCGGAATGTCGGTTCGGCCCTGCATGCGTGCGGCGAGATTCCAGTCGGTCTGTCCGTGGCGGATGAGGGCGAGCACCATGCCCTCCAGCCTAGGCGGCCCGGCTGAGCGGGCGCCGGGCACGCACGCGAATCTCCGTGCAACGCACGGATGCGGCATCCCACCACCGTGACGACGCTGGGCGCATCACCTTCACTCGACCAAGGAGCATCCGATGACCGACACCGCACGTCCCGCCCGACCGGCCGCAGGGGCCGACGCCGACCGCGAGCTCAAGGCGAAGCACCGCGCCATGTGGGCGTCGGGCGACTACCCGAGGCTCGCGTCCGAGAAGATCTGGGGCCTCGGCCCGCGACTCGTCGCGGCCGCCGACATCCATCCCGGCGATCGTGTGCTCGACGTCGCTGCCGGGACCGGCAACGCGTCGATCCCCGCCGCGCTCCGTGGCGCCACCGTGATCGCGAGCGATCTCACCCCCGAGCTCTTCGAGGTGGGCCGCAGGCTCGCGACCGAGGCCGGAGCCGAACTCGAGTGGCGAGAGGCCGACGCAGAGGCGCTGCCGTTCGACGACGACTCCTTCGACGTCACGATGTCGGCGATCGGCGTCATGTTCGCCCCGCATCACGGGCGCGCTGCCGACGAGCTCGTGCGTGTCACGAAGCCGGGGGGTCGCGTCGCCGTGCTGAGCTGGACGCCCGAGGGCTTCATCGGCCAGCTGTTCAAGACCATGAAGCCGTTCGCCGCACCGCTGCCCGAGGGCGCTCAACCTGCTCCGCTGTGGGGCGACGAGGCGCATGTTCGCGAGCTGTTCGGCGACCGTGTCACCGACTTCGCGGCAGAGCGCCAGACGCTCGAGGTGCCATTCGACTCGGGCGAGGCGTTCCGCGACTACTTCAAGCAGCACTACGGCCCCACGATCGCCGTCTTCCGCCGCATCGCCGATGACCCGGAGCAGGTGCGCGCGCTCGACGCGGCGCTCGCCGAACTCGGGCGCGCGCACGGCCTCGGCGAGCCCGGCGGCACCGCCGACTGGGAGTACCTGCTCGTCACGGCGCGCGTGCGCTGATCCAGCCTGCCGAGAAGCAAGGAGCACCGCCATGCACCTCAGCGATGACTACATCGTGTTCGAACTCCACCGCCGCGCCGAGGAGCGCCTGAGCCGCGAACTCGAGGTACGGCGACGGATCCGTGAACGCGCAGCCGAGGTGGCCGAGGCCGGTGAAGGGGTGACGGATGCCGCTCGCCCGCGACGCGGCATCCGTGCTCTGCTCCCCCGTCGTCTGCGGCCCCTCGCCCCGCCGCGCCCTGCGGCGTCATGACCACCGGCCGCGGCATGGCCGTCGCCGATCGCCGTACGCCCTCCCGATCCGGGCGGGCACCGGTGCGGCGGCGGCATCCCGGTTCTACAATCGGGTTCGTGGCGGGGCAGACGTTGACCCCGCGCGAGAGCGCGATTCTCGCCGCGATCGAACGGCGATTGAGCAACCCCGAGATCGCCTCGGAGCTGTTCATCTCGGTGCGCACGGTCGAGAGCCACATCGCGAGCCTGCGACGCAAGCTCGCGGCCGAGAGCCGCGCCGAACTCATGGCCGCCGCCGCGGAGCGGCGCGCCGCATCGGTTCGGGCGCCCGGCACGGCGTTCGTCGGACGTGCCCGGGAGCTCACGGCGCTCGCCGACGCGGTCGATCGTCACCGCGGCGTCACGATCGTGGGGCCGGGCGGGGTCGGCAAGACCCGCCTGGCGCTCGAGTTCGCGGCGCACCGGCACGGCGAACGCCTGCCGCTCGTCGTCGAGCTCGAGCACGCCGAGCCCGGCGACGTCGTGGCTCGCGTCGCTCGGGCGCTCGGGCTCGAGGCCACGCGCGGAGCAGACGCGACCTCATCGGTGGGAGTCGCGCTCGCCTCGCACGACTACCTGCTCGTGCTCGACAACGTCGACCGCGTCGGCCCCGCTGTTCGCGAGGCGGCGCGGGCCTTCCTCCGTGCCGCACCCGGGCTGCGGGTCCTCGCCACCTCTCGGACACCCGTCGGCGACGCGGGCGAGCACGTGTTCGCGCTCGAGCCCCTCGGCACCGACGGCGCGGATGCCGCCGCCGTCGCGATGTTCCTCGAGCGACTGGGCGCCCAGGGTCGGCGGCCCGCCGCCGGCGACCGGGAACTCGCGACTCGCGTCTGCGTACGTCTCGACGGCCTGCCCCTCGCGATCGAGCTCGCCGCCGCCGTCGCGCGGCACCTGTCGCTCGACGAGCTCGCGGCACGGCTCGACCGCGACTTCACGACGCTCGATCGCGCCGTTCCCGAGGGGCGCCATCGCACGATCGAGACGGCGTTCGACTGGACATGGGATCTCCTCGACGACGAGGAACGCGGCGTGCTGTGCCGGCTCGCCGCGCTCCCGCGCAGCTTCGACATGGACCTCGCGACGGCGGTCACGCACCCGGGCGCAGAGGGGACGGTGCTTCGCCTGCTCGACCATTCGATGCTCGTCCACGCGGGCGGCTCACCCCGGCGCTTCCGTCTGCTCGCGGTGATGCGAGAGTTCGTCCGGGCGCGCACGGACGCGTCGACGATCCGCGACGTGCTGGAGTTGCACGCCGTCTATCACGCCGAGGTGGCCAGCGAGTTCATCCCCCGGGCCCGAGTCGACGACAGCCCCGAGGCGATGCACGCGTCGGAGCGGCTGTGCCCCGAGGTCAACGCGGCGCTGAGGTGGGCGCTCGCGGCGCGGCATCCGACGGCCCTGCCTCTTGCCACGTCGCTCGCGATCGGCATCGAGCAGTACGGCTCGGATGTCGACAGCGTGCGCTCGATCGAGATGGCCGCGCGCGATGAACTCGTGCTCGCCGGCGCGGACCCAGAGCAGTTGCTCGTGCTCGGCTGCGCGGTCGCGAATCACGACATGCTGCTCGTGGACGAGCTCGCGGCCCGAGCACTCGCGATCGCGCACGACGATCGCTCGTGGCTGTCGGCGCACCACCTCGCGGGCCTCGCCGACACCCACAGGGACCGCGGCGCCTCGTCGCTCGAGCATCTCGGCGAGGCCGAACGCCTCGCTCGTCTGCTCGGTGACGACTGGGAGCTCGCCGGGGTGCACCAGACGCGCGGGCTCGCGCTGCGGAACCCGTCGATCGCTGATCCTTCGGCCGCGATCGTGGAGTTCGAGCAGGCGATGCGCGGCTACGCCGTCGCCGGCGACACGATGCACGTGAACAACGCCCGGTACATGATGGCGGCGATCGCGGCCCAAACCGGGGTCGAGCCGGATGCCGCGGCGAAATGGGCCGCGGAGTGCGTCGACTACGCGAGCGGGGTGGGCAACACGCACGAACTCGCGCACGCCGCCCTCGTCCAGCAGACGCTCGAAGTGCCCGAGGCGGCCGCGTCGCTCGACGAGCTCATCGCGACGTTCCGTCGGCTCGGTGACCTGCGTTGCCTCGGCCGGAGCCTGCTGCTCGCCGCGGAGAGGACATCTGCCGTCCTCGCCGTGCCGCTCCTGGAAGAAGCCCTGTCGCTCGCCGAGTCTGCAGGCGACCACGGCCACCGCGCGGCCGCGCTGGAGCGGCTCGTCGCCGCCTTCTCGTCCGAGGGTGACCGGGTGCGCGCGCGTGCGGCGCTCGACCGGCTCGAGACGATCGCCGGGCCGGATGCCGAAGCGGCGGCGCGGTCGCCCGGACTCACCGAGTCCGCGGTGGTCGCGGCCGCACGCCTCGCCGACGGGACACCGGTCCCGTGACAACGGGACACCGTGGCTGACACGATGATCGGATGACGCACGCCACGAGCCGCATCGCGACGGTCCTCGCCATGCTGGTCTCGCTCGCGGCGGCGGCGGGCGCGATCGCCATCGACCTCCGGGTGCTGCCCGCGCATCCCGAGCCGCCCATGTCGTCGGGCTGGTCGGGCGTGCTTCCCGGCGTCGCGATGCTCGTGCCCGGTTGCCTACTGCTCTGGCGGCTGCCGTGGCATCCGATCGCGGTGGTGCTCACGGGCTTCGGCGCGCTCTGGATCGTCGACGGCCTCGCCTCCGCGGCCGTGAACCTCGCCTGGTACACCGATCGCGACGCCTGGTGGGCGGTACCCGCGTTCTGGGTGTTCACGCGACTGGGGTCCGTGCTCATCCTGCCGATCGTGCTGCTCCTCCTGGTCTTCCCCGACGGACGGCTGCGGTCGGGCGGATGGCGGGCGGTGTCGGTCATCGCGATCGCCCTCGGCTGCGTCATGCCGTTCGCCTTCGTCTTCGCCCCGGCCGACGCTCTCGCGGAGGACGACCCGTCACGTCGCGAGATGCTCGAGGCGTTCGACCGCTCCGGCCTGTCGATGCCGATTCCGGACGCCGCATGGAATGTGCTGCTCGTCGCAGCCATGCCGTGCCTCGCCGCGAGTCTCGTGCTCGCACTCATCGTCTGCGTCAGCCGCCGCGTGGGTGCCCGGCCCGATGAGCGGGCACAGCTGCGCTGGCTCGTGTGGTCGGGCATCATCTTCGTCGCCGCGCTCTTCGTCTACCCGCTCGTGCCGACCGTCGTCGTCGACGTGCTGCTCGGGGTGACGATCGGGCTCATCGCCGCCTCGGTCGTGATCGCCGTGACGCGGTATCGCCTCTACGACATCGACCGGCTGCTCTCGTGGACGCTCGTGTACGCGGCACTCATCGCGACGATCA
>JAPSJT010000287.1 GCA_031178045.1 Agromyces sp.
GCATTCGACCGGGCGATCTGCGCCGTCGAACACGAGGGCCGTGACGGTCCGGTGGAGCGCTGGCGGGCGGCACGCGCTCGTCTCGCCGACGCGATCGAGCGCGACGGCTTCGATCACGAGCTCGGCAGTTACGTGCAGTACGCCGGCACCACGGAGGTCGATGCGGCCCTCCTGCAGCTCGCCCAGATCGGGTACGTCGCCTACGACGATCCCCGCATGCTGGGCACGGTCGATCGCATCGAGCGGATGCTGCTGCGTGACGGGCTGCTGTTCCGCTATCGCACGGAATCCGAGGTCGACGGGCTGCCGGGCGGCGAGAACGCATTCGTGGCGTGCTCGTTCTGGCTCGTCGAGCAGTATGCGCACAGCGGTCGTCTCGACGATGCGACGGCCCTGATGGAACGCCTGCTCGAGGCACGCAACGACCTCGGGCTGCTCGCCGAGCAGCTCGATCCCATCACCGGCCGACAGGCCGGCAACACGCCGCAGGCGCTCTCGCACCTCGCGCTCGTGCGCGCGGCCGATGCGATCGCCCAGGCGCGAGGCGTCGTCGCGGCGGCCGCGGCGGCGAGCCGTGCCCGAAGCGCACGTGGGACGACTGGGGCCGCAACCTCCCGCTCGCACGGCGCCGGCGCGCACGCTGCGACGACGAAGGCCCCCTCCTGAGAGGGGGCCTTGCTCTGTCGGGGTGACAGGATTTGAACCTGCGACCTCGTCGTCCCGAACGACGCGCGCTACCAAGCTGCGCCACACCCCGGTGGCCGGATCGGCCTCCACAAGGATAGCCGATAAATCGCGGCCGTCAGACCACGCTATTCGCCGGGGACGAGGGTCAGCAGCGTCGCCTCGGGCGGACACGCGAAGCGCACCGGCGCGTAGATCGAGGTGCCGAGGCCGGCCGAGACGTTGAGGAATGCGGAACGCAGCCCGTGCCGCCAGACGCTCAGTCCCTGCACCTGGTCGCGCGGGATGTCGCAGTTCGTGACGAGTGCGCCGAAGCCGGGCAGGCACACCTGGCCACCATGCGTGTGCCCGGCGAGCATCAGCTGTGCGCCGTGATTGACGAAGGAGTTGAGCACCCGCTGATATGGCGCGTGCGCGACGCCGACGGTGACCGTGGGACGGCGCTCGGCCGCGGATGCCGCGTCGGGCCACGACTCGTCGCCGAGCGGGTCGTCTGCTCGGAGTTCGTCGATCGCGCTCGTGATGAGGTCGAGCCGGTCGTACTCGCGGTGCGGGTCGTCGACGCCGAAGAACTCGAAGTGCGTGCCGCGCAGGTCCATGGCGGTCGCCGTGTTGTCGAGATCGTTCCAGCCGAGCTCCGCGAGGAAGTCGTGCAGTTCGCCGATGTCGAGGTGTTTGGTGCGGGCGGCCTGACCGGAGGGACCGCCGAAGTACGCGAACGGGTTCTTCAGCGTGGGGCCGAAGTAGTCGTTCGACCCGTTGACGAAGACGCCCGGAACCCCTCGGAAGGGCTCGAGCGCGCGACGCACGCCCTCGATGCCGCGCTCGTGCCCGAGGTTGTCGCCCGTGTCGACGACGAGGTCGGGCTCGAGGGCGGCGAGGCTTCGCACCCATTCCTGCTTGCTGTGCTGCCACGGCGCCATGTGCAGATCGGAGAGGTGCAGCACGCGGATCGGCGAAGCGCCAGCAGGCAGCACCGGCACGTCGGCGCGACGGAGCGTCCAGCGGGTGCGCTCCACGAGGCCACCCCACGCGAGTGCGGCGGCGCCTGCGGCGCCGATCGCGAAGGCGATCCGCGCGGCAGGCGTCATGCCGCCGCTCAACCGTCGCCCGGGACGATGCCGCCGGTGCCGCCACCCGAGTTACCCGGAGCGCTGTAGGTCACCGTCACCTCGGTGCCGCGCTTGACCGCGGTGCCGGCTGCAGGGTTCTGGCTCTCGACGGTCGCGTCACCGGCCGGGTTGCCCGAGGACTTCAGCTTCAGTCCGGCCTGGTCGAGCGCCGATTTCGCCTGCTGTGCCGTCATGCCGGCGAGATCGGGCACCGTCGTGCCCTGGCCGTTGCTCGTGAAGACACGGATCGTCGTGCCGCGCCCGGCCTGGCCCGAGGGATCGGTACCGGTGACCGTGCCGACGGGCTGGTCCGAGTCCTGCTGACCGCCGTCTTCGAAGACGAATCCGGCGTCCTCGATCGCCTTCTTCGCTTCCTCGAGAGAGAGGCCGGCTACCTGCGGCACATCGACGAGCACCTGCTTGAACGCCGAATCATCGGGCTCGGGGAACTCGTCGCCGCCGTACTTGTTGTCGGCGATCTCCATGATCGCCGGCCAGATGCGGTGGCGCGCCGTGGCAG
>JAPSJT010000096.1 GCA_031178045.1 Agromyces sp.
TAGGGGATGATCCAGAACTGGGCGATCGGCGCGATGAGGAACGAGGTGATCGGCGCTGCCGCCGCCTCGAACGCCGCCGCGAATCCGAACACCCGGCCCTGGCGGCGGAAGGGCACGACCTTCTGGATGACCGTCTGCTCGGAGGCCTCCACCGCGGGGATGAGCAGCATGTAGAGCCAGGTGCCGAGCGCGTAGAGCCACCACCACTCCCGGATGGTGAAGAACGCGCCGAGCAGCCCCATGACGACGACGACGAGCAGCATCGTGCGGATCGGGTTGCGGCCGAGGCCCCACTTGGCGATCGCGAGCCCGCCGATGATGAAGCCGGTGGAGGCGACTGCGAGCACGATGCCCCACCACTCCACGGGGAAGAGCGTGAGGCCGTACGGGTCCATCAACGCCATGTAGACGCCGCCGATGAGGTTGTTGAACGTCGAGAAGATGATGAGCGCGAACAGCCCGGGAGCCGCCCGAATGGCGGTGATGCTGCCGCGCACGTCGATCGTGGGCGCCCGCTCGCCGTCGGCGACGGGCTGCGCCTCGGGGATGCGGATGAACAGCAGGTGCACGAGCGCGACGACCGTGGCGCCGATCGCGATCGCGAGCGTCCACCCCATGCCGAGGAAGCCGATGGCGAATCCGCTGAACACGCTCGTCACGAGGAACGCGAGCCCCTGCACGGTGCCGACCATGCCGTTCGCGTTGGCGTGGCGCTCTACGGGCACGAGGAGCGTCACCGTGGTCGAGAGTGCGATGTTGCGCATGTGCTCGATGACCGAGCCGAACAGGATGATGCCCGAGAACGCCCAGAACCACGGCCCCCCGAGGTCGACGAGCGCCGACTCGGGTTGCAGCAGGTAGAGCACGCCCGCGATCGCGAACGAGACGAGCGACAGCCCGCTCGAGAACACCATCACCCGATGCTTGCGGTGCCGGTCGACGATCGTGCCGAAGAGCATCGCGAAGAACGCGATCAGCAGCATGTACGCGCCGCCGATGATGCCGGTGGCGAGCACCGAGCGCGTCTCGAGGTACACCCAGAAGGTGAGCGCGAACCAGAGGAAGCTCGTCGTGACGTTCGCGATCATCGTGTTCGCGAGCACGTGCAGGAACGTGCGCATGCCGCCCGGCGGCGGCGCTGCACCCGCGGATGCCTCGGACGTCGACGGTGTCGACGGCGCCTCGGTCGCCGCGACCCCCGTCGCCGCCTCTTCCTCTGACCCACCCCGCTGCTCGGTCACGGTTGCGAGCGTAGCGAGGGCCTCCGACATGCGGAAGACCTCCGCCCTGCGGCGGAGCGCGAGAACCCGTCGTCCGGCGGATGCCCAGCGCCCCGCGGCATCCGTACGGTTGGGCCATGCTCGAACTCCAGGACGTCACCAAGCGCTACGGCGATCGCCTCGCCCTCGACGGCGTGGGCTTCACGGTCGGAGAGCGCCGGCTCACGGGCTTCGTCGGCGGCAACGGCGCCGGCAAGACGACGACGATGCGCATCATCCTCGGGGTGCTCGCGGCAGACCACGGCACCGTCACGCTCGACGGCGCACCTCTCGCCGAGGCCGACCGCCGCCGATTCGGCTACATGCCCGAAGAGCGCGGGCTCTACCCGAAGATGCGCGTGCTCGAGCAGACGGTCTACCTCGCGCGACTGCACGGCTGGACGCCGGCCGCGGCGCAGCGCAACGCGCTCGAGCTCCTCGAACGGCTGGGGCTCGGCGAACGTGTGAACGACACGATCGAGAGCCTCTCGCTCGGCAACCAGCAGCGGGCGCAGATCGCGGCCGCACTCGTGCATCGGCCCGAGGTGCTCGTACTCGACGAACCGTTCTCGGGGCTCGACCCGATGGCCGTCGAGACGGTGCAGTCGGTGCTCGCGGATGTCGCGGCATCCGGAGCGCCCGTGCTCTTCTCGTCGCACCAGCTCGACATCGTCGAGCGGCTGTGCGACGACCTCGTGATCATCGCCGGCGGCCGCATCGCCGCAGCCGGCACGCGCGACTCGCTGCGCGCCGCGCACGGCTCGGAGCGGTGGGAGCTGCTCATGTCGGGCGACGCCGGCTGGCTGCGCGAGCAGCCCGGCATCCGGGTCGCCGACTTCGACGGCGGCTGGGCGGTCTTCGAGTCGGAGTCGGATGCCGCACGGCGGGCGGTGCTCGCCGAGGCCCTCACTCGCGGCGAGGTCGTCAGCTTCACGCGCGAGCAGCGATCGCTCGCCCAGATCTTCAAGGAGGTCGTGCGATGAGCACCGAACGCACCGCACCGCGCTTCACCGAGACCGTTGCGCTCATCGCCGGCCGCGAGATCACGATGCGGGTTCGCAGCAAGGCGTTCCTCATCTCGACGGGCGTGCTGATGCTCGCCGTCCTCGCCTCGGTGCTGCTCGGCGGCATCTTCGGCGAGCAGGGGTCGACCACGAAGGTGGCCGTCGTCTCGGGCATGGGCTCGGTCGTCGATGACGCCGAGGGGCTCGAGGCCGTGGCGGCATCCGATCGCAGCGAAGCCGAGCGGATGCTCCGAGCCGGCGAGGTCGACGCGATCGTGGCGCCCGCGGCATCCGACCCGCTCGGCATCACCGTGATCGGGCTCGACGAGACACCGGAGACCGTGGTCGACGCCCTCTCGGTGCACCCGGCGGTCGAGTTGCTCGACCCGGCCGCGGTGCCACCGGGGCTCGCGTATCTCGTCGCGTTCGGCTTCGGCATCGTCTTCTTCATGTCGGCACTCACCTTCGGCACGACGATCGCGCAATCGGTCGTGGAGGAGAAGCAGACGCGCGTCGTCGAGATCCTGCTCTCGACCGTGTCGGCGCGGGCCCTGCTCACGGGCAAGGTCATCGGCAACAGCGTCATGGCGTTCGGGCAGATCCTCGCGATCGCGGTGCTCGCCGTGCTCGGGATGCTGCTGACCGGGCAGCGGGTGCTGCTCGGCGGGCTCGGGGCATCCGTCATCTGGTTCGTCGTGTTCTTCGCCATCGGCTTCGTCATGCTCGCGGCGCTGTTCGCGGCGACCGCGGCGATGGTCTCGCGCGCCGAGGACATCGGATCGGTGACGACGCCGGTCACGATGCTCGTGATGATCCCGTATTTCCTCGTGATCTTCTTCAACGACGATCCGACCGTGCTCGGCATCATGAGCTACGTGCCGTTCTCGGCGCCGGTCGGCATGCCGATGCGGGTCTTCCTCGGCCAGGCCGAATGGTGGGAGCCCATCGTCTCGCTCGTGCTGCTCGTCGCGACGACGGTGCTCGCGGTCTGGGTCGGGGAGCGCATCTACCGCAACTCGCTGCTGAAGACCGGGCCGCGGGTGCGGCTCGCGGAGGCGCTCCAGGGCTGAGCGCCCGGCAGTCCACCGACCGGACGCGGCCCGCACCCGCGAGGGATGGGAGGATGATCCGGTGACCGATCAGCTCCATGACATCGCCGTGCGCGGCTTCGCCTCCGACAACTACTCGGGCGTGCACCCCGAGGTGCTCGACGCCATCGCCGCGGCGAACGGCGGACACCAGGTGGCGTACGGCGAAGACGTCTACACCGAACGCCTGCAGCAGGTCTTCGCACGGCACTTCGGAGAGGGCGTCGAGGTCTTCCCCGTCTTCAACGGCACGGGCGCGAACGTCACCGCGCTGCAGTCGATGCTGCCGCGCTGGGGCGCCGTGATCTCGGCATCGACCGCCCACATCAACTCCGACGAGGGCGGCGCGCCCGAGCGGGTCGGCGGCATGAAGCTGCTCACGGTGCCGACGCCCGACGGCAAGCTCACCCCCGAGCTCATCGACCGTGAGGCGTGGGGTTGGGGCGACGAGCACCGCGCGCAACCGCTCGTCGTCTCGATCACGCAGACCACCGAGCTCGGCACCGCCTACACCGCCGACGAGATCCGGGCGATCGCCGACCACGTGCACGAGCGCGGCATGAAGCTGCACCTCGACGGCGCGCGCCTGTCGAACGCCGCCGCCTCGCTCGGGCTTCCGCTCCGCGCCTTCACACGCGACGTGGGCGTCGACGTGCTGAGCTTCGGCGGCACGAAGAACGGCGCCCTCGGCGCGGAGGCCATCGTGGTGTTGAACCCCGAGGCATCCGAGGGCCTGAGATACCTGCGCAAGCTCAACATGCAGCTCGCCTCGAAGATGCGCTTCGTGTCGGCGCAGCTCATCGCGCTGCTCGAGGGCGAGCTCTGGCTCGAGAGCGCGTCGCACGCCAATGCGATGGCGCGGCGGCTGCGGGACGCACTCGACGCCGGCATCGCGGCCGGCGAACTCCCCGGGCTCGGCTTCACCCAGGAGACGCAGTCGAACGGCGTCTTCGCGACGCTGCCGGCCGGCGTCGCCGACCGCCTGCGCGAGCGCGGCTTCCGCTTCTACGACTGGGATGCCGCGCGCGGCGAGGTGCGCTGGATGTGCTCGTTCGACACGAGCGAGGCCGACATCGACGCGTTCGTCGACGGCATCCGCGAGGAGCTCGCCGGAGCGTAGCGGCTCGGCTCAGCCGGCCGCTCCGCCCCGACCCTTGCGAGCGGCGTAGGCCTTCTGCATCTTGACGGCGTTGCCGCATCCCGCCATCGAGCACCACCGGGACGAGCGGTTGCGGGAGTGGTCGAAGTAGGCCCAGCGACAGGAGTCGCGAGCGCACGCCTTGAGACGCGGCCAGGTGCCGTCCTCGCTCGACTGCCGAACGGCGTCGAGCATGCCCGCCAGTGCGCTTCGCACCGGGTCGGCGCTCGCCGGCACGAGCCCGAAGCTCTCGGTCTCGCCGAAGGAGACGCGCACGGGCAGCTCGGCGAGGGCCTCGTTGAGGCGCCGGATGGCCGACTCGTCGGCGGCGTGCCCGGCATGCAGCTCGAGCACGCCGCGCAGTCCTTCGCGCAGGGTCTTGGCGAACTCGAGATGCTCCGGCGTCACCGTCGCGGTGGGGTCGAGCAGCCGGCGGTCGAGTAACCAGCGACCCAGATCTTCGGGCTCCCTCAGCCGTTCGTCGTCAAGCTGGTATTCGACCGTGTTGACGAAGTCCCGGATGAGCCGCAGCGCCGGCGGGATGACCTCATCCTCCCGCTGGAACGCCAGATCCGCCTGTGTCGCCATCACACCAGCATACGCTCTTGACAGGTGTGAAGCCAGAGGGGAAGCTGAAGACACCACTGAAAGTGGTTCACCGGTGTGGAAGGGAGATGGAGATGTCGGACGCCACTGGAGTCGGAGCGGCATCCGCGCCGGTCTCGCTGTCGCGAGCGGGGCGAGAAGAGGGCGCGGTCGCCGCCGCACGCACTCGTCGGCGACGTTTCATGGAATGGCGCGCGTACCGCCGGCAGACGAAGCACGCGCGACTGGCCGAACGGCGCGCCTGGGCCGACCAGATCCCGCCGTGGGCGTTCGGGATCCTGCATCGCTGATCAGTCAAGCCGCTGACGAACCGAGGTCGGTCGACGTACCGTCGAGTCATGCCACACGACGAAGACAAGTCCACGGTCGGCGAGCGGCTGACGGGAGTGCGAGATCCGAAGGATCCCGACGGCCTGCTCACGGTCGAGCAGGCCGAGAACCCGCCCGACCCGCTCGCCTACGGGCACAAGGAGACCGACACGCTCGAGCGGGAGCGCGAGCGACGAGCCCGGCGCAACGGCTGACGGGACGAGTGGCCGCGGCGTGCTGACTGCGGTGATCACGGCCTAGGCTGGCGACTGTGAGCGAGCTCGACCATCTCGTCGTGGCGGCCGCCGATCTCGCCGAGGGCGCCCGGTGGGTGGAGGAGCGCCTCGGTGTGGCCATGGACGCGGGCGGGCGGCACGAGGTCTTCGGCACGCACAACCGTGTCCTCTCCCTCGGTCCTGATTGCTACCTCGAGGTCATCGCCGTCGACCCCCAGGCGCCCGCGCCGGGTCGGGCGCGATGGTTCGAGCTCGACACCGAGGCCATGCGTGCACGGCTTGCCGGTGGTCCCGCGCTGGTGCACTGGGTGGTGCGCGTCGCATCGCTCGCCGGGGAGCGGCACGTGATGGAGTTGAGTCGGGGGAGCAATCGGTGGGCGCTCACGGTCGCGCCCGATGGTCGTATGCCGCTCGGCGGGATCGCGCCGTCACGCATCCTCTGGCACACCTCGCCGCCGGCGACGCTCCTCCCTGACAAGGGTGTCCGTCTCGAGACACTGAACGTCTCCACTCCCGACGTGGCCGCGCTTCGCCGGCTCGTGGCCGACGTGGTGGGCCCCGTCGAAATCGGGCCAGGCGACTCCGGTCTCGCGGCGACATTCTCAACCCCTTCGGGCCGGACAGCGATCGGCGGCCCCACCGCGTAGATGGGTCCGATCGCCGGGGGATCAGTGGTCCCGGGAAGAGCGATCTCGACGTCGCTGAGAATATGCGAATACATGGAATATCGGATGTCGCGGCGCGTTGCATCACGCGGGACGACGGCGCCCCGGCATCCGTCCCTCGCACGAAGGCAGTCATCGCATGACCCTCATCACCGACATCACGTCCCGCAACGCGGACACCGAAGCGCCGCTCATCACCCCGCTCGTCGAGCGCTGGAGTCCCCGCGCATACGACCCGACGGCCGAGGTCTCGCCCGACGTCATCCGCACGATCCTCGAGGCGGCGCGCTGGGCGCCCTCGGCGAACAACGTGCAGCCGTGGCGCTTCATCGTGGCCCGCCGGGGCAGCGAGGCGTTCGCGACGGTGCACGACGCGCTGCTCGGCTTCAACCAGGCGTGGGCGGACTCGGCGGCGGTGCTCGTCGTGAACCTCGCCGAGACGGTCGACGACGCCGGCAAGCCTCGCCCGTGGGCGCGGTACGATCTCGGCCAGGCCGTCGCGCACCTCACCGTGCAGGCCCAGCACGAGGGGTTGCACACGCACCAGATGGGCGGCTTCGACGCCGCCGTGCTGCGTGAGGCCTTCGGCCTCGACGAGCGACTCGAGGCGGTCTCGATCACGGCGATCGGCGTGCTCGGCGACGTCGACGCGCTGCCCGACCCCCTCCGCGAGCGAGAGGTCGCACCGCGCGTGCGCAAGCCGCTCGGCGAGCTCGTGCTCGTCGGCCAGTAGGCGAGCCGGCGACGCAACGGGGCCGACCTCCGAAGAGGCCGGCCCCGTCGATATCCGAGGTCAGATCAGCGGATGCCGCGTCACCGCCCGATCGCGGCGAGCGCGTTCACGATGCCGTCGCCGTAGAACCCGTTCTTCGTCGGCTCGCCCTCGCACGTGTGCGTGGTCGTCGACGTCGTGCCGTTGGGCAGGTTCCGGACGTACGTGAATGCAGCGGGGTCGGGGCAGGCGGTGTCGGTCGCCGTCTGCAGGAGCACCGACTCGACGCGCTCGGGCGAGAGCGTCTTGCCGCCGTGCGCCTTGTCGTGCTTTCCGTACGCCCCGACGATGAGCGCCGCGACGCCGGCGGCGTGCGGCGACGCCATCGACGTGCCCTGCAGGTACTGGTAGTACCCGCAGTTCTCGCCCGAGGCGTCGCAGCTCTCCACTGCCCACGGAACGACGACGTCGCCGTTCTCGTCGATCGCGCCCTCCGCCTCGGCGAGGGCCGCGGGGTAGGCCGCGAGGATGCCGCCGGGGTACTGACGGGTCGCCTCGGCGTTGTCGTAGATGTCGCCACCGGGTGCCGCGACATCGACGTAGCCGTTGCCGTACGACGAGTAGTAGGCCTTGCGCTCGCTCTGGCCGGTGCTGCTCACGGCGATGACGCCTTCGGCCTCACCGGGCATCGAGACGCACGAGGCCGGGTCGAGGAGGTCGCGCGTGTAGGCGACCTCACCGGGAACGCTCGCGAAGTCGGGGCTCGACGAGTCGACGTACGCCTTCGTGTAGTCGGCGGCCTGGTTGCCGGCGGCGGCGATGAGCGTCACGCCGTTGCCGCGCGCGTAGTCGAGCGCGCGCTGCATCGCCGTGATGATCGTCTGCTGCTCGGCCTGGTCCTCAGCCGAGTCGGCGGGGTGCGACGTGCAGTTGAACAGCCACGGGTCGACGTAGTAGCTCATGTTCACGACGTCGATGCCGTTGTCGCCGGCATACGTGAGCGCATCGACGGAGGCCTGCAGGAAGAAGTAGCCCGAGTCCTGTCCGGCGCGGAGGTTCACGAGGGTCACGTCGGGCGCGACACCCGCGATGCCCACGCCGTTGATGGGCGAGCCGATCGTCGAGGCGACGTGCGTGCCGTGCCCGTTCTCGTCGACGTCAGCCGGGTCCTCGCACGACTGGTCGGGTTCATCCGCGCAGGCGCCGTCGATCGGGTCGCCGTTCGCGTCGACCTCGACGTCGACGGTGAAGTTGCGGCTCAGCTCGGCGTCGAAGTTCGGCGCGATGTCGGGGTGCGACCCGTCGACGCCGGTGTCGAGGATGCCGACGAGCACGCCCTTCGTCTTGTCGTACCGGTACGAACCGTCGACCGTCGCGCCGATCGCCTGCATGTCCCACTGCAGGTCGGCGAGCGGCTCGGCGAGCGGCCGGCCGTTCGACGGGCGCGTCGCGGGCGCCGAGGCGGCGGCGCTGCCTGCCGCGTCGCCGCGCAGGTCGGCCTTCGCGGTGTCGGCCTTCTCGGCCGCTCCGGCCCCCTTCGCGGCCTCGGGCACGTCGGCGATCACGCGATTGAGCGCGGTGCCCTGGATCACGGACTGGGCGGCGGCCGCGGCGGCGAAGTCGGTCTCGGTCGTGACGACGGTGGCCACGCCGACCTCGGTGTTCTCGGCGACGATGGTGCCGCCCGCGGCAGCCACCGCGGCGTGCATCGCCTCGGTCGAGGCGCCCTCGTCGAACAGCACGACGAACTGCTGCTCGCCGCTCGTCTCGCTCTCTGCAGAAGAAATCGCACCGGCCGGAGCAGCGGCGAATGCCGTCAGGGCCAGTGCGATGGTGGATGTCGCGGCGATCGTTCTCAGTCGTGGCATGTTCGTCCAATCCGTTGACGGTCAGTGTGCGCGATCCTTCCACGCCCCTCGAACACGGGGCAAGGGTCTGCGACGATGCCGCCCGCGAATCGGCGCCGACGCCCCGACGAAGCGCGCCGATGTTGCGCCATCGAGCAACAATCGTGCGCGAGCGACGTGCGGCCGTGTGCCGTCCGCGAGAGCGGCGGCACGGCAACGGCCGCTGACGGCGACCTCGTCAGGGACGCAGCAGCACCTTGATCGCCCGGCGCTCGTCCATGGCGGCGTAGGCCTCGGCCGCGGCGGAGAGCGGCAGCTCGAGGTCGAAGACCCGCCCCGGTTCGATCGCTCCCGAGAGCACGTCGGGCAGCAACTCCTCGATGTAACCGCGCACGGGGGCGACCCCGCCGCTGACGCCGACGTTGCGGTCGAAGAGCGGACGCACGGGAAGCTCGGGTCCGCCGTTCGGCACGCCGACGTAGCCGACCATGCCGCCAGGCCGCGTGGATCGGATCGCCTGGTCCATCGACTCCTTCGTGCCGACGCACTCGAGCACCCGGTCGGCGCCGATGCCGCGGGTGAGCTCGCGCACGGCGGTGACGCCGACGTCGCCGCGCTCGGCGACGAGGTGCGTGGCACCGAACGCCCGCGCGAGCTCCTGCCGCTCGGGATGCCGCGACATCGCGATGATCGTCGACGCTCCGAGCCGCTTCGCCGCGATGATGGCGCACAGGCCGACGGCACCGTCACCGACCACGGCGACGGAGTCGCCGGGCTGCACGCCAGCCGAGATCGCCGCGTGGTGGCCCGTGCCCATGACGTCCGAGAGCGTGAGCAGGCCCGGCACCTGTGCGTCGGCGACCTCGCCCGGCACGGCGACGAGCGTGCCGTCGGCAAGGGGTACGCGCACGCGCTCGCCCTGGCCCGCGTCGGCGAACGCGCCCTTGCGGTCGTTGCCGCCCCACCAGCCGCCGTGCAGACACGACGTGCTGACGCCGTTGCGGCAGTTGAGGCACGTGTTGTCGCAGACGTAGAAGGGCGCGATCACGAAGTCGCCCACGGCGATGCGCTCGACATCGTCGCCCACCGCCTCGACGACGCCGACGAATTCGTGACCGATCCGGTGCGGCTCGCGCGTCGGCGTGACGCCCCGGTACGGCCACAGGTCGGAGCCGCACACGCACG
>JAPSJT010000288.1 GCA_031178045.1 Agromyces sp.
ACAAGGATGTTGCCGATAACATCGGCTTGTCAAGCACGAGTTTCACTGTGTGACCGGTTCGTGATCCACATGCCCCTACCCGGGCCTCGCGACCCGTCCCTTTCCCCAGCACTGGAGGACGCGATGAGCACGAGCGCCGACCCGCTCGACGTCCGTGTCGAAGCCGTCCCCGCCAAACCCGCCACGATCTACGACGTCGCCCAGGCCGCCGGGGTGTCGCACCAGACGGTGAGCCGTTTCCTCAAAGGGTTCCACGGCATCCGTCCCGAGACCCGCGAGCGCGTCGAGCGGGCGCTCGAAGAACTCGGGTACCGCCCCAACCTCACCGCTCGGAGCCTGAAGTCGGGCCGCTCGCACCGCATCGGCGCGCTCACGCACGACCTCTCGCAGGTCGGACCGAGCCGGATCGC
This sequence comes from Agromyces sp., assembly GCA_031178045.1. Classification (GTDB taxonomy): domain Bacteria; phylum Actinomycetota; class Actinomycetes; order Actinomycetales; family Microbacteriaceae; genus Agromyces. The sequence goes on from JAPSJT010000288.1 coordinate 411, forward strand.
CGAGGGCGCCAGCGCCGCCGCTCGCGAGGCGGGCTACGTGCTCGACGTGGTCTCGCTCGACGTACGCAATCTGCGTGCCATCGAGGAGTCGATCGCCATGATCACCCAGCACGACCTGGCGGGTGTGCTCGCCCTCTCCTCGACCGACGAGATGACCCGAGCGTTCGAGACGACCGAGTTCCGCGTCCCCGCGTACATCCACGCCGAGGAGCACGACGCGACCTCCGGACGTCCGTCGGATCCCGGCGGCGTCCGCATTCCGGCGCTCCTCGGCCATCTCGCCGGGCTCGGCCACCGCACCGTGGTGCACATCTCCGGACCCCGTAACTGGACGGCGAGCCGGAATCGGGCCCTGGCGTACGAGGCCGGCGTCGAACATGCGGGACTCCGGTCGGCGGGCGTCCTCGTGGGTGACTGGTCGGCGAAGTCGGGTTACGAGGCCGTGGCCTCCATGCCCGAGCTTTCCGCCACGGCGATCGTGGCCTCGAACGACCAGATGGCGCTCGGGGCGATGCTCGCACTCAAGGAACGCGGGCTCCGTGTGCCCGAGGACGTGAGCGTCGTCGGCATCGACGACATTCCCGAAGCGGCCTATTTCGATCCGCCGCTGACCACGGTGCGCGTCGACTTCGACAGCCTCGGGCGCCAGACGCTCCTGAGGCTGCTCGCCCGGATCGAGGGCACGGAAGTGCGTCCGGTCGACGTGCCGCCGTCCCAGCTCATCGTGCGGCGATCGTCGGGGCCGGCGCCTCGGGCATAGCGAGCTCAGCCCGCGAACGGATCCGCGATGCCGACGTACCGCGTCTCCAGATACTCCTCGATGCCTTCCGACCCGCCCTCGCGGCCGAGTCCCGACTGCTTCACCCCGCCGAACGGCGCTGCAGGATTCGAGACGATGCCGGTGTTCAAGCCGAACATGCCGACCTCGAGCTCCTCGGCGAGGCGTAGGCCGCGGTTCAGGTCGCGAGTGAACGCGTATGCCACGAGCCCGAACTCGGTCGCGTTCGCGAGTGCGATCGCTTCGGACTCGGTCGTGAAGGTCACGATGGGCGCAACAGGGCCGAAGATCTCCTCGCGAAGGATGCGGGCGTGCGCCGGCACGTCGACGAGGACGGTCGGTTCGTAGAAGTATCCGGGGCCTTCGATCGGCCGGCCGCCGGTCGCAACCGTCGCACCGTCTTCGAGAGCGGATTCCACGAGTTCGTGCACCTTGGTCCGTGTCGCCTCGTCGACGAGCGGGCCGATCATGGAACCCGGCTCGGTGCCGCGAGCCACCGCGTACCCGGCGATCCGCGCGGTCAGCCGCTCCGAGAACTCGGCCGCGACGTCGGCGTGCACGAGCAGGCGGTTCGCTGCGGTGCACGCCTCGCCGCCGTTGCGGAGCTTCGCGAGGAGTGCGCCCTCGACCGCCTGATCGAGATCGGCGTCCTCGAACACGATCAGCGGCGCGTTCCCGCCGAGTTCCATCGACACGCGGAGCACCTGCTCGGCGGCGTCCGCGATCAACCGACGACCGACCTCGGTCGATCCGGTGAACGAGAGCTTCCGAAGTCGAGGATCTTTGATCAGCGGGCCCGTGACCCGTCCGGCGGTCGTCGTCGGGATGACGTTCAGCACACCGGCCGGCAGGCCCGCCTCCCGTAGCACCTCGGCGAAGAGCAGCGCTGTCAGCGGGGTGAGCGCGGCCGGCTTCAGCACCATGGTGCATCCGGCCGCGATCGCCGGGGCGATCTTGCGCGTCGCCATCGCGAGCGGGAAGTTCCACGGGGTGATGAAGAGGCTCGGCCCGACCGGCCGTTTCATCACGACGAGCCGGCTCCGACCGTCGGGGGCGGTCGCGAACCGACCCGCCACGCGAGAGGTCTCCTCGGAGAACCAGCGCAGGAACTC
>JAPSJT010000097.1 GCA_031178045.1 Agromyces sp.
GGCCTCTCCTCGAACGAGGTGGACCGTCGCGCCGACGAGGTGCTCGAACGGCTCCGGCTCGATCATCTCGCCGAGGCGAATCCCTTCACGCTCTCTGGCGGCGAGCAGCGCCGGCTGACCGTCGCCTCGATGCTCGCGACGCGACCGCAGTTGATGATCCTCGACGAGCCGACGTTCGGGCAGGATCGCGTCACCTGGACGGAACTGGTGATGCTGCTCCGCGATCTCGTCGACGGGAGCGGTGTGACCCTGCTCTCCGTCACGCACGATGCGGCGTTCCGCGATGCGCTCGGCGAGCGCCACCTCGATCTCGGCGCCGACGCGTTGATCGCCGAGGAGATCGGATGAACGCCGACACCGCCCTGCGCTTCGTCGATCGGGTCAATCCGGTGACCCGGCTCGCGGCCGCGATCCTCCTCACGACGCCGCTGCTCGTGAGCGTCGACTGGCTGAGCGCGGCGCTCGCACTCGTGATCCAGCTCGCGCTCTTCGCGGCGGCGGGCGTGCGAGCGCGCACGTTTGCGAGGCGGACGTGGCCGATTCTCATCGCGGCGCCGATCGCGGGCATCAGCATGCTGCTCTACGGCAAGCCGTCGGGCAACGAGTACTGGAACTTCTGGCTCGCCCGGGTGACCGACGGATCGATCGAACTCGCGATCGCCGTCACCGTTCGCGTGCTCGCGATCGGCCTGCCCGCGGTGCTGCTGTTCATGAACGTCGACCCCACCGAACTCGCCGATGGCCTCGCTCAGATCGCGCATCTGCCGAGCCGCTTCGTGCTCGGCGCCCTCGCCGGTGCGCGTCTCGTGGGACTCTTCGTCGAAGACTGGCGCGCGATGGCGCTGTCACGGAGGGCGAGGGGCATCGGCGACCACGGCGCGCTGCGCCGCTTCGCCACGATGGCCTTCGCTCTGCTCGTGCTCGCCATCCGACGAGGCAGCAAGCTCGCGACGGCGATGGAGGCCCGCGGGTTCGGCTCCGACGGAACGCGCACCTGGGCTCGCCCCTCCCGCGTCGGGTGGCCGGATGCCGCCCTGTTGGCGCTGGCCGTCTCGATCGCGACGTTTGCGCTCGCCGGCGCCGTCTGGGCCGGGACGTTCCACCCGGTGTGGTCGTGACCGAGCATTGGGCGCCTGCGCGGGCAGAGGTCGGTGCGTCGGCGTCGGCGATCGACGCCGTTCTCCGGGCGGTGCGCGGGCGACGGACCCCGCTGGTCGTGATCGACGGCCCGAGCGGTTCGGGCAAGAGCACGTTCGCCGATGCGCTCGTGCGTGCCTGGCCCGGACAGGCTCCAGACCTCGTCCGGCTCGACGACGTCTATCCCGGATGGTACGGCCTCGACGCGGCCGGCACGGGACTCGCCCGCACGCTCCTCGCCCAGCGTCGGCGCGGGCGCGTGGGCGGGTGGCGCCGCTGGGACTGGGGCGCGAGCCGGGCTGCGGACGAGGCTCGCCTTCGCCCGGGTCGAGGAATGGTGCTCGAGGGGTGCGGTTCGTTCGCGGCCGCCGAGCACGATCCCGAGGCGGTGCACGTGTGGGTCGAGGCATCCGACCCCCTTCGTCGCCGGCGCGCGCTCGCTCGCGACGACGGTGCGTTCGACGACTTCTGGGAGATCTGGGACCGGCAGTGGCGACGGCACGCGCGTCGTCGTGAGCCCCGACGACACGCCGACGTGGTCGTGCGCGCGACCGGCGATTCGCGGGTGGAAGGTGTCGGGAGCTCGGGCGGGGCATCCGCCCCGCCGACCGCCTGAGGACTACGGTGAGAACATGAACGCAGACACGTCCGGGTCCCAGTACGTCGCCGAGTTCATCGACGGGCCGCTCGAGGGCGACTTCGAACATCGGGCCCTCGTCGGCGGCAAGCCCGAACAGCGGGTCGGCATGCTGGCCGCTGTCGATGGGCTCGAGTCGCTGTTCTGGTACGACGCCGTCGACGAGCGCGAGGTGAACGGCCAGCTTCGGGTCCGCTTCCGGTTCGATGCGGGCGACTCCGACCCCGTCGAGTTCGACGAGGACGACAACGACTGACGTCGCTTCCGGCGCGTCGAACGAACCCGCTGCGGGGGCGGTCAGTCTCCGTTCGCGAGGTACGCCTCGATGAGCGGTGCAGGATGCGTCAGCCGCCAGATGGGGCCGGGATCCCGGATGGCGCGGTCGAGTCGCAGCGGCGACGCGAGCTCTCCCGTCGATGTCGACACCACCACTCGGCCGACCTCGCGGCCGGCTGCGGCGGTCGAGAACTCATCGACGGTCACGGACGCCTCGCCGAACGCGCTGCCCCAAGCGGCATCCGTTCTGGTCACCGACGCCACCAGCGCGGCGTCATCTCCCCAAGCGGACTCGACCATGCCGTAGCGCGTGCCCTCCACGATCACCGCGACGGGCGTCGATGCGGATGCCGCAGACTCGACGGCGGCCGCGACCGCTGGATCGAGCGTCTCGTAGTCGGGCATGAGCAGCATGGCGCCGGCGATCGTGCGCGGTCCATCGCTCGAACCTTCGGCCGCGGGCAGCTCAGCGGTGTACACGAAGCTCAACCCCGCCCCGTCGGTGAAGCTCCGAGTGAGCGCGCGCACCGCGCCGTCTTCGGGCCTCGCAACGACGTCGGGGATGCTCCGGGAACCGAGGGGCGGGTTCGCATCGGATTCGGCCAGAATGGCGCTCAATCCGGGATCGGCGACGACGAGCGCTGCCACGCGCGCGAGCTCCGCGGCGGTGCCGACGTTGTCGTCGGAGAGGCCGGTGGCGTCGGCCACCCGGGTCGCGCTGAATCCCTGTTCGGCGAGCCAGGTGTTCGCGGCATCGACGTAGGCGTCGACGCCGCCGAACGCCCATCGCACGAGCGTGTCGGCGTGGTTGTTGCTCGAAGCGAGCAGCACCGCCCGAACGACGTCGCGCTCCGTCCACTGCTCGCCCGGCGAGACCTGCACCGTGCGCGAGCCCTCGGCCGAGTACCTGACGTAGTCGCTGTAATCGGCTGGACCGATGGGAACGGCCGGACCAGCTCCCTCGGCCGGCAGCGGCAGGGAGTCGAGCGTGACGAGCAGCGTGACGAGCTTGGCCGCACCGCCGATGGGCACGGGCGCCGGGTCTCCTGCCTCGGCGACGGTCTCGGCCGCGCCGTCGTCCTCGAGCACCGCCATCGCGCTCGCACCGGTGGCTGGGAGCACGATCGGCGGAGCTTCGGCCGCCACGGTGGCGGTCGTCTCGATACGGACCGTGGCGGCCGGCAGCGGCCCGAGCAGCATGGCAGGCCCGTAGACCCCGATGCCGAGAATCGCGACCGCGCCGACGGCGATGCCGGTGATCCGGCCGGGGGACATCATGCAATCAGCGTATCCCGGACCCGATCAGGCCCAGCCGAGCTCGTGCAGCCGGTCGTCATCGATCCCGTAGAAGTGGGCGATCTCATGGACGAGCGTGATGTGGATCTCGTCGCGCAGTTCGCTCTCGTCGGACGCGACCGCGAGGAGCGGCTCACGGTAGAGGATGATCCGGTCGGGCATCTCGCCGAAGCCGTAGCGGTCGCGTTCGGTGAGGGCGAAGCCGTCGTAGAGCCCGAGCAGGTCGAGCGATCCGTCTTCCGGCCGGTCCTCGACGACGAAGACGACGTTCTCGAGACCGTCGACCATGTCATCGGGAAGCCGGTCGAGCTCGTCGACGACGATGGCCTCGAACGCCTCCGCATCGAGTTCCACGCCGTGCTCCGATCGATGGCGGAGGAAGAGATTGGGGTGAGTAACGGGGCTTGAACCCGCGACCTCCTGGACCACAACCAGGCGCTCTACCAACTGAGCTATACCCACCATGTGTCGACCGCTGAAGCGATCAGGCAACTCAAAGAGACTACTACACCTTGGCGTCGAACTCGTCCACCACGGCGGCCGCGATGGCCTGCAGATCTTGACTCGACGGCCCCGGGTCGGGAACGAAGATCGCCCGGCGGTAGTAGTTCAGCTCGCGGATGGACTCCAGGATGTCGGCGAGGGCCCGATGTCCGCCGTTCTTCGCGGGGGAGTTGAAGTACGCGCGGGGGAACCAGCGCTTGGCGAGCTCTTTGATGGAGGAGACGTCGACATTGCGGTAGTGGAGGTGCGAGTCGAGACGAGGCATGTACTTGGCCAGGAACGCTCGGTCGGTGCCGATCGAGTTCCCGGCGAGCGGCGCCTTCTGCTCATCGGGCACGTGCTTCAGCACGTACTCGAGCACCTCGTATTCGGCTTCGGCGACGCTCACGCCGTTCGGAATCTCCTCGATGAGCCCCGACTCGGTGTGCATGGCACGAACGAACTCGCCCATGGACTCGAGGGCGCTCGCATCGGGCTTGATGACGATGCTGAGGCCGGCGTCGACGGGGTTGAGGTCGTAGTCGGTGATGATCACCGCGATCTCGACGAGTTCGTCGACCTCGAGGTCGAGTCCGGTCATCTCGCAGTCGATCCAGACCAGTCGGTCGCTCGGGGTTGCCATGCCGCGAGTCTACCGGGGAGGCCCGACAGCGCGTCGCGGGCCGTCGTCGGCCCCACGGGTCGGGTCGGTCCGGGTCGAAGAGCGTCAGGCGGAGGTGCCCCCGGCAGGAATCGAACCTGCGACCGACAGATTAGAAGGCTGCTGCTCTATCCGCTGAGCTACGGGGGCCGACCCCGCAAGCATACCGGGCCGAGTCATCCGGGCCGCGAGCGAGCGACGACTCGGAGAAGTCAGTCCTGGGCGGGAACCGGGGTCTCAGTGCGCGGCTCGTCGGCCGAGGCATCCGGCGGTCGTCTGCGAAGGAGCAGGCCGAGAATCGGGAAGCACAGCACCGAGAGCATTCCCGCGCCGACGAGCGCTGCGGCGATACCGCTCGGCAGATCGCCCGACTCGACGCCGATCGCCGTCACGGCGACGATGATCGGCAGTCCTGTCGCGCCGAACAGGGCGGTCGCGGCGAGATCCCGTCGGCGCGAGCCCGACGGCGCCGCGAGCACGGACGGGATGCCGCGTACGACGAGAAGCAGCACGAGGAAGACCGGGATGAGCAGGAGCGCCCCGGGATCCGTCACGAGCGCCTCGACGTCGAACGCGACGCCGGTGACGATGAAGAAGATCGGCACGAGGAATCCGTAGCCGAGGCCCTCGATCTTCCCCTCGATGACCTCGACGTCGCGCCGGGGAGCGCCGGCGAGCAGGAGACGCGCGAGCACGCCCGCAGTGAACGCCCCGAGCAGCATGTCGAGATCGAGCACGAGGCTCAGTGAGACGAGCGCGACGAGGACGAGCACCACGAGGCGCACGCCGAACTGCCCGCTCGTATGGAGGGTGGCGGTGATCACGCGGTGGAACCCGCGGCCAGCCCCACGGGCCGCGAACCAGATGGCCGCACCGGCGACGAGCGCGAACGCGACGAGCACGAGGGCGGCCACGATCGGCGAACGACCGCTGAGGAACAACGAGATCGCGAGGAGCGGCGCGAACTCGCCGACGGCACCGATCGCCATGACGGCGACGCCGAAGGGCGTTCGGAGGTCGCCCGAATCCCGGAGCATCGGCATGATCGTGCCGAGCGCCGTGGACGTGAGCGCCACCCCGATGAACGCGGCGCCCGGCAGATCGGGTGCGAGCAGCGTCGCGACTCCGATCCCGGCCACCAGGGAGATGAGCCAGCCCAGCGCGGCACGAGTGAGCGGACGCCCGCGGGTGGTGCGGAAGTCGATCTCGTATCCGGCGAGGAAGAACAGCATCGCGAGGCCGAAGTCGGAGAGGAACGCCGCGAAGTCGTCGGGCTGGATCCACCCGAGCAGGGCAGGTCCGAGCGCGATGCCCAGCAGGATCTCGAAGACGACGAGCGGAATCGCGACCCATCGGCCCAGCGCGCGAACGAGCAACGGTGCCGCGACCGCGATGGCGGGAATCAGCACGAGTGTCCCGATCGAGTAGTCCACGTGCGCCCCCGCTCCATGCACGCCGCGCCGCGTGCGCTTGCGGCGATCGTAGCGGAGGGGCGATCGCTCACGGGGTCGAGCGGATGCCACGGCCTCCGGTGTTTCGTCCGCGAAACCTCACGGCGGTATCGTCGTGGGATGCGCGACCTCCAGGCGAAGATCATCGACGAACTGCATGTCATCCCGGTCATCGACCCAGCGGAGCAGGTGCGCTCGCGCATCGACTTCCTGAAGACCTACCTCCGCACGACTGGAGCCGGGGGATTCATCCTCGGCATCAGCGGGGGACAGGACTCGACGCTCGCGGGGCGGCTGTGCCGCCTCGCCGTCGACGAACTCGTGGCCGAAGGCGAGACCGCGCGCTTCGTCGCCGTGCGGCTCCCGTACGGCGTGCAGCGCGACGAGGAGGACGCGCAGCTCGCGCTGCAGTTCATCGAGCCGCAGGAGACCGTCGTGTTCAACGTCAAGCAGGGCGTCGACGGGCTCGCGGCGGACTACGCCGCAGCGACGGGCTCGGCGATCAGCGATTTCGGCAAGGGCAACGTGAAGGCCCGCATGCGGATGGTCGCCCAGTACGCTCTCGCCGGCGAGGCAGCGCTCCTCGTGGTCGGCACCGATCACGCCGCCGAGGCCGTCACGGGCTTCTTCACGAAGTACGGCGACGGTGGCGCCGACATCCTCCCGCTCACCGGCCTCACCAAACGGCAGGGGCGGGCGATCATGCGCGAGCTCGGCGCGCCCGAGCGGTTGTACCTCAAGGTGCCGACGGCCGACCTGCTCGACGCGAACCCGGGGCAGTCCGACGAGGCGAACCTCGGGTTGAGCTACCAGGACATCGACGCGTTCCTCGAGGGCGAGGAGATCGATCCCGAGGTCGCCGAGCGGATCGAGGCGCGCTACCTCCAGACGCGGCACAAGCGAACGGTGCCGGTGTCGATGTTCGACGACTGGTGGATCTGACGCCCGACGCGGACCCGCTCAGGCTCGGGCGTCGTCGAGGGTCGGGGCGGGCGCCGTCGCGGTGCCCACCGGCGCGAGCGGTGCAAGCGGCGTGGCCGACTGGTAGCGCTCATGGTGCTGCTCGGCCACCCAGGCGTCCTGCGCGGCGACCGCGGCCTGCTCGGGCTCCTGTCGCTGGCTGCGCCAGCGGGTGAGATCGTTCTGGAACTGCTTGCGGGTTCGTGACGGACGACGCTGCCACTCGAGCAGGCGGTCGCGGAACTCCGCGACGGCGGGGTCGAGCTGGTAGCCGAAGGTCGCCGAAGCACGCTTGAGTTCGTGCAGCTGGTGCGCGGCCCAGTTCGCCGCGACATCCGAGCCCTTGATCGGCAGCAGGCGAACGAGGATGTCGGCCTGACCGACCGCGCGATCGGCGAGCACCTGCTCTTGCGGTGTCAGCGAGTTCCACACCGACGCCTCGGTCGCGGCGTCGACGAGCGCGGCGATCGCGGCGGTCTTCGCCTCACGGTCGCGCTGCTCGACGACACGGCGGATTGCCGCGCTCGCGATCCACGCGGCGAGGAGTCCGGCCGCGAGCACCGCGACGAAGAGCACCACCGCGGCGAGCACGGTGGGCCGTGCGGAGTTCGAGGTGAGCCAGGAGATGAGGTCGTTCCACCACTGCATGAGGGAAGGCTATCGCCCACTCGGACGCAGCTTCGTGAGCCTCACCGGCGCGCCCGCAGGATGTTCGTCGCGATGCGGCATCCGGTCACCGGAAGCACTCGGCTGCGTCGCGCGGGGACCAGAACTCGCCGAGCTCCATCGAGCGGATGCCGCCTCGAAGGAGTCGGCGCGCGGCGTACGAGCCGCCGGCGCGACGCTCGATGTGACCGAGCACGGGTCCGCCTGCCCTCGACACCCGCCACAGCGCAGGAGCGACCGGGGCGATCGTGAGACCGGACGGAACGGTGGGAAAGGACTCGCGGGTCGGTGCGAGCGCGGTGGTGGTCATCAGGCTCCCCTCATCGTGCAGCCGGCCCTGCGTTCGCTCCGAAGGTACCGAGCGCCACCGACAACGCCGCCCGGGACCTTCTCGGCTGCGCTGGAAGCAGCGGAGGCGGTCACTCGGGCGGCGTGCCGAGGAGGATCTGTTCGCTAGAGCGCCGTACCGTCCGCGGCGAGCGGCTCGATGCGCTCGATCTCCTCCGCGCTGAGCGGCGGCGCGTCGAGCGCCGCGACGTTCTGCTCGAGCTGCGCGACACTCGAAGCGCCGATGAGGGCGCTCGCCACGAGGGGCTGGCGAAGCACCCATGCGAGGGCGAGTTGCGCGACGGTCTGTCCGCGCTCCTTCGCGATGGCGTCGAGCCCGCGCACGCGCTCGAGATACTGCGGGCTGATCGATTCGGCCGACAGGAACCGGCTCGTGGCGGCGCGCGAGTCGCTCGGAACGTCGCCCGAGAGGTAACGGTCGGTCAAGAGGCCCTGCGCGAGCGGGGAGAAGACGATGCTGGCGGCCCCGGCCTCCTCGAGTGCCGGGAACAGGCCGTCCTCGATGTGCCGGTCGAACATCGAGTACCGCGGCTGGTGGATGAGCAGCGGCACACCCTCCGCTTCGAGCGCGGCAGCGGCCGCGCGGGTCTGCGCGGGGTCGTAGTTGGAGATGCCGACGTACAGCGCCTTCCCCTGCCGAACGGCACTCGCGAGCGCCCCCATCGTCTCTTCGATCGGCGTCTCGGGGTCGGGCCGGTGGGAGTAGAAGATGTCGACGTACTCGAGCCCGAGGCGAGCGAGGCTCTGGTCGAGCGAGGCCAGCAGGTACTTCCGCGATCCGAAGTCGCCGTAGGGGCCAGGCCACATGTCGTAGCCCGCCTTGGATGACACGATGAGCTCGTCGCGATACGGCTTCAGGTCCGTCGCGAGCAGCCGTCCGAAGTTCTCCTCTGCACTGCCGGCGGGCGGCCCGTAGTTGTTGGCGAGGTCGAAGTGGGTGATGCCGAGGTCGAAGGCGCGTCGGACGATGGCCCGCTGCGTGTCGAGGGGGCGGTCGTGTCCGAAGTTGTGCCAGAGGCCGAGCGAGAGCGCCGGGAGCTTCAGGCCGCTCCTGCCGACTCGGTTGTAGCGCATGCGGTCATATCGGTCGGCGAAGGCGGCGTAGGTCATGACGGTTACTCTAGGGCGATGGAAAGCTACGTTCTCGCCGGCGGCTGCTTCTGGTGCCTGGATGCCGTCTACCGCACGCTTCGCGGAGTGCATGACGTCGTCTCGGGCTATACCGGCGGCACCGTGCCGCAGCCGAGCTACGAGGCCGTCTGCACCGGCTCGACTGGCCACGCCGAGGCGGTCCGCGTCGAGTTCGACCCCGACGTCATCCCGCGCGAGGTGATCCTCGACGTCTTCTTCACGCTCCACGACCCCACACAGCTCAACCGCCAGGGCGCCGACGTCGGCACGCAGTACCGGTCGGCGATGTTCTTCGCCGACGAGGCTCAGCGCGAGCTCTTCGAGGCGGCCCGCGCTCGCGCGGCCGACTGGTGGCCCGGCGAGATCGTGACGACCATCGACCCCCTCGGCGACTTCTTCCCCGCCGAGGAGTACCACCAGGACTTCTTCGCGAAGAATCCCGGTCAGGGCTACTGCCTCGCGGTCGCGCTGCCCAAGGTGAACAAGATCCGCCGGTCGTACGCCGAGTACGTGCTGGCCTGAGCCACTCCTCCTCGACAGGGGCGGGCCTCGGCCGTCGATCCACCGAGACGCGCCATCGCGCTCGGAACGGCCTGCGACGCAGCCATTCTGGTGCGACGCGGCATCCGGAGCCTGGTCCGGCACGAGCAGCTCCGGATGCCGCGAGCCGTCGATCCGCGACGGTGCACGAACGAGGAGTGGCAAATGACCGACAGCATCACCGTCGCGGGCGTCGTGGGCAGCGACCCGCGTCTGCACATGACGACCCAGGGACTCGCGATCACGTCGTTCCGTCTCGCGTCCACGAGGCGGTACTTCGATCGAGCGAAGGGATCATGGGAGGACGGCGAGACCAACTGGTACACCGTCTCGGGGTTCCGCCAGCTCGCGCACAACACGGTTGC
>JAPSJT010000098.1 GCA_031178045.1 Agromyces sp.
CCTGGGCCGCGCCCGTAACGCGCGACCCAAGACCCTGCGGCACCCCTCTACCAGAGACGGAACCAGCACGGTCATCCTAGGCGACCGGCCCGCGGCACCGACTCCCCCAGCACGGGTGGCGAAAGCGCACAGCGTCTGGCGGACCGGGTGACCGGGGCCGCTGGTGCGCGGCCTCCGGCGCGCCCCCGCCGGGCGCACGAGAACGGGCCCCGGTTCCGAGGAACCGGGGCCCGTTCGTGTGAGGAGGTTGCTACTCCGTCACCGGGGTGAGGTCGGCGATCACCGCCTCGGCCGCCCGGACGACGAGCGCCGCAGCGTCGGCGTCGCCGCGGATGCGGTTCGGCACCTGCGTGACGATGAACTCGAGCTTGCTGATCGCCGTGGCGGTGTCACCCGCCGCGAGCGCGGCGTCGACCTCGGCGAGCGTGTCGCCGAACGACGACTTGGCGCCCTTGGTGATCCGCTTGTCGCCGGCGAGCACGTCGAGCAGCGCCCGGATGTCGCTCGTCGACGTGGTGAAGGCGAGCTGGTCGAGCTCGACCCCGCCCGTGCTCGTGACGTAGAGCCGGTCGGTGCCCTCGGGAACCTCGACGAGCGGCGACGAGACCTCCTGCCAGGCGCCGCTCGAGTTCGCGACGTCGATGGTCAGGAACGGCTCGGCGTCGGCAGCGCCCCAGCGCAGCGCGAGGGTGCCCGTGCCGATGGCTCGCGCCTCGACGCCCGTGATGCCGAGCAGGTTCACCGGGTCGTACGCGAGCCAGTCGCCCTCGTCGAACGACACGACCTTGCGCACGCCGTGCGCCGTCTCGTCGTCGACGATCTGCGTGCCGCCGCTCGTGGCGTCGGCGTGCTCGGCCTGCAGTTCCCGCGGGTTGAGGAGCGTCACGTCATCGCCGGCGAGCGCCGGGGCAGTGGCGCTGCCGCCATCCGTGTAGGAGGCACCGATCTGACCGTAGATGTTCTCGGTCTCGCCGTGGCCGGCCTCGGACTGGGTCTCGATCACGGCGGTGCATCCCGAGCCGCTGAAGAGCGGGTGGGAGTGCGTGTTGTCGTGACCGAGGGCGTAGGTCCAGAGCACCCGCGAGCAGTCGATGGTCGTGTCCTCGGGGTCGGTCACCTTCACCTCGAAGGCGACCTTGTCGCCCCAGTCGGTGAACGAGCCGTTCGCGGGAGTCACGATCTCGACGATCGGCGCGGTGTTGCCGACCGTGATGACGACCGACGTCAGGCTCACGCGGCCGTCGCTGTCGGTCACGCGCACTCGAGCGGTGTACTGACCGTCGGCGGTGTACGTGTGGCTGATCTCGGCCGGTCCGTCCGTGAAGGTGCCGGTGCCCTCGAGGTCCCAGGCGAAGCTGAGGTCGAGGCCGTCGGGGTGGCTGCTGCCCGCTGCCGAGAAGTCGACCTCGAGCGGACCGTGGCCCGACGTCACCGAGGCGGTGAGGTCGGCGCGCGGGCCCTTCGTGCCCACGACGTAATCGACGCGGTACAGGCCCGAGTCGGGGTTCGGCCGGAAGAATCCGTCGCCGTAGTCGAGCACGTAGAGCGAGCCGTCCGGGCCGAACTCGAAGTCGATCACGTTGTCCCAGACCGGCATGCCGGCTGCCGTGAGCGCGGCGTTCGGCAGGAAGTTCTCGATCTTCGTGACTTCGCCGTCGGGGTCGTCCTGGCTGAACGCGAAGACGCGGTCACGCGAGAACTCGGCCATGAACGCCTTGCCGTCCCAGTACTCGGGGAACTTCGTGGTCGAGGTGCTCTCGGCGTCGTACCGGTAGGTCGGGCCGCCCATGGGCGCCTGGCCGCCGCTGCCGAACTCGGGCCACGGCTGGTGCGTCGCCTGGTCGCCGTACCAGAGCTGCGGTGCGGTCGCCGGCGGCAGCTGCTGCAGGCCCGTGTTGTAGGGCGACGGGTTCACGAGCGTGCCGTTGCAGTCGTACCAGCCGCGCACGGAGAGCGTCTCGTAGTCCCAGTTGCTGTAGTTCGCGTTGGGACCGTGGCAGAACGGCCAGCCGCCGTTGAGCGGCTTCGTCGTGCTCTGCCATTCGACATAGCCCATCGGCCCGCGCAGGTCGTTCGCCGTTCCCGCGTCGGGACCGTAGTCGCCCCACGTGACGGCGCCGGTCGCCGCGTCGTAGTCGATCCGGAACGGGTTCCGCAGGCCCATCGCGAAGATCTCGGGGCGCGCGCCGGCTGTGCCGGGCGCGAACAGGTTGCCCTCGGGGATCGTGTACGAGCCGTCGTCCTGCACGTCGATCCGCAGGATCTTGCCGCGCAGGTCGTTCGAGTTGCCGGAGCCGCGGCGTGCATCGAAGCCGGGGTTGAACCCGGCACGGTCGTTCATGGGCGCGTAGCCGTTCGCCCCGGGCGTGCCCGCCGGCGTGTTGTCGCCCGTCGCGAGCAGCAGGTTGCCGTCGTTGTCGAACGCGACGTCACCGGCGACGTGACAGCACTGGCCGCGCTGCACCTCGACCTTGATGATGACCTGCTCCGTCGCGAGGTCGAGCGAGCTCGTCTCGGCGTTCCACTTGAAGCGGCTGAGCTGGTTGTAGCCCTTCCACTGATCCCAGTAGCTCGCGTCCGCGCCGGCGGGCAGCGTGTTCGGGGCCGAGCCGGTGGGCGTGGTGGCGGGATAGGGCGCCGTCATGGTGCGCGGCGCGTAGTAGAGGTAGACCCAGCCGTTCTCCTCGAAGTCGGGATCGAGGGTGATCGTCTGGAGTCCGTCCTCGGAGTTGGCGTAGACGTCGATCGTGTTCACGATCGACGTCGTGCCCTGCGCGGGATCGGTCAGTCGCACCTGGCCGTTGCGCGTCGTGTGGAGCACGCGGGAGTCGGGAAGGACCGCGAGGTCGATCGGCTCGCCGACGTCCTTGGACAGCGTGATCTTCTCGTAGTTGGCCCAGGTGGTGGCCGCGACCTCGTCTCCGTGGTCGTGGCCCTCGTGGGCGAAGGCGGCGGGGCTCATCGCGAGCGAACTCACCGCGAGGAGCCCGCCGAGCGCGAGCGCGCCCAGGCGGAGCCTGCGTGTGGACATGGTGGTTCTCCTTGGTAGAGGGGTGTCGTGAAGCGGATGCCCCGGGCCGGGGTTACGGCCCGGCCCGGGGTCGGGCGGCGCGGCGTCGTGCCGGCGCCGACGGATCAGCCGCGGAGGGCGGCCATCCCGTCGTAGGCCGTCTGCGCGAAGGCGAGCGACTGCCCGGGGTTCGCGGCGCCGCCGGGAGCGGTGTCCTGCTCCCACATGGGGTTGTGGTACCCCTTGGCGCCGATGCGCTGGAAGAACGTCGTGTAGTCGATGTCGCCCTGGCCGAACGGCACCATGTCGTACCCGTTCGCGGTCGCCGGGTTGCTGCGGCCGTCCTTCGCGTGGAAGAGCGGGAACCGCTGCGTCTGGGCGGCCACCACGGCGGCGGGGTCGAAGATGCTCTGCACCGCCGAGCCGTCGGGCGCGGTGAACGTGTGGTGCTTGTACTGCGCCACGTGGGCCCAGTAGATGTCCATCTCGAGGTACACGTAGTTCGGGTCGGTGTTCTGGAGGAAGTACTCGAGGCGACGGACGCCGCTCGAGCGCGTCGGCCGACCGGCCGCGTCGAGCGGTCCGCTGTCGAGCAGGAAGCTGTACGCCACGTCGTGGTTGTGGGTGTAGAGCTTGAGCCCGTGGCTCGCCGCACGTGCGCCGAGGATGTTCCAGCGCTCCGCCGCGGCATCCCAGTCCGCCTTGTAGGCGCTGTTCGTCGGGTCGCCGCCGGTGCCGATGTGACCGAAGCCGAGGATGTTCGCGATCTCGCACGCTGCGTCGAACTGCGCGAGCGTGGCGTCGTTGATGACCGACGGGATGCTGCCGTGGTTGCCCTCGGCCTCGAGCCCGTTGTCGTCGAGCCACTTGCGCAGCAGCTGCGCGCCGGCGACGTTGTTGACGTTGCCGCCCTCGGCGTTGGCGTGCTGGTTGTAGCCGGCGAACTCGATCTGCTTGTAGCCGATCCTCGACAGCTCCTGGAAGACCTCCTTGAAGCCCGAGGCGAGGTCGGTCGTGTTCGGGTCACGGCTGATCGCGTCACGGACGGTGTAGAGGATGATGCCGCGCTTGCCCGGCGGGATGAGGGTGCCGTTGGCGCCCGGGGCGCCTGCGACCTGGCCCAGCGCCTGCGCGGGGCCGCCGCCGAAGGCCGCCGCACCGAGCGCTGCAGCTGCAGCCATGCCCG
Source organism: Agromyces sp. (assembly GCA_031178045.1). Lineage (GTDB taxonomy): Bacteria > Actinomycetota > Actinomycetes > Actinomycetales > Microbacteriaceae > Agromyces. Next base: position 4,197 of record JAPSJT010000098.1, read on the forward strand.
TCGTCGCCGCGAGCAGCTGGCGCCGGGTGAGGCCGAGGCTGCGCCCCAGCTGCGGGTCGTCGGATCGATCGATCAGATCGCTCATGATGCTCCTTTGCACGTGGTGTCGGTGCAGCCGTGCGCCGAGAGCCGGAGCCCGACTGCTGACGCTCTTCGGGTTCGCACCTGAGCGAGCGTCCGGCGCGGCATCGGGGGATGCCGCGCTTTTCCGGACATTACGGCACTTTTTCGGGAGCAGTCAAGCAAAAGACGATACTCGACGTGGGACTTTTTCGTCCTTGTCGTCATAAGTGGGGACCGAGGGAGTGCCGCCACGAACACACGGCCGGCCGTCGCTCCCGCGTCGCACCCGCGCGATACGCTCGTGGGGTGCTCGATACGCCGTTCGCCCTCTTCGATCTCGAGGGCCCGGCGACGACGCCGCACCTGGTCCCGGCGCCGCCGCGACATCCGCACGAGACCCGCGTCGTGGCCGACGCGAGCGACCGAGTCGCCTGGCTGCGGGCCCGCTCTCGGGGGATCACCGCGACGGATGCCGCGAAGCTCGCCTCACCCGCCTCCGTCCGGGCGGCGGCATGGGAGAAGCTGCACGGCACGCGCGGCTTCGGCGGCAGCCGTTTCACCGACCATGGTCGCGAGCGGGAGCCCGTGATCGCCGAGTGGGTGCGCACCGCGCACGGCATCGAGCCCTCGTCGCTGCTCTTCCACGCCGCCTCCGATCAGCGACACCTCGCGACACCCGACGGCCTCCGCGTCGAGGCCGACGGCACTCCGGTGCTGTGCGAGATCAAGACGACGTCCAGGCCGTGGCGCGGCATCCCCCGCGGCTATCTGCGCCAGGTGTGGTGGCAGCAGTACGTGCTCGGCGCCGAGCGCACACTCGTGGTCTGGGAGCAGCACGAGGACTTCGTGCCGGTCGGCGATGAACCGCGCTGCCGCTGGGTCGACCGCGACGACGACCAGATCGCGATCCTCGTGCACTTCGCCAACCAGCTCCTGCAGATGCTCCGGCCCGACGGCGAGGATCCCCGGGCCGTCTACCGCCCGGGTGCCCTCGCGTGACCACCCTGCTGCTGCACGGCCTCGGTTCCGACCGCCGGCAGCCGCTCGGGATCTTCGAGTCCGTCATCCGCGACGTCGTCGGCCCCGCTGAGCTCATCGTCGCACCCGATGTGCGCGCGCACGGCAGCTTCCTCGCGGTCGGCGAGCCGGGCGACTTCGCGTTGCGCCGACTCGCGGCGGAGGTCGCCGACGCGGTGCGAGCCGAGTGCGCCGAGGCGGGCGTCGCGATCGGCGACGACGCCGGCACCCACGCCGTCGACCGCGACGGGGCGCTCACGGTCATCGGCATCTCCATGGGCGCCGCGATCGGCGTGCGCATCGCCCTCGACTCCCTTCTGCCGATCCGTCGGGCGGCGTTCGTGCGACCGGCCTTCGACGACCGCTCGCTCCCCGACAACCTGCGCCCGTTCCCCGTGATCGGCCAGATCCTCGCCGACGCCGGACCGGCCGGTGCCGAGGAGTTCCAGGAGCGCGAGGTGTTCCGCCGGGTCGTCGAAGTCTCCCCCGCCGGCGGGCGGGCGCTGCTCGCGCAGTTCCAGGCACCGGATGCCTCCCGCCGGGCGATGCGGCTCGTCGAGATCCCGCGCAACCGCGCGTTCGAGCACGACGACGAGCTCGCGACGCTTCCGGCCCGCGGCATCCGCTCGCTCGTGGTCGGAGCGCCGCGCGACCCCGTGCACCCCTTCCCCGTCGCCGAGCGCTGGGCGGGCGGCCTGCGCGCGACGCTCGACGCGGTGCCCGCCCGCGACGACGGGCAGGCGGCGCAGACGGCGGCGCTGCAGGAGCGCGTCGGCCGGTGGCTGCGGCGGGGTTGAGCCGCCACCGGCCCCGTCGCCCGCCGACCTCATCGCGCCCGCTCGCACCCGGGACCCGGATCACCAGCGGGGTCAGGCGATCGTCGACTCCACCGGCTCGACGGATGCCGCCGGCCGCGTCACCCGCGCCGCGGGGTACGGCCATGGGGTGCGGCTGACCGCGATGATGCCCGCGCCGACGAGGAGGATGAACGCCGCGATCGCGATGATGTAGACGGCGACGCCGCCGTAGCCGACGCCCGGCTCGATGTTCGGATCGAGGAACGGATACGGATACCAGCCGACGACGGCGCCGCGGATCATCGAGTAGACGGCCCACACGATGGGGAAGATCGCGATCGTCCAGAGCCTGCCCCACTCGATCGGTCTCCGCCCCGGGGCGAGCAGCCAGTCCACGACGAGGTACAACGGCGCCCAGACGTGCAGGATCTCGTTCGACCACGGCACGGTGGTCGCCTGATCGAGTGAGATCTCCCGCAGCAGCAGGTTGTAGACGACGAACGTCGTCGCCATGTACGTGACGACACACGCCCGGATGAGGTGGTAGGCCTCGGGGTCGACGCGACGCGTGAGGGAGAACCAGGCGCCGGCGAGCAGGGCGAGGGCCGCGAGTGCGTTCGAGAGGATCGTGAAGAAGCTGAAGAAGTTGACGATGAACGCACCCCGGTCGGGCACCATCGACCAGCTCTGCGCGAACTGGCCGGCGATCGCGACGACGATCGCCGCAGCGGCGAGGAGCCGCAGCACCCCGAAGACCTGTCGCATCGGAACTCCCGTCCTCGCGGCGTTCTCCCGGCCGGCGCCGCACTGGTTTGCAGCATAGTGGTGCGTGGGATGGACGACCGGGAGGAACCAGGCGATGGGAACCAGGCGATGAGCGAGACGATGCGAGCCCTCGTGATCGAGCGCACCGGGGACGCCGACCAGTTGCGACTCGCCGAGGTGCCGCGTCCGAGGCGCATCAGCGACGAGGTGCTCGTGCGGGTCGTCGCGGCCGGCGTGAACCCCATCGACGTGAAGACCCGCGCGGGGCGCGGGGTCTCTGCGGCGATCACGACGTATCCCGCAGTGCTCGGCAACGACTTCGCGGGCGTCGTCGAGGCGGTGCCCTACGCGGCGCATCCACTGCAGCCCGGCGACCGGGTCTACGGCATGGGGCGTGTGCCGCGCGTCGGCGGGAGCTACGCCGAGCTCATCTCGGTCTCGTCGATGAGCGTCGCCCCGATGCCGCACTCGCTCGGCTTCGTCGAGGCGGCGGCCGTGCCGCTCGCCGCACTCACCGCATGGGGCGCCGTCATCGATACGGCGAGAGCCCACGACGGGCAGCGGATGCTCGTGCACGCGGGCGCCGGCGGGGTGGGGCACTTCGCCGTGCAGTTCGGCGCCTACTTCGGCGCCAACGTCACCGCGACGTGCTCGGCGGAGAACGCCGACTTCGTGCGGGGACTCGGCGCCCGCAGGGTCATCGACTACCGCAGCGAACGGTTCGAGCGCGTCGCGGGCGAGCACGACGTCGTCATCGATCTCATCGGCAACGTCGCCGACCAGACCGGCACACGATCGCTCGAGGTGCTGCGCCCCCACGGGCTGCTCGTCAACGTGCCGACAGGATCGTGGCCGACGATGGCCGAGGAGGCGGCGGCCCGCGGCATCCGCGCCACCGGCTACTCGGTGTCGCCCGACGCGCGCACGCTCTCGGTGATCACGAGGCTCATCGACGACGGCGCGATCCGCGTGCACGTCGAGCGGGAATTCCCGCTCGCCGAGGGGGCTGCGGCGCACCGCCTGCTCGAGAACGGCCATGTGCGCGGCAAGGTCGTGCTTCGTGTCGCGCCCGACCCCGCCTAGTCAGCGGGCGCGGGCCTCGAGCAGGGCGCTGCCGAGCTCGCTGCGCAGGTACAGCATGCTGCGGCCGTAGCGCGTGCTGACGAGCAGCCCAGCGTCGCGCAGTACGCGAAGGTGCTGGTTCACCGCCGAGGCGGTGACGCCGAACCGCACTCCGAGCTCGGTCGAGGAGGCGGGCTCGCCGAGCGCGGCGAGCAGGCTCGCCCGGGTCTCGCCGAGCACCGCCGCCACCGCCGCCGGGTTGGCGACGCGCTCCGCCTCCCACAGCGCACCCTGCCCGCGTGCCGGGTAGAGGATCATCGGCGGCCCGTCGCCGACCGGCGCCGAGCCGCGCCTGGTGAACATCGTCGGCACGAGCGTCAGGCCCTCGCCACCGACCGCGCGCACGCGCGGACGCGGGTCGGCCATGCGCATCTCGATCACGCCGCGGTCGTACGTGATGCGCGAGGTCAGCCCGTTGAGCATCGCCGAGAGCCCCGCCTGCGACACCTGGCGGCCGCGGTGCACGATGTCGGCCTCGAGCACCGCGCGCATGCGTGGCCAGTAGGGCTCGACGCAGGTCTCCCAGAGCTGGCCGAGCGCCGAGACGACACGTTGGCGAGCGCGGTTCGTCGATCCGGCGAACACCTCGGGCACCTCCCCGAACACGGCGATGAGATCGTGCTCGAACACCTCGCCGGGCATCGCGAGCAGCGCCGCGAGTTCGTCGTCGAGGCGGGTGAGCGGCGAGCTCGGGCGCGGGTTCAGGAAGTCGGGGGTCCAGCCGCGGTCGTCGATGAGCGAGAGGAGTGCGGCGTGGTCGAGCCGCTCGCGTGCGGCTTCGGTGCGGCGCAGCCAGCCCACCTGCAGGGGGAATCGGGAGGGGTCGGCGATCGCCCGGATCGAGAGGCCGAGCTCGCAGAGCGGGGAGATGCCGAAGCGCACCGCACCGATGTCGTCTTCGGTCAGCAGGTAGCGGAGCATGAAGCACAACGCTACATCGATTCACCGCGAATCCGCGCTCTGGCAGAACTGACTCGTGAGCACTCCCCCCGCCCCGGAGACCGGCACCCTCCCCGTCGTCGAGCCCGAGCTCGACCGCGCCGCAGCCGCCATCGACGAAGCGGATGCCCCGCCGACGCGCCGCCCGAGCCTCGTGCGCCGCATCGCGGCATCCGTCGACGACCCCGTGCTGCGCGTCCTCGTCATCGCGACCCTCATCAGCCGGGTCGGACGCGGCGTCTTCCTCACCGTCACGGTGCTCTACTTCACGCTCATCGTGGGCCTGCCCGCGCACGAGATCGCGATCGTGCTCGCGGCGGCCAGCGGGCTGGGCATCTTCGCGTCGCTCGCGGGCGGCTGGCTCGCCGACCGCCTGAGCGCCCGCCGCCTGCTCCTCGCCTTCACCGCGCTCGAGGGCCTCGGCCTGCTCGGCTACGCACTGGCCGGCGACTTCGTGTCGGCGCTGGTCGTCGGCATGGCGGTCGGCGGGTTCGGCCAGGCCGCCAATTCGACGCGGATGGCGATCATCGCCCGTTCCTTCGATGGGGAACCGCGGGTCGCGGCTCGCGCCGTGCTGCGCACCGTCACGAACGTCGCGATCGCGGTCGGCTCGGGCGTCGGCGCGATCGCGCTCGCGCTCGGCACGGCGGAAGCGTACCGGGCGCTCCTCGTTGCGGCCGCGGTCGCCTACCTGCTCGGCCTCGTCGTGCTCGTGCGGCTCCCGCGCACCGTCGACGCCCGGTCGGCGCTCGAGTCGGCCGACGCGACGGTGCACACCGCGACCGGATCCGTCGACCGTGTCGCGACGAAGCGCAGCGCACGCCGGAGCCTCGCCGCGCACTCGCCGTGGCGCGACCCCCGATACCTGGCGCTCACGGCCCTCAGTGCGGTGTTCGGCATGCAGTTCGGCGTCGGCGAGGTCGGCGTGCCGCTGTGGATCGCGAACGAGACGAACGCGCCCGAGGTGCTCCTCGCGGTGCTGCTCATCCTCAACACGGTGATCGTCGTGATCTTCCAGGTGCCGCTGTCGCGTGGGACTCA
>JAPSJT010000289.1 GCA_031178045.1 Agromyces sp.
GTTGCATGAGTTCCTTCGTGATCGAGGCATCCGGCCTCAGCAAGTCATTCGGCCAGACGCACGCACTCGCCGGCGTCGACCTCTCGGTGCGAGCCGGCGAATCCCTCGCCATCATGGGTGCCTCGGGCTCGGGCAAGACGACCCTGCTGCACTGCCTGGCGGGCATCACCCGGCCCGATTCGGGCACGGTCGGCTTCGTGTCGGGCGCTGGACGCGTCGAGATCACGTCGCTCAGCGAGCGCGAACGCTCCCGCCTGCGCCGAGAGGCGTTCGGCTTCGTCTTCCAGCAGGGGCTCCTCATCCCCGAGCTCACCGCGGTCGAGAACGTCGCACTCGCGCTCATGCTGAACGGGATGCCGCGCGCCCGCGCCGAGGAGTACGGCCGAGGCTGGCTCGCCGCCCTCGGTCTCGCCGGCATGGAGGACCGTCGCATCGGCCAGCTGAGCGGCGGGCAGGCGCAGCGGGTGGCGATCGCGCGCGCACAGGTCACCGGGGCGTCCGTCGTCTTCGCCGACGAGCCGACGGGCGCGCTCGACTCGGCCACCTCGGCCGACGTCATGCGGGCGCTCCTCGACTCGACGACCGGACAGGGTCGTACGCTCGTGCTCGTCACGCACGACGCGGAGGTCGCAGGCCGCTGCTCTCGCATCGTCGACATGCGCGACGGCCGCATCGTCGGCGAGCGGGTGCCGGGGGTGGCGGCGTGATCGCCCGCATCGCGTGGCTGCTCGCCCGGCCGGGTACGGCGGGCTCCGCCGCGTCGGTGCTGCCGATCACGGCGTTCGGCATCGTCACGGCACTGCTGCTCACGGTCGTCGGCGGGGCCCAGACGTTCTGGAGCTGGACCGACGAGTACGCCGCGACCTACCAGGCGCTCGCGGTCATCGCACTCGTGCTGCTCGTCGTGCCGCTCGTGTCGCTCGGAGGCGCCGCCGCCCGGCTCTCGGCACGGCGCCGCGACGACCGGCTCGCGACGCTGCGCCTGCTCGGTGCGACGGGCGCCACGGTGTCGGCGCTCGCGGTGCTCGAGTCGGCGGTGCTCGCGCTCGTCGGGGCGGTCGCCGGGGTCGCGGCATATCTCGCGATCGTGCCGGCGCTCGGGCTCATCGCGTTCCGCGGCGAGGCGCTCGGGGCGTCCGGTGTGCTGCTTCCGTGGCCGGTGCTCATCGCCGTGCCGTTCGGGATCGCCGCGCTCGCCGCGCTGAGCGCCGTGATCGGCCTGCGCCAGGTCGTGATCTCACCGCTCGGCGTGCGCACCCGGCAGACGGCCCCGAAGCTGCACTGGCTGCGGTTCGCGATCGGCGCGGCGGTCATCGTGGTCGCGTTCGGTCTCATGAGCGTGCTGCAGGTCGCCGGATCCGTGATGGTGATCCTCGCGATGCTCGCCGCGGGGTTCGGCGGTGCGCTCGCCGTGCTGAACCTCGTCGGGCCGTGGGTCATCCGACTCATCGCGGGCGCACAGGCGAAGCGCGCGAAGACCCCCGCACGACTGCTCGCGGCGCGGGCGGTGCTCGAATCGCCGAAGGCCGCATGGCGTCAGGTCGGCGGCATCGCGATGACGAGCTTCATGGCGGTCTTCGCCGGCGCCGGGGTCGCCGTGCTCGACGTGATGGGGAGCGAGGCGGATGCCGCGTCGCGACTGCTCATGGCGGACATCCGCACGGGCATCCTGATCACCGTGGTCGGATCGTTCCTCATGGTGGCGTGCTCGGTGGGCGTCAACCAGGCGGCGGGCATCCTCGACCGCGGCGAGCTCTACCGCAGCCTCGGGATGCTCGGCATGCCGACGGCGACGATGGATGCCGCACGCCGACGAGCCGTGATGTCGCCGCTGCGCATCACCGCGATCGGATCGGCCCTCACCGCGGCGGTCGTCATGCTTCCGCTCACGGGCATCACGCTCATCGTCGCGCCGCTCTCGCTGCTCGTGATCGCGGGCGTGCTCGCGGCGGGCATCGGCATCGTGTGGTTCGGGCTCGCCGCGACGAGGCCCGTGCTCGAGCGGGCGGCCGCGGCGGTCGGGTAGCCCGCGGCCTCGTGTCGCGCCCCGGCCGATCGCCTCGCCGCGGCGCGACCGGCGGCGGGTACGCTCGAAGCATGAGTGACGGGTCCATCGACGAACGTGATGCCGCGATGACGGAACTGCTCGGCATCCGCTCGAGCATCGACAACATCGACGCGGCGCTCATCCACCTGCTCGCCGAGCGGTTCAAGTTCACGCAGCAGGTCGGCCGGCTGAAGGCCGAGCACGGACTGCCGCCGAG
>JAPSJT010000290.1 GCA_031178045.1 Agromyces sp.
GCCGGCCGCCTCGCCGCACGACGGTCGCGACGCCCTTCGGTAGGGTGGCAGGGTGACCCAGGAGATCGAGATCGGCCGCTCCAAGCGGGGCCGTCGCGTGTACGCGTTCGACGACATCGCGATCGTGCCGAGCCGACGCACGCGTGACCCCGAAGACGTCTCGATCGGCTGGTCGATCGATGCGTACCAGTTCGACATCCCGTTCCTCGCCGCGCCCATGGATTCCGTCGTCTCGCCGCGCACGGCGATCATGATGGGCCAGCTCGGCGGTCTCGGCGTGCTCGACCTCGAAGGCCTCTGGACCCGGTACGAGGACCCCGAGCCCGTGCTCGCCGAGATCCGCAACCTCTCGGCCGAGCAGGCGACGAGCCGTATGCAGCAGCTCTACTCCGAGCCGATCAAGCCCGAGCTCGTCACCGAGCGGCTCGCCGAGATCCGTGCGGCCGGCGTCACCGTGGCCGGGGCGCTGTCGCCCCAGCGCACGCAGGAACTCTACGAGACGGTCGTCGCGGCCGGCGTCGACCTCTTCGTCATCCGCGGCACGACGGTCTCGGCCGAGCACGTCTCGAAGAACCAGGAGCCGCTCAACCTCAAGAAGTTCATCTACGAGCTCGACGTGCCCGTCATCGTCGGCGGTGCCGCCACCTACACGGCGGCGCTCCACCTCATGCGCACGGGCGCGGCGGGCGTGCTCGTCGGCTTCGGCGGCGGAGCGGCGTCGACGACGCGCGCGACGCTCGGCATCCATGCGCCCATGGCCACGGCGGTCGCGGATGTCGCGGGCGCTCGCCGCGACTACCTCGACGAGTCCGGCGGCCGCTACGTGCACGTCATCGCCGACGGCGGCGTCGGCAAGTCGGGCGACATCGTGAAGGCGATCGCGTGCGGTGCCGACGCGGTCATGCTCGGCGCTGCGCTCGCACGGGCGACGGATGCCCCGGGCGGCGGCTACCACTGGGGCGCCGAGGCGCACCACTCGAAGCTGCCGCGTGGCGAGCGCGTGCACGTCGGCCAGGTCGCCTCGCTCGAGGAGGTGCTCTACGGGCCGGCTCCCGCCGCCGACGGCATGGGCAACCTCGTCGGCGCGCTGCGCCGCTCGATGGCGACGACGGGCTACTCCGACCTGAAGGAGTTCCAGCGCGTCGAGGTCGTCGTCGCGCCCTACCGGGGCGCGTAGCACCCGGCGCGCCCTCCTCAACGTCCGGCGCTTCGGGTAGCGTGGAACCGGATCACGCGGCGCGCCGTGCGGCCGCGGGAACGGGGAGCGACATGGCGACTCAGAAGTCGGTGACACGTTCGACCAAGCTCGGACCCGAGGAGCGGGACGCCGCGATCGCGCGGCTGAAGGAGAAGGAACTCGACATCCTCGTCGTCGGCGGCGGCATCGTCGGCACCGGCGCAGCGCTCGACGCGGTCACGCGCGGACTCTCGACCGGGCTCCTCGAAGCGCGCGACTGGGCGTCGGGCACCTCGAGCCGCTCGTCGAAGCTCGTGCACGGCGGCATCCGCTATCTCGAACAGCTCGACTTCCGCCTCGTGCGTGAGGCGCTCATCGAACGCGGCCTGCTTCTGCAGCGCATCGCTCCGCACCTGGTGAAGCCCGTGCGCTTCCTCTACCCGCTGAAGACCCGCATCTTCGAGCGCATCTACGTGGGTGCCGGCATGCTGCTCTACGACATCTTCAGCTACTCGGGCGGGCGGCCTCCCGGAGTCCCGCACCACCGGCACCTCTCGAAGCGGCAGGTGATGCGCGCCATCCCGTCGCTCTCGCGCGACGCCCTCGTCGGCGGGCTCACCTACTACGACGCGCAGGTCGACGACGCGCGCTACGTCGCGAGCCTCGCCCGCACCGCCTCGTTCTACGGCGCGCACGTCGCGAGCCGCGTCAAGGTCGAGGGCTTCATCAAGGTCGGCGAGCGAGTCGTCGGGGTGAAGGCGCACGACCTGCAGACCGACGAGCACTTCGAGGTGCGTGCGAAGCAGGTCGTGAACGCGACGGGCGTCTGGACCGACGACACCCAGCGGATGGTGGGGGAGCGGGGCACCTTCAAGGTGCGGTCGTCGAAGGGCATCCACCTCGTCGTTCCGCGCGACCGCATCCAGTCGGCGATGGGCATGATCTTCCGCACCGAGAAGAGCGTGCTCTTCGTGATCCCCTGGGGCCGCCATTGGCTCATCGGCACGACCGACACCGACTGGAACCTCGACAAGGCGCATCCGGCGGCGACGGCGGCCGACATCGACTATCTGCTCGAGCACGTGAA
>JAPSJT010000004.1 GCA_031178045.1 Agromyces sp.
GCGATCGGCGTGCTTCCACTCACGAAACCCGGTGCGATCGCCACCCTCGCAGAGAACGGTCAGGGCAGCGCGGCCGGGGCGGTGGCGCTCGCCGGGATCGGCGGCGGGTACGCGATCGCCGGCCGCGGTCCCACCTGGACGCGTGTGGCGACGGGCATCCTCTGCGCTGCGGTGGTCGGCGGTGTCGCAGCCAGCGTGCCGTCCATCGGAGGATCCCGGCTCGCGCTCACCACGCCGCGCGGCGCCCTGACGGCGGTACTCGGTGCGGGTTCTGCGGCGACGCTCGCGCTCGCCGCATCCGTGCCGTTCCGTGGCCGCGCTCGCCGCGACGATTCCGCAGTGTGAAAGAAACGCAGATCTTTCCCGCGCCGTGCGGGCGTACCGTCGTGCCGGAGCGCCCTCGGGCCGTACGCTGAACCCACGTGCAGCAGCGCCGCGGCACCGGGACCCGACCGACGGCACCGCTGCACCTCCATGAGAGGAGCTCCATGCGAGTCGGCATCGCGAGAGAACGACGACCGGGCGAGCGTCGCGTCGCCGCGACCCCCGAGACCGTACGCCAGCTGACGGGCCTCGGCCTCGACGTCGCCATCGAGGCGGGCGCCGGGGAGGCATCCGGCCATTCGGATGCCTCGTACGCCGACGCCGGCGCGATCGTCGTCGACGCGCTCGCGCTCGCCGAACTCGACGTGCTGTTGCACGTGCGTCCGCTCGAGGCCGCGACCCCGTCGGCGCTGCGCCGCGGGGCGATCACCGTGGGACTCGCGTCGCCCTCGACCGAACTCGCCACGGTCGCCGCCCTGCGCGACGCCGGGGTCACCTCGTTCGCCCTCGAGCTCGTGCCCCGCATCTCGCGGGCGCAGTCGATGGACGCCCTCACGAGTCAGGCGCTCGTCGCCGGCTACCGCTGCGTGCTCGAGGCGGCGATGCGCCTGCCACGGTTCTTCCCCCTCTACATGACCGCGGCGGGCACGATCCCGCCCGCGAAGGTGCTCGTGCTCGGCGCGGGCGTCGCCGGACTGCAGGCGATCGGCACCGCGAAGCGGCTGGGCGCGCGGGTCTCGGCGAACGACGTGCGCGCGGCATCCGCCGACGAGGTCGCGTCGATGGGCGGCACGTTCATCTCGCTCGACCTCGACGCCGCCGACGCGGGCGGCGGCTACGCTCGCGAGCTCGGCGAGGATCGCGCGGCCCGGCAGCGGCAGCTCCTCGCCCCGCACGTCGCCGACGCCGACGTGCTCATCACGACGGCCGCGATTCCGGGCCGCCCGGCGCCGCTGCTCGTGACGAGCGAGATGGTGCGGGCGATGCGGCCCGGATCCGTCGTCGTCGACCTCGCCGCCGAGTCGGGCGGCAACGTCGAGGGCGCGGTCGCCGGGTCGGATGTCGCGGTGCCGACCGCGGCCGGCGACGGCACCGTGACGCTCGTCGGCATGAAGGACGCCGCGTCGACGATGCCCGCCGACGCGTCGCGCCTGTACGCGAAGAACGTCGCCAACCTGCTCGCGCTGATGACCGCCGATGGGAGCGTCGCCCCCGACTTCGCCGACGAGGTCGTCGCGGGTGCGTGCCTCACCCACGCCGGCGAGGTGCGACATCCGCCGACCGCCGACGCCCTCGCGTCGAACACGGAAGGAGCCCGCTGATGGACGGCGTCGCCCTGCTCACGATCACGGTGCTCGCGATCTTCGTGGGCTTCGAGGTGGTCTCGAAGGTGTCGAGCACCCTGCACACCCCGCTCATGTCGGGGGCCAACGCGATCCATGGCATCATCCTCGTCGGGGCGATCATCGTGGCCGGGCAGGCAGCGGATGCCGCGACGCTCGTCGTCGCGCTCCTCGCCGTCGTGCTCGCGACCGCGAACCTCGTCGGCGGCTTCGTCGTCACCGACCGGATGCTCGAGATGTTCCGCGGCCGCAGGGGAGGCGCACGATGACGCTCCTCTCCCCCGTCTGGACGGCACTGCTCTACCTGCTCGCGGCGGTCTGCTTCATCCTCGCGCTGAAGGGTCTCAGTTCGCCGAAGACCGCCCGCCGTGGCAACCTCATCGGCGCGGCCGGCGCGCTCGTCGCCGTCGTCACGGTGTTCCTCTCGTCGCGGCTCGAGAACATCCCGTGGATCCTCGGGGCCATCGCCGTCGGCTCCGCGATCGCGGCCCCGGTCGCGCGGCGCGTGCAGATGACGCAGATGCCGCAGCTCGTCGCCCTCTTCAACGGCGTCGGCGGCGGCGCGGCCGCACTCGTCGCCCTGCTCGAGCTCGGTCACGCCGAGGAGCCTTGGGTGCGCGTCGCGATCGTCTTCACCCTCCTCGTCGGTGCGGTCTCGTTCTCGGGCTCGCTCGTGACCTTCGCGAAGCTGCAGGAGCTCATGACGACCCGTCCGGTCGTGTTCCGGGGTCTGCCGGTGATCATGGGCGCGGCACTGCTCGCGGCGATCGCGGCATCCGCCGTCGTCGTCGTCACCGGTGCGGTGTGGATCGCGATCGTGCTGCTCCTGCTCGGCCTCGCGACGGGCGTGCTGCTCGTGCTGCCGGTCGGCGGCGCCGACGTGCCGATCGTCATCTCTCTGCTCAACGCGTTCACGGGGCTCGCGGTCGCGGCCTCGGGGCTCGTGCTCGGCAACGTCCTGCTCCTCGTCGCCGGCACGCTCGTCGGCGCCTCCGGCACCATCCTGACCCGCGCGATGGCGTCGGCGATGGGCCGCAGCGTCGCGGGCATCCTGTTCGGCGCGTTCCGCGGCGGATCGACGGCGGGCTCGACCGCGGTCTCCGACCGGCCGGTCCGCTCGTCGAGCCCCGAGGATGTCGCGGTGCTGCTCGGCTACGCGCAGAAGGTGCTCATCGTGCCCGGGTACGGCCTCGCCGTCGCGCAGGGCCAGCACACGATCGCCGAGCTGCAGTCGGCACTCGAGGCGCGCGGCATCGAGGTGGTCTTCGCGATCCATCCCGTCGCCGGTCGCATGCCGGGGCACATGAACGTGCTGCTCGCCGAGGCGAACGTTGCGTACGAGTCCCTGAGGGAGATGAGCGAGGTGAACCCCGAGTTCAAGACGGCGGATGTCGCGCTCGTCGTCGGGGCCAACGACGTCGTGAACCCGGCCGCGAAGTCGACGCCCGGCTCTCCGATCTACGGCATGCCCATCCTCGAGGTCGAGGAGGCGCGCCAGGTGGTGTTTCTCAAGCGCTCGATGCGCCCCGGGTTCGCCGGCATCGAGAACGAGCTGCTCTACGAGCCGCAGACGACCCTGCTCTTCGGCGACGCGAAGGACTCGCTCACGAAGGTGCTCTCGGCGGTGAAGGCGCTGTGACCGGCTGACAGGGTGCGCTGCGCCCGCCGCGTAGGATGGATCGGTACTCCCCTCCGACGTGAAAGAGGTCGCCGTGGCAACCGCCCGCGATGCCGCCCCGGAGCGCACCCCCTTCTGGGTCGTCCCGGTGGTGCGCGGACTCCTCGCACTCGTCCCCGCCGCCGTCATCACCTTCTCACCGAACCACTCCCCCGACCTCGGCCTCGTCGTCTTCGGTGCGTGGGCGATCGCCTCGGGGCTCGTCGTCGGCGCGCTCTCGATGCGGCTGCTCGCCGCACGCGGCATCCGCTCGCTCTTCGTCGTGAACGCCGTGGTCACCGTCGTCGCCGGTCTGCTCGCGGTGACCGTGCCCGGCGGGCTGCCCTTCCTGCTCTACCTCGTGAGCGTGTGGGCAGCGGTCACCGGTTTCGTCGAGCTCTACGCCGGCCTCCGCAGCCGCGGACGCACTCCCGCCGCGCGCGACTGGATCGCCGTCGGTGCATTCACGGCGGTGCTCGCGGTCGTGTTCCTGCTGCTGCCGCCCGACGCCGTGACCGCGGTCGGACTCCTCGGCGGCTACCTCGTGATCCTCGGTGTGTTCCTGCTCATCGGCGGATTCTCGCTGAAGTGGGCGATCGCACCCGCCCCCGCGCCCTCCCGAACGGAGCAGCAGCCGTGAGCCAGTCCCCCGGCGAGTTCAAGCCGAGCCGTCGCGACGTGCTGCGGCCCGTCGAGTACGTCGGCGGCGCCGCGATCGCCGCGATCTTCGTCGGCGTCATCGCGATCATCACGACTCGCGACGTCCCCCTCTCGGTCATCGCGGCGGGCGGCGTCTTCATCGTCGTGCTCGTGGTGCTCGCCCTGCTCGCGATGACCGTGAAGCCAGATGCGGCGGAATCGGCCGAGCTCGACGGACACGGCGACGGCACGTCGGGCGAAGCCACACGACCCGACGGTCTCGAGGGTCCCGACGCCCCGCCCCCGGCGCACTAGCCGCGGATCCCGCCGATGCACGTGGAACTCGTCGACGTCGACGATCGCAATCTCGGTGCCGTGCTCGCGATCGCCGTCGCGCCGCAGCAGCGGCGATTCGTCGGAACGGTGAGCGAGGCGCTCGCCGATGCCGCCGCGTACCCGCACGCGAAGCCCTGGTACCGCGCCGTGTACGCCGATGGCGAGCCGATCGGATTCGTGATGCTGAGCTGGGACGTCGAGCCCCAGCCTCCCGAGATCATCGGGCCCTGGTTCCTCTGGAAGCTCATCATCGACGAGTCGCGGCAGCGGCGCGGCTACGGCGCGAAGGTCGTCGAGCTCGTCGCCGACCTCGTTCGACGTGAGGGCGCGAGTGAGCTGTTGACGAGCTACGTCGAGGGCGACGGCGGACCGGCGGGATTCTACGAGCGGCTCGGCTTCGAACCCACCGGCGAGGTCGACGCCGACGGCGAGATCATCGTGCGGCTTCCCCTCCACCAGGACTAGCATTCGTCGCATGGCTTCCGAGCCCGCGGAGGACGAGTCCGCGACGACCGCGACGGAGCGGCCGGCGGGGTGGTTGGCGCGCGTGCCGTTGTGGGCGCGCATCGTCGTTCCCGTCGTGCTCATCGTCGCGGTGGCGGCTGCGATCGCCGTCGCGGCCCTGCCGTCGCGATCGGCCGACCCCGCTGCGGCGACCGAGGCGGTGTGCCGCTCGGGCGCGCTCGCCGAACTCGAAGCTCACGACATGGAGGTGCGCGAGCTCTCGTTCTACGACGACGGCGTGACCTCCACCGAACCGGACGTGTACCTCGCGAGAGGCGACGTCGCCTTCGATGAGCAGGACGGCGACGGGACGGAGCGACGCATCCGGTTCCGCTGCACCGTCAGGTTCGAGGACGGCGCGATGCAGGCGCCGAGCATCAGGTACAGCGAGCCGATCACGGCCGAGTGACGGCCCGACTCGGCCGCCGCCGCCCGACCGGCTCAGTCGAGCCGGTCGACGAGCGCCGAGGCGAGGCCCGTGTAGGTGCCCGGCGTCAGCGCGAGCAGCCGCTGCTTCGCGGCATCCCCGATCTCGAGGCCCTCGACGAATGCCGCGAGCTCGGCCGCGCCGACGCGCTTGCCGCGGGTCAGCTCCTTGAGCAGCGCATAGGGGTCGGCGATGGTCGAACGACCGGCGACGACCTCGGCGCGGATGACCGTCTGGATCGCCTCGCCGAGCACCTCCCAGTTCCCGTCGAGGTCGGCGGCGAGCAGGTCCTCGTCGAGGTCGATCTCGCCGAGACCGCGTCGAATGTTGTCGAGCGCGAGGAGCGAGTGACCGAAGCCCACGCCGATGTTGCGCTGGGCGCTCGAGTCGGTGAGGTCGCGCTGCAGCCGGCTCGTCACGAGCGTGGCGGCGAGCGAGTCGAGCACCGCGGAGGAGAGCTCGAGGTTCGCCTCGGCGTTCTCGAAGCGGATCGGGTTGACCTTGTGCGGCATCGTCGAGGAGCCGGTCGCACCCGCGGCCGGGATCTGGCGGAAGTAGCCGAGGGAGATGTACGTCCAGATGTCGGTCGCGAGATTGTGCAGCACCCGGTTCGCGTGCGAGATGCGCGCGTAGAGCTCGGCCTGCCAGTCGTGCGATTCGATCTGGGTCGTGAGGGGGTTCCAGGTGAGGCCGAGCGACTCGACGAACTCGCGGGAGACGTCGGGCCACGCGACATCCGGAGCCGCGACCACGTGCGCCGAGAACGTGCCGGTCGCGCCCGAGAACTTGCCGAGGTACTCGGTCGCCTCGATCTGCTCGGCGATGCGCGACAGGCGATGCGCGAAGACCGCGAGCTCCTTGCCCATCGTCGTCGGGGTGGCCGGCTGCCCATGCGTTCGCGAGAGCATCGCCGCGTCGCGGTGCTCCGCGGCGAGGGCGGCGAGGGTGTCGATCACTCCGCGGTACTTCGGCAGCCACACCTCCCTCACCGCATCGCGCACCGTGATCGCGTAGGAGAGGTTGTTGATGTCTTCGCTCGTGCATGCGAAGTGCGTGAGCTCGGCGATCGAGTCGAGGCCGAGCTGCTCGAGCCGGCGTCGCACGTAGTACTCGACGGCCTTGACGTCGTGCCGCGTCGTCGCCTCGAGCGTCGCGAGCTCGTCGATGTCGCCCTGGCCGAAGTCGGTCACGATCGCCCGCAGCTGCGCCTGCTGCTCGGCCGAGAGCGGCGACGAGCCGAAGAACCCGCGGTCGGTCTGGGCGATGAGCCACTCGACCTCGACCTGCACGCGGGCGCGATTGAGTCCCGCCTCCGACAGGTGCTCGCCGAGCCCCCCGACCGCGCCGCGGTACCGTCCGTCGAGCGGGCTGAGCGGCTGGGGAGGCAGCGAAGTCATCGGATTCCTTGTCTGAGTGCGGGGGCGAGTTGGCGGAAGAGCGCCTGAGTCGACCGCTCTATCATCCCAAGAACTCGATCGAAGGTCGCGGCATCCGAGTAATAGGGGTCGGGAACGTCCTGCAGGGCCGCGAGCTCCGGGTCGAATTCGAGCAGCAGCCGCACCTTGTCCTGCTCGAGCGACGACGGCGCCCAGTTCCGCAGGATCCGCGCCTGCCCGCGGTCGAACGCGACGATGAGGTCGAGCTCGGGGAAGTCGGCCGGCTCGAACTGGCGTGCGCGGTGGCGGGAGCCGTCGTACCCAGCCCGCTCGAGGGCCTCGATCGTGCGCCGGTCGGCCTGCTCCCCGACATGCCAGTCGCCGGTCGCCGCCGACTCGATCGCGAGGCGATCGCCGAGCCCGGCACGTTCGGCCAGGGAGCGCAGCACGACCTCGGCCATCGGAGACCTGCAGATGTTGCCGGTGCACACGAACGACACTCGGAAGAGCTGCGCGGCGTCCCCCGCGGGTTCCGCTCGCGTCATGCTCCCATTGTGGACGAGAACGCGACCTCGTACAGCACGCAAACGGGGGACGCTTCGTTACGCTGGCTGCGCTGCGAGGAGGAGGACGACGATGACGGACGCGCCACCCGCCGAGTTCCACGTCGACGCGGCGCTCGTGTCGCGGCTCGTGGCCGCGCAGCATCCCGACCTCGCGGGCGACGTGCGGCTCGTCGCGAGCGGCTGGGACAACGCGATGTTCCGCCTCGGCTCGGCGTGGGCGGTGCGGATGCCGCGGCGCGCCGCGGCCGTCGAGCTCATGTGGAACGAGCAGCGCTGGCTCGGCGGGCTCGCCGCGAGACTGCCGGTGCCGATCCCCGCGCCCGTGCGCAACGGCCGTCCCGACCCGGCGCTCGGCTACGAGGCGCCATGGAGCATCGTGCCGTGGCTCGACGGACGCACCGCGGTCGAGGTCGACCTCGTCGAGCGGTCGGATGCCGCATCCGCCCTCGCGGCCTTCGTCACCGCGCTCGGGATCCCCGCGCCCACCGACGCCCCGGCGAACCCCTATCGAGGGGTGCCGCTCGCGGCGCGCGACACCGACGTCCGCGCTCGGCTCGCGAGTGGGAAGGCGCGGGAGGCGCGGCGGCTCGAGTCGGTGTGGGAACGAGCGCTCGCGGCATCCGCCTGGTCCGGCCCTGCGCTCTGGCTGCACGGCGACCTGCACCCCGCGAACCTGCTGCTCGGGCCCGACGGAGGGCTCGCCGGGGTCGTCGATTTCGGCGATCTCACCTCGGGCGATCCCGCGACCGACCTGGCGACCGCCTGGTTGACGTTCGACGCCGGAGCGCGGAGGGTCTTCCGCGCCGAGGTGGAACGACGACGACCGACGGATGCCGCGACCTGGGATCGCGCGCGCGGCTGGGCGCTCGTCATCGGATCGGCCGTCGTCGACGTCGCCGACCCGGCGAGCTCGTTCGGCCGCTTCGGCGCCGTGGTGCTCGAACAGGTGCTGCTCGACTGAGGGCCACGGCTCCTCCTCCCCAACGGCACCGGCCCGCGAGCGGTGCACGGATGCCGCGAGCACGGTGTCGTCGGCCGGCCCTGCGGGCGAGGCTCGTCGCATGTCCGACTTCGATCACCTCACCGAGCTGCTGAACGGCCGCGGGTATGTCACGGCCGAGTCGATCGCCGAGGCAGAGCGTCGCCTCGCGATGCTGCGTTCGCTTCGCGAGGAGGTCTGGTGCAACGGATCGAGGCTCATCCCGCCGCCGAGCGGCGCGTGGCGCTCCACTGCAGCCGATCGCTACTGCGAACGCCTCGCCGAGTTGCAGTCGATCGTCATCTCCTCGCGCGACGCCATCGAACGGGCCGAGGAGTCGCTCGAGCGCTGCCTGGCGCGCATGCGCGCGCAGTTCGAGGCGCGGCTCGCGCAGGCCGGCGGTCCACCACCGTGAGCGACGAGTTGACGATCTCCGCCGTCGGGGCGGGCGGAGGCACTGGAGCGGCTGGAACGTCCACGGTCGCGGTCGACGAGCTCTTCGTCGACGCCGCGCGGCTCGGCGCTGCGACGTGCGTCATCGACGGGTGGATCCGGAGCGTTGTCGTGATCGGCCGCGACCTCGGGTCGCTGCCACTGCCGGCGGGCACCGGCATGTGGGAGTCGGGATCGCCGACGATCGCCCTCGAGCACGCCGAGCGCGAACTGCGCCGGGCGCGCGAGCTGGCCGAGTCGCTGCAGGCGGGCCTCGGAGCCGCGGCCGAGCGCTACGGCGCGACCGAGCGATTCATCGACGGACTCTGGAGACTCGGGGCGAGCATCGGGGGGCACTGGCTCGGCGGCGCGGCGCCGGCCCTCCTCGCCGGAGGGGTCCTCGCGGCGGCGGCCAACGCGGCGGCGGCGGCGCTCTGGCGCGGCGCCGGGCTCGGAGCGACACCGCTCGAACGATGGCTCGGCGAGCACCGCGGCATGCTGTCCGACCCGGCGTTCGTGCGACTCGTGCGACTGGCGGCCGATCACGCCGACGAGTTCACGGCCGGCGCCCTCCACGTCCCTCTGCCATCGCCGGTCGTCGCAACGCTCGGCAGCGGCGTCGGTGCGCCCGAGAGCGCGTCGGTGCTGCTCGGCCTCGCGGGCGGCGCGGGCCTTCTCGGCAGTCGCCTGCTCGTCGAGGGCCCCGTGCGTGTCGAGCGTGCGGCGACACGCGCCGTCGACGCGCCGAACGGCGTCGGCGATCTCGCCGAGCGAGTGCCATCGAACGGGGCCGACGGTGCGCAGATCCGGATCGAGCGCTACGGCGGGGTCGACGATCCCCGCTGGATCGTCTACGTGAGCGGAACGGTCGACGCCGGTCTCGTGGGCGATCGGCAGCCCTTCGACATGACCTCGAACGTCCATGGCGTCGCGGCTCGATCCGAACTCGACGCACTGCAGCTCGCGGGCGGTGGATCGGGCGCCGGCGAACGCGCCGTTCGCGAGGCGATGCACGCCGCCGGGGTGCAGCCGGGCGACCCGGTACTGCCCGTCGGCTACTCCGGCGGTGGCATAGTGGCCGCGAACCTCGCCGCCGACCCCGGGCTCAACGTGGTGGGCGCCGTGAACCTCGGCGGGCCGGTCGCGTCAGCCTGCTCACGCGACGGGGTGAGCGTGCTCTCGGTCGAGCACGACGAGGACCTCGTGCCCGCATCCGGCGGAGCGGGGCAGCCGTCGCCCGACCGACTCACGGTGTCACGCAGCGTGCTCGCGCCCGGTCGGGAGTACGAGGGCGTGCTCCCGGCGCATGAGCTCTCGGCCTATCGCGAGACGGCCGCGCTCATCGACGAATCGGAGGAGGCGCGGCTCGCCGCCTTCCGTTCTCTCGTCGCCGAGATCACGGGCGGCGGCGCGGGCCAGCGCAGCGAGTGGGTCGCGACCCGGGTCGTCAGTCCCGAGCCGACGGGCGCACGATGAGCCCGATGAGCCAGTTGATCAGACCGAGTACGAGCGCACCGAGCACGCCCCACCAGAACCCGTCGACGACGAGCCCGAAGCCCATGAGGTCGCTGATCCATGCGACGAGCAGCAGGAGCAGTCCGTTGACGATGAAGGAGATGAGCCCGAGCGTGAGCACGTAGAGCGGAAAGGCGACGATTCGGATGAACGTGCCGACGATCGCGTTCACCACTCCGAAGATCACCGCGATCAGGAGGTAGGTGAGCACCGTCGCCACCGTCGTCTCCTCGTACGGCACGACCCTGACACCCGAGACGATGAGCGTTGTGAGCCAGAGGGCGAACGCCACGACGATGACCTTGACGATGAACCGCATGCTCCCCACTCTGGCAGAACGCGCGGTGGGAGCGAAGGGGTACGGTGGAATCCGTGACCGCACCGGAGCCCACGGGGGCGCGCGTTCGCCTGCGCCCCGAGATCGCCGCCCTTCCCCCGTACCGACAGGGGCGGCCGGCTCCCGTCGACGGCTTCAAGCTCTCGAGCAACGAGAACCCCTTCCCGCCCCTGCCTGGTGTCGTCGACGCCGTCGCGGCAACGGCTCGCGAGATCAACCGGTATCCCGATGCGACGGCGCTCGTGCTGCGCGAACGGCTCGCCGAGCGATTCGACGTCACCGCCGACGAGGTGCTCGTCGGCGCGGGCTCCGTGTCGCTGCTCGCCCAGTTCATCGCCGCGGCGACGGCCCAGGGCGAAGAGGTCGTCTACTCGTGGCGCTCGTTCGAGGCGTACCCCGGACTCGCCACCGTGGCCGGGGCGACGAGCGTGCGGGTGCCCAATCGTCCCGATCACGGGCACGACCTCGACGCGATGGCGGCGGCGATCACCGATCGCACACGGGTCGTGATCGTCTGCTCGCCGAACAACCCGACGGGCATGATCGTCACGGCCGCCGAGTTCGACGCGTTCATGACGCGCGTGCCCGGCGACGTGCTCGTGCTGCTCGACGAGGCGTACATCGAGTTCGTCCGCGACGCGGCATCCGTCGACGGCCGCACCCTCATCGGTCGTCACCCGAATCTCGTGATCCTGCGCACCTTCTCGAAGGCGTACGGACTCGCGGGCCTTCGCGTCGGGTACGCGATCGGCCCCGTTGCGGTACTCGACGCGGCGCGCGCGACCGCGATCCCGCTGGGCGTCACCGCCGCGTCGACCGCCGCCGCTCTCGCCTCGCTCGAGCCCGCCGCCGAGTCGGAGCTGCTCGCCAGGGTCGAGACGATCACGCAGCGTCGCGATGCGCTGCGCGATGCGCTCGTGTCCCAGGGGTGGCCCGTTCCGAAGGCCCACGGCAATTTCGTCTGGCTGCCCACCGGAGAGACCACGGCGGCGGTCGCCGACCGTCTCTTCGATGCGGGGCTGGTCACGAGGGCATTTCCGCCCGAGGGAATCCGCATCTCCGTCGGCGAGCCGGAATCTGTCGATACCCTTCTCAGGATTCTCGGGGAGCTTGTTCCGGCCTCACAAGACACGCACCCGATCTAGCCGCTAGCGTGGAACGGTGGCAGCCCGCGAGAGAGACTTCACCGCGCCGACGGTCCAACTCCTGACCCCGACCGGAGAGCTGCGGCCGACCCCCGAGGCCGAGCCCTACCTGCCCCTCGTCGAGGCGCTGCCCGACGAGACGCTCGAGCGGTTCTACCGCGACATGGCCGTCTCACGTCGCATCGACCTCGCCGGGGCGAACCTCCAGCGCCAGGGGCAACTCGCACTCTGGGTGCCGAGTCACGGGCAGGAGGCGGCCCAGGTCGGTTCGGCTCACGCCGCCCGGCCGCAGGACCACATCTTCCCGTCGTACCGCGAGCACATCGTCGGCATGATCCGCGGACTCGATCCCGTCAACATCCTCTCGCTCCTCCGCGGAGCCACCCTGGGTGGCTGGAACCCCGCCGAGAACGGCAACTTCCACCTCTACACGCTCGTGCTCGCGTCCCAGACCCTGCACGCGACCGGGTACGCGATGGGCATCCAGTTCGATGGCCTCGCCGGTACGGGCGACCCCGACACCGATACGGCCGTGCTCGTGTACTACGGCGACGGCGCCACCTCGCAGGGCGATGCGAGCGAGGCCCTCGTGTTCGCCTCGAGCTACCAGACCCCGCAGGTGTTCTTCATCCAGAACAACCAATGGGCGATCTCGGTCCCCGTCTCGCGCCAGTCGCGCAGCCCGCTCTCGCTCCGCGCCGGGGGCTTCGGCATGCCGGGCGTGCGCATCGACGGCAACGACGTGCTCGTGAGCTACGCCGTCACGCGACAGTCGCTCGAGGAGGCGCGCGCCGGCGAGGGCCCGAGTCTCATCGAGGCCCTGACCTATCGCATGGGCGCCCACACCACGGCCGACGATCCGACGAAGTACCGCACCGACGCCGAGGTCGCGTACTGGGCCGAGCGCGACCCGATCACGCGCTACCGCGCGTGGCTCGAGAGCCGCGGAGCGTCCGCCGCCTTCTTCGACGGTGTCGATGCCGAAGCGGCGGATGTCGCGGCCGACGTGCGCCGGCGGGCGCTCGAGCTCACCGCGCCGACTCGTGAGAAGATCTTCGCCCACGTCTACAGCGAGCCGCATCCGCTCATGGCCGAGCAATCGGCCTGGCTCGAGGCGTACGAATCCGGCTTCGAGGGAGGCGCGGCATGAGCGCCCGAACGGAAGAGGAGCAGTTCGTGACGGACGCCGCCGTGGCTGCCCGGTCGACCGAGACGACCGCATCAGCGCCCGTCGCCGACGAGGGCGTTCGCGGCGTGCAGACGCTCTCGATGGCGAAGGCGATCACCGCGGGCCTTCGGGCCGCGATGCGTGCCGACGACAAGGTGCTGCTCATGGGCGAGGACATCGGTCCCCTGGGCGGGGTCTTCCGTGTGACCGAGGGTCTGCAGGCCGAGTTCGGCGACAGGCGGGTGCTCGACACTCCGCTCGCCGAATCCGGAATCGTCGGCGCGGCCATCGGGCTGGCGATGCGCGGATACCGTCCCGTCGCCGAGATCCAGTTCGACGGCTTCATCTTCCCCGCCTTCGACCAGATCACGACGCAGCTCGCCCGGCAGACCGTGCGGCACGACGGCACCGTGTCGATGCCGGTCGTCATCCGGGTCCCCTACGGCGGCCACATCGGCTCGATCGAGCATCACCAGGAGAGCCCGGAGGCGTACTTCGCGCACACTCCCGGCCTCCGGGTCGTGAGCCCGTCGAGCCCGCACGATGCGTACTGGATGATCCAGGAGGCGATCGCCTCCGACGACCCCGTGCTCTTCTTGGAGCCGAAGAGTCGCTACTGGCCGAAGGGTCCGGTCGACCACGATCACTCGGGCATGCCGCTGCACGCGAGCCGAGTCATCCGGCAGGGCACGGATGTCACGGTCGTCGGTCACGGCGCCATGATCTCGACGCTGCTCCAGGCCGCCGACATCGCCGCGGCCGAGGGCAGGAGCCTCGAGGTCGTCGACCTGCGCTCGCTCTCCCCCATCGACTACGGACCGCTGCTCGATTCGGTGCACCGCACAGGGCGACTCGTCGTCGCGCAGGAGGCGTACGGCTTCGTGAGCATCGGCTCCGAGATCGCGGCGACCGTCGCCGAACGGGCGTTCTACTCGCTCGAGGCGCCGGTGCTCCGGGTCTCGAGCTTCGACACCCCGTTCCCGCCGGCGGCCCTTGAGGCCGAATACCTGCCGAGCCCCGACCGGGTGCTCGAGGCCGTCGACCGGGCGCTGGCGTACTGACGCGTCCGCCGCGCCCGATGACATGACGACAACGGCATAGATCGACTGCGAGGGTAAAGAGTATGAGCGAGATCCGATTCCCCCTCCCCGATGTCGGCGAAGGACTGACCGAGGCCGAGATCGTGCAGTGGCGCGTGGCCCCGGGTGACCGCATCGCGCTCGACCAGGTGTTC
This sequence comes from Agromyces sp., assembly GCA_031178045.1. GTDB lineage: Bacteria > Actinomycetota > Actinomycetes > Actinomycetales > Microbacteriaceae > Agromyces. Next base: position 13,983 of record JAPSJT010000004.1, read on the forward strand.
GTCGAGATCGAGACCGCCAAATCGCTCGTGGAACTGCCGAGCGCGTTCGAGGGCGTCGTCTCCGAACTGCTCGTCGACGAGGGCGCGACCGTCGATGTCGGAACGCCCATCCTCGTCATCGCAACGGACGCTCCGGGTGCGGATGCCGCTGCCCCGGCGCCGGCAGCGGCGCCGCCCGCCTCCCCCGCGGTTCCCGGACCCTCCACCGCCCAGGCTGCGCCTGCCGCGTCACCCGCGACCGTCGCCTCCCATGCGCCCGCCTCGTCGGACGGAGGCGGCGCCGTGCTCGTCGGTCATGGATCGAGCGGCCCTGCGGCGACGCGGCGGCGGCGGCATCCTTCCCCCGGCGGCGCGCACGAGAATCTCGCCGCCGCACCGGCACCGGCACCGGCAGCTGCCGCTCCCTCGGCCCCGGCGGCACCGGCGGTGTCGCGGAATATTCCTCCGACGGCATCACGAGGAGAGTTGCGCGTCCCGGTCATCGCCAAGCCCCCGATCCGCAAGCTTGCGAAAGACCTCGGAGTCGACCTCTCCCGCGTCGCTCCGACCGGCCCGATCGGCGACATCACCCGCGACGACGTCGTGCGAGCGGCCAGCCAGGCGAGCGTCTTCCGCAACATCGAGACTCCCGAGTGGCCCGAGGGCCGCGAAGACCGCGTTCCCGTGAAGGGCGTGCGGAAGGCCATCGCGAACGCCATGGTGCAGAGCGCATACTCCGCACCGCATGTGAGCGTGTTCGTCGATGTCGATGCCACGCGCACGATGGAGTACGTCACCCGACTGAAGGCATCGACCGACTACGCCGGCGTGCGGGTCTCACCGCTCCTGGTCATGGCCAAGGCCATGATCTGGGCGGTTCGCCGCAACCCCACCGTGAACGCGCAGTGGACCGACGAGGAGATCATCGTCAAGCACTACGTGAACCTCGGGGTCGCCGCGGCGACTCCTCGCGGGCTCATCGTGCCGAACGTCAAGGAAGCGCAGTCGATGTCGATGCTCGAGCTCGCGACCGCGCTGGAGCAGCTCACCCGCACCGCGCGCGAGGGCAAGACCCAGCCCGCCGAGATGCAGGGCGGCACCATCACGATCACGAACATCGGCGTCTTCGGGATGGACACGGGCACTCCGATCCTCAATCCCGGCGAGGTCGCGATCGTCGCGCTCGGCACGATCAAGCAGAAGCCGTGGGTGGTCGACGGCGAGGTGCGTCCGCGCTTCGTGACGACGATCGGGGCGTCGTTCGATCACCGCGTGGTCGACGGGGACGTCGCATCGCGCTTCCTGGCGGACGTCGCGTCGATCATCGAGGAGCCGGCGCTCCTGCTCGAGTGAGTCGATCGCCGGAGATCCGGCACCGTCCGGTCGTAGCAGGTTCCGGGAGCGAGGATTAGACTCGCCCCGACGCGACGGAGCGGAGGATGCCATGTCGCCATCGGTCATCGTGAAGTCCGCACCGCACGATCTCGTCATCGAAGCGGCCCGAAGTGCCGTCATCGTCGTCGACATGCAGAACGACTTCGGCTCGCCGGGCGGATTCTTCGATCTGGGCGGCGTCGATATCTCCGGGATCGAGGCCGTCGTTCCGCGCATCGCGGATGTTCTCCTCGCCGCACGGCAAGCCGGGATGAAGATCGTCTATCTGAAGATGGGGTTCCGGCCCGACCTGTCCGACGCGGGCGCACCGGACTCTCCGAACTGGCTCAAGCACGCGCAATTGAAGGCGATCGGCGAGGAAGTGACTGCGCCGGACGGCCGACCATCCCGGGTTCTGATCCGGGACACCTGGAACACCGACATCGTGCCCGCACTCGTACCACAGGAATCGGACGCCGTGGTGTACAAGAGCAGATTCAGCGGCTTCTACGGCACCGATCTCGACCGGATCCTCAAGAGCCACTCGATCTCGACCCTCATCTTCACGGGCTGCACGACGAGCATCTGCGTCGAGTCGACCATCCGCGATGCCATGTATCGCGATTACACCTGCCTCCTGCTGGCCGACTGTGCAGCGGAACCGATCGGAGACGGTCTGTCACGCAGCAATCACGAGGCGTCGCTGCTGGCCGTTCAGGCACTTCTCGGATGGGTCTCGAACTCGGGTGAGCTGCTCGACGCGCTCGTGCTTGCCGAATCCCAGGATCGCTCCGCATCGCACGCGATGCGCATGAGCTAGCTGGGCGGCGTGCCGCCCGAGGCGGACGCTTCCACCCTCGCGGACCGTGGAGTCGGCGCCGCTACAGTCGGATCTCGTAGGTGACCGAGTCGGCCCTGCGGCGAATCTCGACCAGCCCGGCGTTCTCGAGCGTGCGTCTCGCGGGGAGGTTCGACACCTCGGTTTCGGCTCGCGCGAAGGTCGCGCCAGCGGATCTCGCGAGGTCGAGCGTCTCGAGCACCGCATACAGCGCGAGGCCCTGACCGCGCACCGCCGGTACGAGACCGAATGCGAACTCGACGACACCGTCGACGTCGGCATCGGAAGGGCCGAAGAGGTTGATGCCGCCGATGGTGGCACCGTCAGCCGCCCGACGTACGAGATAGGGGCCGAACGGCGCCGGATCGCCGGTCTCGCGCACCGCCCGCACGTACTCGCTCAGCAGTTCGGGTTCGTCGGTGAAGGCGTACCCGCCCTCCCACCCGTCGTTCGGGTCGACCGCCCCCGACAGCACGCGCTCGGCATCGGCGACGGTGAACGGATGCAACGTGATCAATGCCGTCGTCGTATCCACGTGCCTCATGGTCGCACGAAGGTCCGACACACGCCAGAAGTCATCCACAGCGTGACGCGGAATGTCCCGCGTCCGATCGGGTTGCATTGCATCGTGAGGTCCCAGCGTTCATGGTTTTGACAATCATTATCAATAAAGACTATCGTCGAGACATGGTCACCCGAGTCATGTCGTCCTCCCGTCGCGTCCGCACCGTCCTCGCCACGGGCGCACTCGCGGCGGCAAGCGCGCTCGCACTGGCCTCGTGCGCGAGCCCGGCGGCATCCGACAGCGGCTCGAACGGCGGCCCGAAGATCGTCGCCACCACCACCCAGGTCGGCGACTTCACCCGCGAACTCCTGGGGGAGACGGCCGTGGTGACGCAGCTCCTCACGCCCGCTCAGAGCGCGCACAGCTTCGACCCTTCGGCGGCGCAGCTCGCCGCCCTCGGCGAGGCCGACGCGCTCGTCGTCAACGGCGCCGGCCTCGAGTCGTGGCTCGACGACGCAGTGAGCGCCTCCGGCTTCGACGGCGTGCTCATCGACGCGAGCACGGGCATCGAACTGTTCGGCACCGAGGAGCATGACGAGCACGACGATGCTGCCGGCACCCACGACGACGAAGCGGAGGCGACCGCCGAGGCGGGCGGAACCGCCGAGCCCGACGCGCACGACGACGCGGCGGACGACCATGCCGAGCACGAGCACGAGCACGGCGAGGGCAACCCGCACATCTGGACCGATCCCGAGCTCGCCGAGCACATGGTCGAGAACATCGCCGACGGCCTCGCCGACGTCGCGGGCGTCGATGCCGCCGCGCTCGAGACGAACGAAGAGGCCTACCTCGCCAAGCTCGACGCCCTCGATTCGTGGATCGAGCAGAACGTGTCGACCGTGCCGGTCGAGCAGCGACTGCTCGTGACGAACCACGACGCCTTCACCTACTTCGTCGATGCGTACGACATCACCTTCGTGGGCAGCGTCATCCCGAGCTTCGACGACAACGCCGAGCCGAGCGCCGCCGAGATCGACGAGCTCGTCGCGAAGATCCGTGCGACGGGAGTCAAGGCGGTGTTCTCCGAGGCCTCGATCTCGCCGAAGACTGCCGAGACGATCGCCAGCGAGGCCGGCGTGATCGTCTACTCCGGCGACGACGCCCTCTACGGCGACGCGCTCGGGGCGGCGGGATCCGACGGCGACACCTACCTCGGCAGCCAGGAGCACAACGTCCGGCTGATCCTCGAGTCGTGGGGGGTCGAGCCTTCCGCGCTCCCCGACGTGCTGCAAGGATGACGGAATGACCGACTCTCCGGTGCTGCGGCTCGACGGCGCTGCCTTCACGCATCCCGGTGGAGGAGGCATCAGCGAGCTCGACCTGTCGATCGCGCCGGGCCAGGCGGTGGCGCTCATCGGTCCGAACGGCGCCGGCAAGTCGACGCTCCTCAACGGTCTGCTCGGCCTGGTGCCGCTCACGGCCGGCACGGTGCACTACGAACAGCAGGCGACGGATGCCTCATCCGCGCCGACGACCCAAAATCATGCCGCTCGCGGCATGATCGGGTTCCTGCCTCAATCGGCTGAGCTCGACCCCGACTTCCCGATCAGCCTCGAGCAGGTGGTCATGCAGGGCCGCTACCGGCGCCTGGGTTTCCTCCGCTGGCCCGGGCGCGCCGATCGCGAAGCGGTGCGCCGCGCGCTCGACACGGTCGGCCTCACCGAGCTTGCGAAGCGCCGATTCGGCGAGCTCTCGGGCGGACAACGACAGCGCGGACTGCTCGCGCGGGCGCTCGCCTCCGACCCCAGGCTGCTGCTGCTCGATGAGCCGTTCAACGGACTCGACCAGCAGAATCGCGACGCCCTCATCGCGACGCTCCAGGAGCTGAAGGGCAGAGGCGTCGCGGTGCTCGTCTCGACGCACGACCTCGATCTGGCCAAGGTGGTCTGCGACGCCGTCGTGCTCGTCAATCGCACGCAACTCGCCTTCGGGCCGGTCGACGACGTGCTCACCCTCGGCAACGTGCAGGAGTGCTTCGACGGCGTGGAGGTCGAGCTCGACGAGCACACGCTCGTCGTGCCCGGCCACGAGGGGCATTGATGCCGCGAGTGGCATGCCGATCCGTCCGCTCGCCTCGGCGGCGGGGGAGGGGCGGCGAATGAGCGTGTGGGACGCCCTGATCGGCGCCTTCGCCCTCCCCTTCATGTCGAGGGCACTGCTCGTGATGCTCGTGCTCGCCATCGTCGCCGGCGTGGTCGGCGTGCTCGTGAACCTGCGCGCGCTCGAGTTCATCAGCGACGGGCTCACCCACGCCGTCTTCCCGGGCCTCGCCATCGGCCTCGCCGCGGCCGGCACGTCGGGCCTCCTCCCCGGCGCGGCCGTCGCCGCGCTGACTGCCGCACTCGTGCTCACCTCGCTGCATCGCGCCGGGGTCACCTCGGATGCCGCGATCGCGATCGTGCTGACGGCGACGTTCAGCATCGGCGTGATCGTCGTCTCGAGGAGCGACGACTATGCGGGCGAACTCGAGGCGCTGCTCTTCGGGCGCGTGCTCACCATTCCGCCCGCCGAGGTGCTCCCGCTCGTCGTCGTCTGCGTCATCGCCGTGCTCGCGGTCGTGCTGACGCTCAAGCAGCAGGTGTATCGCGCGTTCGATCCGCGCGGCAGCCGAGCGACCGGCGACTCCGCATTCGTGCTCGACCTGACGCTGAACGGGGCCGTCGCACTCGTCGTGGTCGCGGCAGCGAGCACGGTCGGCACGCTGCTCGTGCTCGCCCTGCTCATCGTGCCGGGCGCCTCGGCGCGGCTCATGACGCAGCGCCTGTGGCTCCTCTTCCCGGTCGCCGCCGGATTCGCCGCGGTCGCCGCATGGCTCGGGCTCGCCGGCGGCTACGCCGCGTCGACCGGCGCCGGCGTCGACCTGCCCGCCGGCAGTACGGTCGTCGCCGCCTTCGTCGCGCTGTACGGCATCGTGCTGCTCGTCTCCGCCGGTGCGATGCGGCGCCGACGGCCCGTGGGGGAGGGGCGCTGATGGGCTACTTCGAGCGCGCACTCATCGCGGCGATCGTCATCGGCGCCGGTGCCGGCTTCGTCGGCGCCCTCGTCGTGCTCCGGCGCAGAACCTTCTTCGCGCAGGCGCTCACGCACGGGACCTACCCGGGCGCGGTCGCGGCGGCTGCGCTCGGTGTCAGCGTGCCGCTTGGCGCCGCGGCGGCATCCGTGGTGCTCGTCGCGATCATGGCCGGCATCGCGCGCGTGCGCCGCCAGGGCGCGCAGGTGGCGGCGGGCATCGTGCTCACCGGCGGATTCGCCGCCGGCGCGATCCTCCAGGCGATGCTGCCCGGCCTTCCGGTGCGCGCGGAGTCGCTGCTCGTGGGGTCGATCCTCACGGTGAGCGACGGCGACATCGTGCTCGCGGCATCCGTCGCGGTCGTCGCGGTCGTCGCCGTCGCGATCTTCGGCAAGGAGATCGCCTTCTCGACGTTCGACCCGAGGGGGTACCGCGCCGTCGGCTATCGCGAGTGGCCCGTGGAACTGCTCGTGCTCGCCCTCACCGCTGCGACCGTCGTGAGCGCACTGCCCGCGGTCGGCGCCATCCTCGCGATCGCGCTCATCGCCGCACCGGCGGCCGGCGCCCGGCTCGTCGTACCGACGTATCGCGGCATCCTGTTCGCGGCGCCCGTCATCGGGGCCGCGTCGGGGGTCGTGGGGGTGCTCGTCTCCCGCGCGTTCGCGGTTGCGGCAGGCCCGTCGATCGCGCTCGCGGCGACCGCGTTCTTCCTCATCGCGCTGGGAATCTCCAAGGTTCGCGCAGTACCGTGGAATCGAGCCTCCATCCCCGTGGAGACCGCAGAGGACGCACGAATCGCATGAAACGCAACACCTGGCAGCGCGAGGCCGTTCGTGAAGCACTCGACGACACCGAGGGCTTCATCAGCGCGCAGGCCCTGCACTCCTCGCTGCACGCGAGCGGATCGCCCATCGGCCTGGCGACGGTCTATCGTGCCCTCGGCGACCTCGCCGCGAACGGCGAGGCCGACTCGCTCCAGTCTCCCGAGGGCGAGGCGCTCTACCGTGCGTGCAGCACCACCGGGCACCACCACCACCTGATCTGTCGAAACTGCGGGCTCACCGTCGAGATCGCCGCCGACGAGGTCGAGGCGTGGGCGAAGCGCGTCGCGGCCGAGCACGGCTTCACGGGCGCCGCCCATGTCGTCGACGTGTTCGGACTCTGTGCGAACTGCACGAAGCTCGCGGCATCCGACCGCAACTGATCGCCGTCACCCGGCCGAAGTGACTTCGGGCCCGGCATCGGGTACGATGAACAGGTTGTGCAGCAATGCTGCGCTTCTTTGTGTGCCGTTCAGACGCCTGGCGATCCGAACCTGGCATGCCGACAAGTGACCTTGGGTGGGGCGCTCGCCCCGCGGTAGCCCAGGCGGAGCATGCTCCGTCGTAATGATGAAGGAAGTACACCAATGGCAGCAGTGTGCCAGGTGACCGGAGCCGTTCCCGGCTTCGGACACAACATCTCGCACTCGCACCGCCGGACGAAGCGTCGCTTCGACCCGAACGTGCAGAAGAAGACCTACTACGTGCCCTCGCTGCGTCGTAACGTCACCCTCAACGTGTCCGCCAAGGGCATCAAGGTGATCGACGCCCGTGGCATCGAAGCAGTCATCAAGGACATCCAGGCACGTGGGGTGAAGCTCTAATGGCCAAGCAGCAGGACATCCGCCCCATCATCAAGCTCCGTTCGACGGCCGGCACCGGGTACACCTACGTGACCCGCAAGAACCGTCGCAACGACCCCGACCGTCTCGTGCTCAAGAAGTACGACCCCGTGGTGCGCAAGCACGTCGACTTCCGAGAGGAGCGCTAAGACATGGCGAAGAAGAGCAAGATCGCGCGCAACAACCAGCGCCAGGAGATCGTGGAGCGCTACGCCGCGAAGCGCCTCGAACTGAAGAAGGCCCTCGTCGACCCGAACGGCACCGACGAGTCCCGCGAGGCCGCCCGCCAGGGCCTGCAGAAGCTTCCCCGCGACGCTTCGCCGGTTCGCCTGCGCAACCGCGACGCCATCGACGGTCGCCCCCGAGGCAACCTCTCGAAGTTCGGCATCTCGCGCGTGCGTTTCCGCGACATGGCGCACCGTGGCGAGCTGCCCGGCATCACCAAGTCGAGCTGGTAGCACCCGGTTTCACCGAGAGGGGCGTCCCGAAAGGGGCGCCCTTCTTCGTTCGCCGCTGCGAGACCAGCGTCGATCGCCGGCGACACGCCGCGCTCGATGTGCCCGAATGACCCGGAAATCCGCGTATTTCCGGGGTTCTCTGCTACATTCGAGGCGGCCCGATCGGCCACGGGGGCGGTTGAACGATCGTTCTCGAGTTCTCAACAAGTGCTGTACCGAAAACAGCGAAAGTCCGAGGAGGACACTCAATGGCTGACAAGTCGCTGAACAAGACCGAGCTCGTCGCGAAGATCGCCGCCTCGACCGGCCAGAGCCAGGCCACCGTCGACGCCGTGCTCGGCGGTCTCTTCGACACGCTCGCCGAGTCGGTCGGCTCGGGCACCAAGGTCTCGATCCCGGGCTGGCTCGCCGTCGAGCGCACCTCGCGCGCTGCTCGCACCGGCCGCAACCCCCAGACGGGTGCGACCATCGACATCCCGGCCGGTCACTCGGTCAAGATCTCGGCGGGCTCGAAGCTCAAGGCTGCCGCGAAGTAAGCATCCGCGACTCCCGAAGGGGCGTACGGCGCAGGCCGTGCGCCCCTTCGTCATGCGTGGGTGCCTGGCGTGCGTGTCGTGCCTGCGCTGAGCCGCCGGCCGCCCGTCGCACCGACCCGTGACCGGCAGCGGAGGAGAACCCCACCGCGGGAGGACGAGATCGCGGCTCGGATCCTCCCGTCGCGCTGAACTCCTCCCGTCAGGCGAGCGCGCACGGGCGAGGGCAGCAGCCCGACGGATGCCGCGACGTCACGCCGACGGATGACGCGACGTCACGCCGGCGGATGCCGCGACGAAACGCTCGGGGCGGGCTCCCGGGTGGCGCCGTCTAGGCTGGTTCGGTGCCCCGCTCCGTTCGCGTGCTCGGCCCCGCCGTGCTCCTCGCCGTCGCGCTCCTCGCGACGTTCGCGGGTCTCGCCTACGGCGGCGGAGCCGCACCCCTGCCGATCCAGGATCCCGGACCCGTGGCGCGATTCGGGCTTCCCATCTCGAAGCTCGTCGTGAACCTCGGGGCGGCCGGCATGATCGGCGCGCTCGTGCTCGCCGTGTGGGCGCTCACCCCGAAGCGGCGCGAGTTCGACGTCGCGCTCGACGTCGCTGCGGCATCCGCTGCCGTGCTCACGGTCGCGAGTGCCGCCACCGGCATCTTCACGTTCCTCGTGGTCACGGGGGAGCCCCTCGACTTCAGCGATGCGTTCGGCCAGAAGCTCGGCCAGTTCGTCACCACGATCGAGCTCGGCCAGGCATGGCTGACGACGACCCTCCTCGCGGCGGCCACGACCGTGCTGTGCTTCGCGGTGCGCAATCACACGATGCTCGTGTTCGTCACCGTGCTCGCCGTCGCCGCGCTCGTGCCGATGGCGCAGCAGGGGCACGCCGCCGGCGCGGCCGGCCACAGCGCGGCGATCACCGCGCTCGGCCTGCACCTCGTGTTCGCCGCGATGTGGCTCGGCGGGCTCCTCACGATCGTGCTGCTGCGAGCCGAGCTCGGTGCCGATCGGCTCCCGGTCGTGCTCGCACGCTACTCGACGGTCGCGCTCGTGTGCTTCATCGTCGTCGCGCTCTCGGGCTATGCGAGCGCCGCGCTCCGCATCGGCACCTGGGAGCAGCTCGGCACGCCCTACGGGGTGCTCGTGCTCGCGAAGGTCGCGGCGCTCATCGCGCTCGGGTTCTTCGGGGCGGTCCAGCGCCGGTTCCTCATCGGCCGGATCTCACGCGCCGGCGCACCCGAGACGCGCGCCGCATCGTCGGGCGGTCGTTCCGCGACGGCCTCTGCCACGGGGGGCGGGCGCGATTTCTGGGTGCTCGTCGTCGCCGAGCTCGCGTTCATGGGGATCGCCTCGGGTGTCGCCGCCGCACTCGCGCGCACCGCGACCCCGGTCTCGGAGGAGACGGGCTCCCTCGCCCGAACGCCCGCCGAGATCCTGACGGGCGAGCCGCTGCCGCCATGGCCCGACTGGTATCGCTACTTCACCGAGTGGGACGTCGACCTCATCTGGGTGCTCGCGTGCGGTCTCGGCATCTTCTTCTACCTCGCCGGCGTGATGCGACTGCGCAAGCGGGGCGACCGCTGGCCCGCCTATCGCACGGTGCTGTGGATCGCGGGCCTGCTGCTGCTCGCCTACGTGACCAACGGCGGCGTGAACGTGTACGAGCAGTACCTCTTCTCGGCGCACATGGCCGCGCACATGGTGCTCACGATGGCGGTGCCCGTGCTGCTCGTGCCGGGTGCGCCCGTGACCCTCGCCGCCCGCGCCATCCGACCGCGGAAGGATGGCTCGCGGGGCGGCCGGGAGTGGATCCTGCTCGCCGTGCACTCGAGGTTCGCCGCCGTCATCGCCAACCCGATCGTCGCTGCAGTGCTCTTCGCCGGCTCGCTCTGGGTCTTCTACTACTCCCCGCTCTTCCGCTGGACGATGCTCGACCACATCGGCCACGAGTGGATGATCGTGCACTTCCTCATCACCGGCTACCTCTTCGTGCAGTCGCTCGTCGGCATCGACCCCGTGCCGTACCGGCTTCCCTACGCCTTCCGGCTCGTGCTGCTGCTCGGCACGATGGCGTTCCACGCGTTCTTCGGTCTGGCGATCATGTCGGGCACGGGACTCCTGCTCGCCGACTGGTACGGCGCGATGGGTTGGGGCACCGACGCCCTCGTCGACCAGCAGCTCGGCGGCGGCATCGCCTGGTCGATCGGGGAGATCCCGACGGTCGCGCTCGCGATCACGGTCGCCGTGCAGTGGGCGCGCAGCGACGAGAAGGAGTCGAAGCGTCGCGATCGGCACGCCGACCGCACCGGCGACGCCGAGCTCGAGGCGTACAACGAGAGGCTCGCGGCGATCGCCGACCGCGACGGCCGCTGACGGCCGCCGACGCTCGTGGAGGCCGCCGCCGGCGCGGCCGCCCGCTACTTCAGCTGGATCGCGATGCTGCCGTCTGGGCGGATGGTCGCGCTCAGCGCGAGCGTGAACGGACGGTCTTCCTCGAGCTGCGAGATATCGCCGTCGAAGAGCGATTGCACCTCGACCGACACGTGCGCGACCCCCTCGGTGGGCGGCATCTCGAAGGTGGTCTCGCCGGCGGTGAGCGTCACGGGCGGGCTCACCACGATCGACCACACGGGGTCGCCCAGCACGCGGTCGTCGATCTCGACGCCGAAGGGACATCCGGCCGGCTGCAGCACCTGCTGAGTCGTGCAGTTCTGCAGGTACTCGTCGACCTTCGCCTGCACGCGCTCCACGAACGTGGCGGTGGGCTGCGCGTCGACGGTCGCGGCCGCCCGCGTCGATGGTTCGACCGGGACGGCCAGGGGCACCGCCTCGAGGAGCGTGGACGTGTAGCCGAATTCGTAGACGGCCGGCGCGATCGCGAGGTAGGGCGTGACCTGGCTGAACGCGGTGAGCTCGTCGCCCGTCTTCTTGGCCCGGGTGTCGAGGGTGAGCGAGCCCACCGTGAAGAGCGGATTGTGCGCCGCCGTCACGTCGATGACCGAGATCGGGCTGACTGCGAACTCCCACCGGGTGAGCACGCCGTAGAGCGGCTCGATCGGACGCACCTCGAACGTCGTCTCGACGATCGCGGCGTCGAGTCGGTAGCTGGCCGTCACGGCATGCGTGCCGTCGTCAGCGGCGACATCGCTCAGGATGCGGACATCCTCGGGGCCGGCCTCGACGACGCCCGATCGGAACAACGCGGTCGAGACGTCGACGGGCAGGCCGAGCGCGGCGAGCTCGGCTTCGTCGAGCGCGACACCGGGGGTGGATGCCGCGGCCGTGATGTCGTCGTCGGCGATCGCGCCGAGGTAGCGCTCGACGAAGCTCGAGGCGCCGTAGATCGTCTGGTTGAGCGCTCCGAGCGCCGCGAGGAACGCTCCGACGAGCAGTACCGCGAGGCCGGCCCAGCCCGCGACGGCCAGGATGGACAGCCGACCACCACGCTCGCCCGCACTCGCCACCCGCACAGTCTATGCACGAGCCGTCGACGGCCCGCGAGATATCCCCAGCGGGGCGGGGTGCCGGGGCCGGAACGCCCCGTCGCGATTACAGTGGGAGCGTGCCCGAAGGGCGCCGTCGCGGGGGCCGCCCGCGGCATCCGCTCGCACCGCTCGAAGGCCATCCAGTGCAGAACGTCACCCTCAGCCGCGAACAGGCCGCCGTGTTCCAGGCGATCGAGAGCACGCGCGAGCACGTCTTCGTCACCGGCCGCGCCGGCACCGGCAAGTCGACCCTCCTCAACCACCTGAACTGGAACACCCAGAAGCAGATCGTCATCTGCGCGCCGACGGGCGTCGCGGCACTGAACGTCGGCGGTCAGACGATCCACTCGCTCTTCCGGCTGCCGATCGGCGTCGTCGCCGACCACGAGATCGAGCAGAACGACACCGTGCGCAAGATCCTGAACGCGATGGACACTCTCGTCGTCGACGAGGTCTCGATGGTGAACGCCGACCTGATGGATGCGATGGACCGCTCCCTGCGACAGGCGAGGCAGCGGCCGCACGAGCCGTTCGGCGGCGCCCAGGTCGTGCTGTTCGGCGACCCGTACCAGCTCGCACCGGTTCCAGGCGACGGCGACGAGCGAGCGTACTTCACCGACACCTACGAGTCGATGTGGTTCTTCGACGCGAAGGTGTGGCGCGAGGTCGACCTGCGCATCTTCGAACTCGGCGAGGTGCACCGCCAGCACGACGACGAGTTCAAGATCATGCTCAACGCGGTGCGGCACGGGCGGGTGACCGCCGAGATCGCCGGCGTGCTGAACGGCGTGGGCGCCCGCCGGCCGCTGCCCGAGCACGGGGCGATCACGCTCGCCACCCGCAACGACACGGTGAACCGCATCAATCGCACCCAGCTGCACCGGCTTCCCGGCCAATCGCAGGCGAACGAGGCCGAGGTGAACGGCGACTTCGGCGGTCGCGCGTTCCCCGCCGACGAGCGGCTCGAGCTGAAGGTCGGCGCGCAGGTGATGTTCCTTCGCAACGACTCCGCGATCGGCCCCGACGGCCAGCGCTGGGTCAACGGCACGATCGGCACCGTGACCTCGCTGAAGCGAGAGGTGCGGGTCGAGATCGACGGCGAGGAGCACGAGGTCGAACCGGTCACGTGGGAGAAGTACAAGTACAGCTGGGACCCCGCACGAAAGAAGCTCGAGCGTCAGGTGATCGCGGAATTCACGCAGTTCCCCCTCCGGCTCGCGTGGGCGGTGACCATCCACAAGTCGCAGGGCGCCAGTTACGACTCGGCGATCGTCGACCTCGGCTCGCGCGTGTTCAGTCCCGGGCAGACCTACGTGGCGCTCAGCCGCCTGACCTCCCTCGACGGGCTCTACCTCAGCCGTCCGCTCCGGCCGAACGACATCATCGTCGATCGCGACGTCGAGCGGTTCATGACCGGCGCGGTCCGCGAGATCGAGGCGACGGCACGCTGACGCGGCGCGCCCGCCCGTGCGGGTTAGAATCGCAACGGACACACGGCTAGGGGGCTCGGTGGCTGGACTGCGGGCAGATCGGCGGCGGCGGGGCATCCCGGTCGTCGCCGTGATCGCCGCGCTCGCCGTGGGCCTCTCCGGATGCTTCAGCGGCACCATCGACCCCGCTGAAGAGTTCGAACCCGTCGACGCCGCGTTCGCCGGCGAGCTTCCGGGCCAGCTCGACGCACTGCTCGAGCAGGCGGTGCAGCTCAGCGGATCGAGCGGAGGTGTCGCCGGAGTGTGGGCCCCGTGGGCGGGGGAGTGGACCGGGGCGTCCGGCACCGTCGGCTTCGGCGAGAAGGCCGAGCCGGCGAACGCCGGGGCCGCCTTCCACATGACGACGCTCACGACCGAGATCACGTGCACGATCCTGCTGCGGCTCGTCGACGACGGCACCGTGAAGCTCGACGACCCGGTCGAGCGCTACGTCGATCGCATCCCCACCCTCGAGGGCATCACCCTCGAGCAGCTCTGCCGCCACACCTCCGGGCTCGCCGACTACTACCCCGTGCTGCGCAGCCACTTCGTGGCGAACCCCGAGCGGAACTGGCCCGCCGTCGAACTGCTCTCCAACGGCCTCGCGCTCACCCGGGTCGGCCCTCCCGGTGAGCAGGTGCGCGAGTCGCGCACCGGCATCCTGCTGCTCGGGCTCGCGCTCGAACGTCGCACCGGCCGCTCCTGGGCGGACCTCGCGCAGCAGTACGTCTTCGCGCCGCTGGGCATCGAGGACACGCGGATGCCGCAGCCGGGCGACACGACGCACGAGGGCGTGCTCGGCGCGTACTCGGCCGCGATCGCACCGAACGGCACGATCGACTGCGCGGTGCTGCTCGATGACTCCGCACAGTCGAGCACGATGGGCGGAGCCGCAGCCGGGGCCGTCTCGACCCTCGACGACACCCGTCGCCTGAGCCAGGCGTTCGCGACCGGCGCGCTGCTCAGCGAACGCAGCGAGCGCGAGCAGTGGACGGCCCTCCCGCTCGGCGGGTCCGCACCGACCTGGCAGACGATGGCGCTCGGCGCGATGCAGTACGGTCCCCTGCGCGGATCGGCCGGTGAGTCGACCGGTGCGTTGACCGCAGCGTTCACCGACCCCGAGAGCGGACTCACGGTCGTGGTCGCGCTCAACAACTCGACCTCGGGGGCCGACTTCGTGCGAGAGGTGGCGTTCGCGCTCGCGTCGCTGGGCTCGAAGGCGGCGCCGGCCGCCGATCGCGAGCTGCCGCTCGTCGAGCTGCCCTGGTCGTTCGAGCAGGCGACGGCGAAGATGGCCGAACTCGCGAAGTGCCCGCGCACGGAGGAGTCGGCGCCCCAGCCCGTGCAAGCGGGCTGATCCCTTCGCCATTCGGTGACGTCGGTCAGCCGCGGTCCGCGCGCGGAACCCGCAGCCCTTGCATCCCTCCGTCGACGGCGAGGGAGACGCCGGTCGTCGAACCCGCGCTCGGACTCGCGAGGTACGCGACCGCCGAAGCCACCTCGTCCGCGCTCACCAGGCGGCCGTGCGGCTGGCGGGCCTCGAGGGCAGCGCGTTCCAGCTCGGGATCCTGAGCCGAGGCCAGCAACCGGCCGATCCATGGGGTGTCGGCGGTGCCCGGACAGACGGCGTTGACCCGGATCCCCTCCCGGAGGTGATCCGCCGCCATCTGCAACGTGAGCGAGAGCACCGCACCCTTGCTCGCACCGTACAGTGCGCGCGACGGAAGACCGGCGGTGGCCGCGATCGAGGCCATGTTGACGATCGCCCCAGCGGGCGACTCGCGCAGCCACGGCAGGGAGGCCCGTGTGACCCGAACGAGGCCGAGCACGTTCACGTCGAAGACCCGATGCCATTCGTCGTCCGTGTTGTCGGCGACCGTCCCCTGTGCTCCGATCCCGGCGTTGTTCACGACGATGTCGATGCGTCCGAACCGCTCGACGACCGCGGCGACGCCGGCTCGCACGGTGTCGTCGTCGGAGACGTCGACGCGCGCGGTGAAGTGATCCGGGGCGGCCGCCGCGATGTCGAGATCGAACACGGCGACCGAGGCCCCGTCGTCGGCGAGCCGTCGCGCGATGGCGGCGCCGATGCCGGAGGCGCCGCCGGTGACGATGGCGACGAGCCCGTCGAACTCCCCGGTCATGATTCGCGCCGTTCCCGGAAGGGGAGGAAGCGCTGTCGCTGCATGCCGAGGCCGTCGATCTCGAGCTCGACGACGTCGCCCGCCCCGAGGTATGGGAACCGGCCCGAGAGCGCGACGCCCGCCGGGGTGCCGGTGAGGATGAGGTCGCCGGGTTCGAGCGTGAGGTACTGGCTGAGCCGGAACACGATCGTCTCCACATCGAAGATCAGGTCGGCGGTCGTGGAGTCCTGCCGGACCTCGCCGTTGACCCGGGTCCGCAGTCCGAGCCCGCCGTGCTCGATCTCGTCGGGAGTCACGAGCCACGGCCCGAGCGGCGTGAAGCCCGGTGCCGACTTGCCCTTGCTCCATTGGCCGCCCGACACCTCGAGCTGCCAGGCGCGCTCCGACAGGTCGTTCGCGACGGTGAAGCCCGCGACATGACGAAGCGCGTCTGAGGCCGAGTCGAGGTACCCGGCCCGTTCGCCGATGACGACCGCGAGCTCCACCTCCCAGTCGGTCTTCGAACTGTTGCGAGGGATCACCACGTCGTCGTACGGACCCGCGACGGTGTTCGGCGTCTTCAGGAAGAGCACCGGCTCCTCGGGCGGTGCCGAGCCCGATTCGGCCGCGTGCGCCGCGTAGTTCATCCCGATGCAGAGCACCGCCGAGGGGCGTGCGATGGGCGCGCCGACACGGAGCTCGGCCGCACCCTCGAGCACCGCGAGCGCACCCGCGGCGTGCGCCTCGCGCGCGGCGTCGATGCGGCTCGCGAGGAAGGCGCCGTCGATGTCGGAGGTGAGCGGGCGAAGGTCGAATGCGGTGCCGTCGGGATCGAGCACGACGGGGATCTCGTGGCCTGGGGGGCCGAGCCGGGCGAATCGCACGGGAGTCCTTCCGAGTCGGAACATATGAGGTTTCGGTCGAACGATAGCCGAGAATCGGGGAGTAGGTTGAACTTGACCGCCTAAACATCTGATCTCTATAGTCGTGCAGAGCCTCAGGAGGACCGATGAGTCGCATCACCAGCATCGAAACCGTCGACGTCCGGTTCCCGACATCGCTCGAGCTCGACGGCTCGGACGCGATGAATCCCGACCCCGACTACTCGGCGGCGTACGTCATCGTGCGCACCGATGCATCCGACCGGCTATCGGGGCACGCCTCCGCGTTCACGATCGGTCGGGGCAACGAGGTCGAGGTGGCCGCCATCCGGTCGGTCGCCGACCTCCTCGTCGACCGCGACGTCGACTCGCTGCTCGGTGACATGGGCGCGACCTGGCGGCTGCTCGTGCACGACTCGCAGCTGCGATGGCTCGGGCCCGAGAAGGGCATCATGCATATGGCGATCGGCGCGGTGGTGAACGCGCTGTGGGACCTCAGGGCCAAACGTGCCGGGCTGCCGCTCTGGCAGTTGCTCTCGCGCATGTCGCCCGAGGAGCTCGTCTCGCTCGTGGACTTCCGCTACCTCACCGATGCCATCACCCCGGCGGATGCACTCGCCATCCTGCGCACGGCCGAGCCCGGTCGCGCTCGCCGTGAGGCCGAGCTGGTCGACGCCGGATACCCGGCCTACACGACCACGCCGGGCTGGCTCGGCTACTCCGACGAGAAGCTCGCGCGGCTCTGCCGGGAGGCGGTCGCCGACGGGTTCGGTCAGATCAAGCTCAAGGTCGGCGCCTCGCTCGACGACGACATCCGCCGCCTTCGCATCGCCCGTGCGTCCGTCGGCGATGGCTTCCCGATCGCGATCGATGCGAACCAGCGGTGGGATGTCCCGGAGGCGATCGAGTGGATCCGGGCGCTCGCGGAGTTCGACGTGCACTGGGTCGAGGAGCCGACGAGCCCCGACGACGTGCTCGGGCACGCCGCGATCGCACGCGCCATCGCGCCGATTCCCGTCGCGACCGGCGAGCATGCGCACAACCGCGTCATGTTCAAGCAGCTGCTGCAGGCCCGCGCGATCCGTGTCATGCAGATCGACGCCGCGCGCGTCGCCGGCGTGAACGAGAACGTGGCGAACCTCCTGCTGGCCGCGAAGTTCGGCGTGCCGGTGTGCCCCCACGCCGGCGGCGTCGGGCTCTGCGAAGCCGTGCAGCACCTCTCGATGTTCGACTACGTCGCCGTCTCGGGCACGTGGCAGGATCGGGTCATCGAGTACGTCGACCATCTCCACGAGCACTTCACGACACCCGTCGTCATCGAACGTGGTCGCTACCGCGCGCCGCTCGCGCCGGGCGCCGGCACGGAGATGCTGCCCGAGTCGATCGCCGCCCACGCCTGGACCGGCCGGCATGAGCTCGCCGAGGTCGCGGTCGCATGAGCGCCGCGAGCAGGTCTGCCGTGGCGGATCGGCTCGGTCCGCTGGGGTTCGGCGCCGCGCCGATCGGCAACCTCGCGCGCCCGGTGTCCGACGACGACGCGTTCGCGGCCCTCAGCGCCGCGTGGGAGGCCGGCATCCGGTACTTCGACACCGCACCGCACTACGGGCTCGGACTCTCCGAACGCCGCCTCGGCGAGTTCCTCCGCACGAAGCCGCGCGACGAGTTCGTCGTCTCGACGAAGGTGGGCCGGCTCCTCGATCCGAATCCGTCGTACACCGGTGGCGACGACCTGGCGCAGGGGTTCGCGGTGCCAGACCGGTGGGTGCGCCGGTTCGAGCCGAGCGAGGGCGGCATCCGCCGGAGCCTCGACGACTCGCTCGAGCGGATGGGTCTCGACCGCATCGACGTGCTCTACCTCCACGATCCCGACGCCTACGACCTCGATCGCGGGCTGGCGCAGGGCCTCCCGGCCCTCGAGCGGCTTCGCGAGGAGGGAGCGGTCGGTGCGGTGGGCATCGGCACCAACTCGGCGGATGCCGCGGTGCGGGCGGTGCGCGAAGGCGAGCTGGACCTCGTGATGATCGCCGGCCGCTACACGCTCCTCGAGCAGCCCGCCGCCGATGAGCTGTTGCCGCTCTGCCAGGGGCGCGGGGTGGGCGTGGTCGCCGCCGCGCCGTTCAATTCCGGACTGCTCGCCCGCGACGAACCGTCGGCGGACTCGAGTTACGACTACGGCCCCGTTCCAGCCGGAATCCTCGAGCGAGCGCGGACGCTCGCCGCCGCGTGCCGCGCCCTCGGGGCAGCGCTGCCGACCGCCGCGCTGCAGTTCCCGTTGCGGCACCCGGCAGTACGCTCGGTCGTGGCCGGCAGTGCCCGGGCCGAGGCCGTCCGGCAGAACGCCGAGCGCATGTCGCGGTCGCTGCCCGACGCATTCTGGCGGAACCTCGCGGCGTGGGGATTCCCGTCGTGAGCGCGCCAGCGCGCGAGACCGCTGACTCGGCGCCGACCCTCGACGCGCACCTCCACCTGTGGCGGGCGAGCACGGGCGGCTACGCGTGGCTGCGCCCCGAGCAGCACGGCCCGCTCGTCGACGACTTCACGCCCGAGCAGGCGCGCGCGGAACTCGACGCCGCCGGCATCGAGCAGGCGATCCTCGTGCAGGCCGCCGACAGTTGCGCCGACACCCGGTTCATGCTCGAAGTGGCCGCCGCCGAGGCCTGGGTGGTCGGCGTCGTCGGCTGGGTGCCGCTCGACGAGCCCGCCGCAGCCGTCCGCGCGCTCGACGAGTGGCAGCGGCATCCGGCGTTCTGCGGCGTCCGTCATCTCATCCACGTCGACCCGCGCGACGAGTTCCTCGAGCTTTCCCCCGTGCGCGAGTCGCTCGCCGAGCTCGCCCGACGCGGCATCCCGATCGACGTGCCCGATGCGTGGCCGCGCCATCTCGGCCGCACCGTCGAACTCGCCGAACAGCTGCCAGAGCTCGTCGTCGTGATCGACCATCTCGGGAAGCCGCCACTCACGGGTGCCGGCTGGGACGAATGGCTCGCGCTCATCCGACGAGCGTCCCGCTCGCCGAACGTCGTCGTGAAGGTCTCGGGCCTCCACGTGCCCGGGATCCCGTTCGACGCCACGACCGTGCGCCCGCTCTGGGAGGTCGCGCTCGAGGCGTTCGGCCCGGCCCGGATGATGTACGGCGGCGACTGGCCCATGACCCTGCCGTCCGGTGGTTACCCTGTGACCTGGCGGGTGATGCGCGAGCTCATCGACGAGCTCGCGCCGGCAGAGGCGGCCGCGGTGCTCGGCGACACCGCGCGCCGAGTGTATCGACGCTGAGAGCGGCGCTCAGCGCCGAGAAGGACGTGACGGATGCTGCAGAACATCGATCCGCTGCTCACCGGGGAGCTCCTTCGGGAACTCGATCACATGGGACACGGCGATACCCTCGTCGTCGCCGACGCGAACTTCCCCGCGCACCGGCTCGGGGCAACGGTGATCGAGGCGCCGGGCGTCTCCGCGCCGCGTATGCTCGCGGCCATCGCCACGGTGTTCCCCTTCGACGCCTACGACGGGCCGGCGATGCTGCTGATGTCGACGACAGGCGATCCCCGGCACGATGCGGAGGAGTTGCCTGAGGTGCAGCGGGAGCTCATTGGGGTCGCCGGGCTCGACCACGACGCGCTCGAGCGGTTCGCGTTCTACGAGGCCGCGGCATCCGCTCGGCTCGTCGTGCGCACGGGTGAGCGGCGGCCATACGGCAACGCGTTGCTCCGCAAGGGCGTGGTCGCGGACTGATCCGGCTCGCTCAGAGCGCGCCGCGCAACCACCGCTCGACTCCCGAGATGTGCGCCACCGAAAGGGCGTGCACGAGCTCGGCATCGCCGTCGTCGAGTGCCGCCAGGATCTGGCCGTGCTCGGTCAGCGTGCTGTCGACCGCGCCCTGCTGCGTCATGCCCCGCCAGATGCGGGCGCGCACGGTGTGGCTCGAGAGCGAGTCGAGCAGGCCCGAGAGGTAGCCGTTGCCGGCGGCCTCCGTGATCCGTCGGTGGAACAGCAGGTCGTGCTCGACGAGATCCTCGACCGACGTGGCCGCGTCGACGCGCTCGAGCCCCTCGCGCAGCTCGCGCACGGTGTCGATGTCGATGCGGTGGGCCGCGAGCGCGGCTGCCGCGGGCTCCAGGATGCGCCGCACCGCGAAGATCTCGAGGATGGACGTGTCGTCGTGCAGGTCGATCATGAAGGACATGGCCTCGAGCAGGAGTCGAGGCTCGAGACTCGTCACGTACGTGCCGTCCCCGCGCCGCACGTCGAGCACCCGAATCACCTCGAGTGCCTTGACCGCCTCGCGCAGCGAGCTCCGGCCGACGCCGAGCGCCTCGCTGAGTTCGGGCTCGGGCGGAAGCCGGTCGCCGGGCTTCAACTCGCCCGACGTGATCATGCGCTTGATGCGCAGGATCGTCTCATCGGTCACGGCCATGGCGTCATCCTAGGGCGCGCGACCTCGGGGAACGCTCGGCCTCGACCGTCGCATGATCGATCGGGCCCGGGCTCATGGCCATCGAGGGCGAGCTGGCCCAATGCTGGTCTGCAACACCAAGCAAATTCATCGGATGTTTCCCTTCCCTGAGTGCCATGAATCGTGTTAACTAGGCGACTATGACCTCATCTCACGCAATGACGCGGCGAACCTTCGGCAAACTCATGGGGTTCACTGCGACCGCCCTGCTCCCCGTCGCGCAGCCCCTCTCGGCGGCGGCGGCATCCGACGCGGCTCCGGCCGTGACCGAGACCGCCACTGAGATCATCGTGGACAATGGGGTCATCCGACTCACCGTGAACAAGTCCAATGGTCGGATGACTTCGCTCGTCTATGACGGCGTGAACATGGTGGGCCGCGGCAACTACGACATGAACACCGTTCGAGAGGGTTCGAGCCTGCCGCTCCCCCCGGCGGCCAACGGCGTGACGGTCCGACGTGAGCAGGACTTCGTCGACATCGCCTTCCGGCACAGCCCCTCGGGCGACATGCCCTGCTGGCTGATACGTCACCACATCGTCCGCACCGGCGAGGCCGGTGTGCACCTCGCATACAGCTACGACCACCCGGCGGAGCTGCACGGGTTCCGTATCGACCAGCACCGGTACGTCTTCTACACCGCGGGCGACACCTTCACCCACGCCTCGGTGCCCGACGACGTCATCGGAACCCCGTGGCGAGAGGCGGCGGCGCAGATGCCGACGGCTGACGAACTGTCACGGGCGCCCATGGTGATGGACGCGACCTACGACCTGGAGGGGACCGGGTCGTCGTATCCCCGCCGCCACTACACGAAGTACGACTGGGCCGTCTACATGAAGGACCACAGTCTGCACGGGCTCTACGGGAACGGCTACGGGATGTGGGCTGCACTCCCGAGTCTCGAGGCGTTCACGGGCGGTCCGGTGCGGCAGGATCTGATCCTGCACCAGACCAGCGGCGGACCGGTCCTACTCGTCGAGCCGCACGCGACTCACTATGGCGCGCCGCCGGTGCGCGTCGAGGCGGGCCGAGCATGGCAGAAGACGTACGGCCCGTATTTCGTCTACCTCAACAAGGGCGACGACCCGCGGGCGATGCGACGGGACGCGGCACGGCAGGCCCGATTCGCCGCACACGCCGAGTTCTACGACCGCCTCGCCGTGGAAGGCTGGGGTCCCACCGCGGAACGGTCTCGGGTGCACGGGAAGGCGCAGATCCCAGGCGTGTCGAACCTGACGGGCGCTGTCGCGGTGCTGTCCGACAACCGAGTCGAGATGCAACGCACCGTACTCGGGTACAACTACTGGACCGACATCGAGGAGGGCGGCCAGTTCGTCCTCGACAACGTCAGGCCGGGCACGTACCGGCTCACCATCTACGGCGATGGGATCTGGGGTGAGTACGTGATCGACGACGTCGAGGTCGGCGCCGGCCAGGACGTCCAACTCGGCCGCATGGTCTGGACGCCCGAAAGCAACGGGCACCCCGTGTTCCAGATCGGTTCGCCCAACAAGACTTCGGTCGAGTATCGCAACGGGAAGGACTTCCGGCAGTACGGCCTGTACACGAGGTTCCACGAGGACTTCCCGGATGGAGTGACCTACATCGTGGGGCAGAGCACCGAGGCCGCCTGGAACTACATCCAATATCAGCGTGCGTACCTCATCGAAGCGCCTGAGGGCACGGTGGTACCGGAGAACGCCGAGGGCATCCGGCTCTTCGATTTCGGCAGCGCCAACAGTCCCGTCGCCCAGGGCTACGAGCGCGTGGCCCAGAACACGCTCTACGGCTTCGCGAACGGGTTCGGCCTCGACCGTGTCGTCGCCTCCCGGGATCGCGAGCAGGACGGCGATCTCCAACGCGATTTCATCGTCGGATCGGGGTACACGTTCTCCGTGGACCTGCCGAACGGCGACTACGAGGTCACCGTGATCTCCGGCGACGCGATCGCCGCCAACAAGTCCCGGGTCTCGTTCAACGGGGGCGAGTTCGTCGAGCTCACCTCCGGTACGGGGCAGTATGCCGTGCACACCGCGCGGGTGAGCGTCGACGCGGGCCGGCTCGATGTGTCGGCGGGCGGGGACGGCCGGATCAACGCAATCGAGGTCGTGTCAGCCGACGCGGCGTTACCGGTGCTGCAGAGTCTCAGCGTCGACGGAGCGGATCTGGTGCCCGGCTTCAGCGCATTCCGCTCCGACTTCGCGGCCGACTTCCGACACGATCAGGAGTCGGTGACCGTGCACGCCGTCGGCCGTGGCGGCGCCATCGCCACGATCGACGGGCAGGTGGTGCCGGAGGCAGGTCTCGCGGTGCCACTCGATGGGCGGCACAGCGTGATCGAGATCCAGGTGACGGAGGACGGCGGCTCGGTGCCGACGATCTACCGGATCCACGCCACCCGGCAGGAACGCCCGTGGCAGGTCCTGTTCGATCTCGATGCGGTTCCGGCGCCGGGAGCCCAAGCCACCCTCTCGATCTGGCTCGCGGCCTGGTCGATGGGATCGGCGCTCCCGGTGCCGCCGGAGGAGAGCAATCTCACCGTCACCGTCAACGGCGAGTCGTTCGTCTGGACCTTCCAGCCCGACGACGCCCGCGGAGCCACCTACCGAAGCGGATGCGGCGGCCGGACGTACCGCAACGAGTTCGTCTTCGATGCCGCACTGCTGAAGCCGGTGGGCAATGAGATCTCGCTCCAGATCAACGCGGGAGCCGAGCACCTCTGGAACGAGGCGGCCTACGACGCAGTGCGATTGGAGATCCGCTGACCAGCAGTCGGGCGAGCGCTCGCCGGGGGAGCGAGCGACGATCGGGAGTGCGCTTCACGGGGGCGAACTCGACGCGCGAGTTCTCGAGCTCGACGGCGACCGTGCAGGCCAGCGGATGCCCCGTGCCGAGCAACTCCGAGGCGCGCTCGTCGAGGAGCCAGACCGCCCGGGCTCGCGGTGACCGGCCGCTGGTCCGGCTGCGGGCCCGATCGCCGGGCACGACCCGGGTCTGCACGAGCGCGCCGCTCGCGCGGTCGCGAAGCGCGATCGCGAGCGTGGCGTCGGGTGGCGCTCCGCCCACCTCGGCCGTGACGTGCAGCCGACCGCCCCGATCGAGCACGCGCAGCCGGTCGAGCGAGACGTCGAGCGGCGGCTCCGGCCGCGCCCGGCGAGCGGCCGCCGCGCGTTGCACCCGACCCCACTCCGCGACGATGCGGTCGTCGTCGTACCGGGCCGCGGAGTCGCGTGCGGCGCGGCGCATGGCGTCCCGTTCCTCGGGCGCGAGCGCGACGAGACGCGCGATCGCGGACGCCGCCGCCACCCGGTCACGGTTGCCCACGAGGAAGCCGTTCACCCCGTCGACGATGAGGTCGGCAGGCCCGTACGGGATGTCGTACGCGACGGGGAGGCATCCGCGCGCCATCGCCTCGGCGAGCACGAGCGGCGCGCCCTCGAAGCTGCTCGTGAGAAGGGTCCACGAGGCGTCGAGGAAGGCGTCGGCGGCGTGCGGCCGGTGCCCGAGGAACTCCACCACGCCCTCGAGGCCCGCGTCGGCGACTCGGGCACGCAGGGCCGATGCGTTCGGCCCGTCGCCGTAGATCGCGAGCGTGACCGGCACGCCGTGGGCGCGGCACTCGGCCACGATGTCGATCGCATGGCCGACGCGCTTGCGCGAGGTGAGCGCGGCGACGACGACTCCTCGGCCGACTTCGCGCTCGGCCGGCCACGCCGTGGCGGTCGGTGCGGGATCGAGGCCGTTCGGCACGACATGCAGATTGCCGGGATGGGACAGCAGTGCCACGGCGTCGTCGCGCTGCCGCTCGGTGAGGAAGACCACGCCGTCGAAGCGCTCGAGGTGCGCGAAGACCGCTCGTCGCGACGGACGCAACCGTGCGATCGGCCGCTCGCTGCCGACGAGGTGCGAGTTGTGCACGACGTGCAGCGAGACGAGGTTCGGGCGGCGGTAGCTCGCCATGAAGGGTGCGACCGTCTTGCTGTCCGTGATCGCGAAGGCGCGTTCGCCGCCGATGAGCAGGTCGAGCCAGTCCGCGTAGCACGCCCACGACGAGGTCCACTGTCGAACGGGCGCACCGTCGTCGCCGAAGGCGGTGATGAGTCGCCTGACACCCTCGGTGCGCCCTCGCTCGTCGCGAACCGCCACACTGCCATCGGCCCGCACGTGCTCGATGAGCACCGGACGTCCGGCGAACGAGTGCACCCGTAGCCGGCTCCCGTCGCGCGCCGTCGTGGTGGCGACGTCGTCGATCTCGGGCCGAAGCAACCGATGGGTGATCGGGCCCGGGGCCGGCGGGGCGGTGCGCAGCTCCTCGTAGAGATTCCGGAGCCGGATGCCGGGCACGATCTCGCCAGCCTGTTCGAGCCGCTCGCGTATCTCGGCGTAGTCGGGTCGCGGGTCGAAGGTGACGATGTCGACGTCGCGGTTCGCGCAGCGCACGAGCGCACGTGAGCGGTGCAGCATCGCCGACGTCATGCCGCCGAAGCGGTCGGGGATGCTCCACGTGAC
>JAPSJT010000291.1 GCA_031178045.1 Agromyces sp.
AGCTGGCGGGGTTCCGCTGGCTCGCGTTCCTCTGGGCGAACCGGCTCGGCGGCATCCTCGCCGACGACATGGGACTCGGCAAGACCGCGCAGACGCTCGCCCTCATCGCCCATGCGCGGGGTACCGCAGCGCGGTCGGCACCGCGGGCGTCGGGGGCGGCGTCCGACGACCACGTGCCGCCGTTCCTCGTGGTGGCGCCCACGTCGGTCGCATCGAACTGGGTGAGCGAGGCGGCGCGATTCACTCCGGGTCTCCGCGTCGCGACCGTCACCGCGACCGAGGCGAAGCGGCGCGGGCGCATCGCCGCTGCCGCGTCCGACGCCGATCTGGTGGTCACGACCTACGCCGTGCTCCGACTCGAGGCCGACGCGTTCGCGGCCGTCGAATGGGGCGGGCTCGTGCTCGACGAGGCGCAGTTCGTGAAGAACGCGACGACGAAGGTGCACGCGGCGGCCCGCGGCATCCGCGCGCCGTTCCGTCTCGCGGCGACCGGCACCCCCGTCGAGAACAACCTCTCCGAGCTGTGGGCGCTGCTGCAGATCGTCGCGCCCGGCCTGTTCCCGAGCCGTCGCGCGTTCGACGAGCGGTATCGGCGCCCCATCGAAGACGACGGCAACGGCGAGCGGCTCGCGCGCCTGCGGCGACGCATCCGACCGCTCATGCTGCGCCGCACGAAGGAGCTCGTCGCGACCGAGCTGCCGCCGAAGCAGGAGCAGGTGCTGCGCGTCGAACTGCACCCGCGGCACCGGCGGCTCTACGACACCGTGCTCCAGCGCGAGCGGCAGAAGCTGCTCGGCCTCATCGACGACCTCGACCGGCAGCGCTTCATCGTCTACCGCTCGCTCACCCTGTTGCGCATGCTCGCGCTCGACGCGAGTCTCATCGACGACGAGGGGTACGCCGGGTACCCGTCGGCGAAGCTCGACGCGCTCTTCGAGCAGCTCGACGACGTGCTCGCCGAGGGCCATCGCGCCCTCGTGTTCAGCCAGTTCACGTCGTTCCTCGGCAAGGCGGCGTCGCGACTGGATGCCGCGGGCGTGCCGTACGCGTACCTCGACGGGTCGACGCCGGTGCGTCGCCGCGACGCCGAGATCGCGAGGTTCCGCGGCGGCGAGGCATCCGTCTTCCTGATCAGCCTGAAGGCCGGCGGATTCGGGCTCAACCTCACCGAGGCCGACTACGTGTTCCTCCTCGACCCGTGGTGGAACCCGGCGAGCGAGGCGCAGGCGGTCGACCGCGCGCACCGCATCGGACAGGCGAAGCAGGTCATGGTCTACCGTCTCGTCGCCGAGGGCACGATCGAAGAGAAGGTGATGGCGCTGAAGGCGAAGAAGGGCGAGCTCGTCGCGTCGCTGCTCGACGACGAGGCGATCGGCGACGCGTCCCTCACCGCCGACGAACTGCGGTCACTGCTCATCGAGTAGCCGGATGCCCCGGCATGTCGTCGTTCGCGAGGGGGTGGACGCTCGGCGGGCACGGCGTTACGTTGCCGACGAGCAACGAAGGAGGACGCCATGGCACGAATCGCCGATCCCATCGTCAGCAGTCCCGACCTCGAGCCCGACGCGCCCATCGACCCCCGTTTCGCGGGCGCCGACGGCGCCAGGCCGCGCCTCGAGGTGACCGGGATTCCCGACGGCGCGGTGGAACTCGCCGTCATCGTGCACGACCCCGACGCGCCGTCGTCGAACGGCTTCACGCACTGGGCGGTCTACGGCCTCCCGCCCGAGGACGGCCCCATCGAGACCGACGGACTCGCCGTGCGCTTCGGGCCGAACAGCACGGGCTCGACCGAGTACGCGGCACCGAATCCGCCACGCGGCGGCGGCGTGCACCACTACGACTTCTGGGTGTACGCCCTCGACACGCAGGTCGAGGGCGCGCCGAGCCGCGAGGAGTTCCTCGAACGCTACGGGGACCGCATCGTCGGCCAGGGCCGCTTCGTCGGAACGTTCGAGCAGTAGCGCGCCGGGCGTGCCCGGCGTATTCGACGGACCGGGCGTCGAACCTCAGTGGATGTCGCGGCCGCGGTCTCGGCGCCGGGTGCGCGGCTCGTCGAGGCCGATGTGCACGCGCGTGCGCTTGCGCTCGATGACGACGAAGAGCGAGCCGAGGGCCCAGAGCGGCACCTGGGTGAGGAACGCGATGCGGAACGCATCGAGGCTGTAGGTGTCGGGTGTGCCGGCGCCCTGCCAGTCCATCGCGAGCCCGATGAGCAGGATCGCGAGGAGCGCGGCGAGGAATCCGCCGAC
>JAPSJT010000099.1 GCA_031178045.1 Agromyces sp.
GCTCGTCGGCGTCGCGCTCGGCGTCGCCGGGCTCATCATGCAGAGCGTGTCGCGGAACATGCTCGCCTCGCCCGACACGCTCGCCGTCAACGCGGGCTCCTACCTCGCGATCGTCCTCGTCGCGGCGTTCGGCGTCGCGCTTCCCGCCGCCGCCGGCGGAGCGATCGCGTTCCTCGGCGGCCTCGCCGCGGCCGGGCTCGTGCTGGCGCTCGCCGCAGGCGGGGCGCGCGGAGGCGGCACCGTGCGCCTCGTGCTCGCGGGTTCGGCGATCGCACTGGCGCTCACGGCGCTCACGACGATGCTCCTGCTGCTCTTCCCCGAGCGCACGACGGGCCTCTACGCGTGGAGCAACGGCACCCTCGCCCAGAACGGCATGACCTCGGTGCTCCAGCTCGGGCCGGTCGTCGTCGTGGGGGTCGCGGTGCTCCTCGCGTTCTCGCGCCGCTTCGACCTCATGGCGCTCGGCGACGACACCGCGACGGTGCTCGGCGTGCGCGTGCGCGGCACCCGCTTCGGGGGCATCCTGCTCGCCGTCATGCTCTCCGCGGCGGCGGTGACCGTCGCGGGGCCGATCGGCTTCGTGGGCCTCGCCGCACCCGCGATCGTGCGCCTCGTCGCGATGCGCGTGCGGGGCATGCAGCGCCACGTGCTGCTCGTTCCTGCCGCGGCCGTCATGGGCGTCATCATCGTGCTGGGCGCCGACGTGCTGCTCCGGCTCGTGTTCGGCGGGCAGGCGGCGGTCGAGGTGCCGACGGGCGTCGTCACGACGATCTTCGGTGCCGTCTTCCTCGTCGCCCTCGCGCTGCGGGCCCGCGCCGCCTCCGAGGCGGGCACCGGGTTCGTCATCGGAGCCGGCCTGTCCCGCAGGGACAGGGGCATCGCGATCGCGGCATCCGCCGTGCTGCTCGTCGCGCTCGCGTTCACGTCGCTGCTCCTCGGTGACGCGAAGCTCCTCGGGGGCGATGTGCTCAATTGGCTCACCGGCCAGGCCGGACCACTCGTCGAGTTCGTCATGAACACGCGCGCGCCGAGAGTGGCGGCCGCGATCCTCGCGGGCGCGGCGCTCGCGCTCGCCGGCGCCGTGGTGCAGGCCGTGTCTCGGAATCCGCTCGCCGAGCCGGCGATCCTCGGTGTGACGGGCGGAGCGGGCGTCGGCGCGGTGCTCGTCATCACGCTCTGGCCGCTCGCGACGTTCCTCGGCATCACGACGGGCGGC
The DNA here is from genome assembly GCA_031178045.1 of Agromyces sp. Taxonomy (GTDB): domain Bacteria; phylum Actinomycetota; class Actinomycetes; order Actinomycetales; family Microbacteriaceae; genus Agromyces. The sequence goes on from JAPSJT010000099.1 coordinate 1,217, forward strand.
CTCGTGGGCGCCATCCTCGCCGCGACCGTCGTCTTCGGGCTCGCGCTCCGCGGCGGCCTCGCGTCGACGCGGCTCATCCTCATCGGGATCGGCGTCTCCTCCGCCGCTGCCGCGATCACCGCCATGCTCATCATCGCGACCGACCCGTACAACGCCGCGAAGGCGCTCACGTGGATGTCGGGCTCGACGTACGGGCGCACGTTCCCGCAACTCGTCCCGCTCCTCGTCGTGCTGCTCGCCTCGCTCCCGATCCTCGCCGCGGCGCGGCGAGAACTCGACCTGCTCGCGTTCGACGACGACACTCCGCGCGTGCTCGGCGTGCGGCTCGGCGCGGCGAGACTGGGGCTCCTCGGGGTGTGCGTCGCGCTCACCGCGACGGCGGTGTCGGCGGTCGGCGTCATCGGTTTCGTGGGCCTCGTGGCACCGCATGCGGCGCGCGCGGTCGTCGGCGCCCGTCATGCGCTCGTGCTGCCGCTCGCCGCGCTCTTCGGAGCGTTGCTGGTCTGCCTCGCCGACACCCTGGGCCGCACCGTCATCGCCCCCGGTCAGCTGCCCGCGGGACTGCTCACGGCAGTGGTCGGGGCGCCCTACTTCGTGTGGCTGCTCTGGCGCGCGCGGCGCACCGCATGACGTCGTGCGTCCTGCAGTCGATCACTCGTTCACGGACGGACGACCCGATATGCAAGACTTAGGTAATGCTTACCTCACTCGCTGAAGCCGCGCCGCGTGAGCGCCCCGCCTACCGCTCCTTCCGCGCGCAGGTCGCTCGCGTCGAACGGCTCTCGCCGCACTTCACGAGCATCACCTTCACGGGCGACGAACTCGGCGAGTTCGGCACGGCGGGCCTCGACCAGCGGGTGAAGGTGGTGCTCCCGCTGCCCGAGATCGGGTTCGCGGCATTCCCCGAGGTCGACGACTGGTATCCGGCGTGGCGCGAGCTGCCCCAAGAGCTCCGCAACCCCTTCCGCACCTACACCGTGCGCGCCGTGCGGCCCGACGCCCGTGAGGTCGACATCGTCTTCGTCGGCCACGGTGACGGCGGTCCCGCCTCCGCGTGGGCGGCGCACGCGGCACCGGGCGATGAGCTCGTGCTCATCGGGCCCGACGAGCTGAGCGCCGGCCGCACCTCGGGCATCGACTGGCGCCCCGGCGAGGTCGAGACGTACGTGCTCGCCGGCGACGAGACGGCGGCGCCGGCCATCGCGTCGATCCTCGGCGCACTGCCCGACGACGCGAGCGGCGTCGCCCTCATCGAGGTGCCGTCGATCGACGACCGCCTCGAGATCCGTGCGCCGGCCGGCGTCGAGGTGCGCTGGCTCGCGAGAGACGCCCACCACACGCACGGCGAGCGCCTCGTGCCCGCCGTGCGCGACTGGGTCGTGCGTCATCTCGCGGCACGCGGACTCGCCCGCGCGACCGACGAGGAGCGGGCGGCCATGGCCCTCGCCGCGGCCGAGCACGACGACGTGCCCGACGCGCCCCTCTGGGACGTGCCCGAGGGGCACAGCCTCGACGGCGACTGCTACGCATGGCTCGCGGGCGAGGCGTCCGCCATCACGACCCTTCGCCGTTTCCTCGTGCGCGAGGCGGGTCTCGACCGCCGCCAGGTGGCCTTCATGGGCTACTGGCGCCTGGGTCGCGCCGAACTCGACTGAGCCGAGGTGATCGATCGGATGCCGCGAGCCGCTGCGGTCGCCGCGCCGCGCGTCGCCCCCGAGCGGGCACGCGGTCGCCGCACCGCGCCGGGGCTCACGCTCGCGATCGCGGCGCTGCTGCTCGTGCTCGTCGCCCTCGCGAGCCTCGCGATCGGTGCTCGGCAGGTGCCGCTCGAGGTCGTGTTCTCGGCCTTCGCGTCGCCCGTCCCGGGCGACGCCGATCAGGTCGTCGTACGAGATCTCCGTCTGCCTCGGGCGATCATCGGCATCATGGCCGGGGCGGCGCTCGGCGTCGTCGCCGCTCTCCTCCAGGGCGCGACGCGGAATCCGCTCGCCGACCCCGGACTCCTCGGCATCAACGCGGGGGCGTCGCTCGCCGTCGTCGCCGCGATCGCCTTCCTCGGCGTCGCGTCGCCGTTCGGGTTCGTCTGGTTCGCGTTCGCAGGCGCGGCCGCCGCGGCCGCGGCCGTGTTCGCGATCGGCTCGTCGGGCGGCGGGGGAGCGACGCCCGCGAAGCTCGCCTTGACCGGTGCCGCGCTCACCGCGGCCACCACGCCGCTCATCACGCTGCTCCTCATCGGCGATGAGGGCACCCTCTCGCAGTACCGGTTCTGGTCGGTCGGCTCGCTCTCGGGCCGCGGCATCGAGACCGCCGCGGCGCTCTGGCCGTTCCTCGTCGTGGGACTCGCGCTCGCGGCCTGGCTCGCGGCGCGGCTCAACCTGCTCGCGCTCGGCGACGACGTCGCGCGGGGCCTCGGCGTGCGGCTCGGCACCACCCGGGTCGTCACGTCGCTCGCGGTCATCCTGCTCGCCGGCACGGCGACCTCGCTCGCGGGGCCGATCGCGCTGCTCGGGCTCGCGGTCGCGCACGCGGCCCGCGGTCTCGTCGGGGGCGACTACCGGTGGATCGTGCCGCTCTCCGCGACGCTCGGAGCGGTCGTGCTCGTCGCCGCCGACGTCATCGGGCGCCTCGTCGTGGCGCCCGCCGAGCTCGAGGCGGGCATCATCGCGGCCGTCGTCGGCGCGCCGGTGCTCATCGCACTCGTGCGGCGCACGAAGGGGTCGTCGCTGTGAGCGCCGCGCCCGCTCCAGTCCCCGCCCAGTCGTCGGCCGCGTCGAACGTCGCGGCGGCCACCGCGCCGACGGCCGCCCGGGTCGCGGCGGCACGTCTCCGGCGGCGTCGGCGCGCCGCATCCGTCGTGCTCGTCGTCGCTGCCGTGGCCGTCGCTGCGGCCATCGCGTCGCTCCTGCTCGGCGCCGCCGGCGTCGGTCTCGGGGATGTCGTGGCGGTGTTCGTCGGACAGGGCTCGCCCAAGGCCGAGTTCGTCGTCATGCGCCTGCGGCTGCCGCGAGTCGTCGCTGCGCTCGTCGCCGGCGGCGCGCTCGGCCTCGGTGGCGCGCTCTTCCAGACGACGCTGCGCAATCCGCTGGCGAGCCCCGACATCCTCGGCGTCGCCGGGGGAGCGAGCCTCGCCGCCGTCGCCGCGATGCTGCTGCTCGGCCTCGAGGGTCCGCTCGTCTCGCTCGCGGCCTTCGCTGGAGCGCTCGCGGTCGCGGCGCTGATGTGGGGACTCGCGTGGCGCGGGGGCCTCACCGGCATCCGATTCGTGCTCGTCGGCATCGGACTCGCGTCGATCGTGTCGGGCCTGCTCGGCTGGCTCATCACGCGCGCCGACGTGCGCGAGGCATCCGAGGCGCTCGTCTGGATGGTCGGCGGCATCGCGTCGATCGGCTGGGACGAGCTCGCCCTCGCGGCTGCGGCGGTGGCCCTGCTCCTCGTGCTCACGGCCCTGTTCTCGCCGCGGATGCCGCTGCTCGCGCTCTCCGACGACAGCGCTCGCTCGCTGGGGCTCGATGCGACCAGGGCGCGCGCCGTGGCGATCGTGCTCGGCGTCGGGCTCGTCGCCGTGGCCACGGCGCTCGCCGGCCCTGTCGCGTTCGTCGCGCTCGTGGCGCCGCCCATCGCGCGAGCGCTCGTCGGCCACGGCCAGGCGGCGCTCACGGCATCGACGCTCGTCGGCGCCGCGATCGTCCTCGTCGCCGATGTCGTGGCCCAGCACGCCTTCACGGGCGTCGCGGTGCCGGTCGGCATCGTCACGGGCCTCATCGGCGCGCCGTACCTCCTCTGGCTCATCGCGAGAGGCAACCGGAAAGGATCCGACGGATGAACCGGTCGGCACCCCACGCGCTCCGGGCCGAAGGGCTCACCCTCGCCTACGACGGCCGCGCGGTGGTCGAGGGCCTCGATCTCGAGATCCCCGACGGCAGGATCACGGCGATCGTCGGGCCGAACGCGAGCGGCAAATCGACCCTCCTGCGGGGGCTTGCGCGGCTCATGCGGCCCGAGGGCGGTCGCGTGACGCTCGACGGCCGCGACATCCGCTCGTACGCTCCGCGCGACTTCGCGCGTCGCGTCGCGGTGCTGCCGCAGCAACCCGTGGCGCCCGACGGCGTGCTCGTGGCGGAGCTCGTCGCGCGCGGGCGGCATCCGCACCGCGGCTGGTTCGGCGGTCGATCGAGCGACGACGACCGCATCGTCGCCGAAGTGCTCGAGGCGACGGGCACGGCCGAGCTCGCCGACCGCTCGGTGTCCGAGCTGTCGGGCGGGCAGCGTCAGCGGGTGTGGATCGCGATGGCGCTCGCCCAGAGCGCCGGCATCGTGCTGCTCGACGAGCCCACGAGCTTCCTCGACGTGAGTCACCAGATCGAGCTCCTCGACCTGCTCACCGATTCGAATCGCGTCGAGGGGACGACGGTCGTCATGGTGCTGCACGAGCTGAACCTCGCCGCCCGCTACGCCGATCACCTCGTCGTGATCGACGGCGGACGTGTCGCCGCGGCCGGCGCGCCGGCCGAGGTGATGACCGCCGAGACGATGGGGTCCGCCTTCGGGCTCGAGTGCGTCGTGGCGACCGATCCCGTCGCCGGGTCGCCGATGATCGTTCCGATCGGGCGGTTCCATCGGGTCTGAGACGGCTTCTCGGCGCGGTCTCATTAGGTTAGGCTTACCTCAATCCACTCCATCGAAAGGGAGTCCATGCACGCCCGACGCACGATCGCCGTCATCGCCGCAACCGCCGCCGCCACTCTCGCCCTCGCCGGATGCTCGAGCGCCGCGCCCGAAGCGGGCGGCCCCACCGCGGCATCCGACGGCGACTTCCCCGTGACCATCGAGCATGCGTTCGGCGAGACCGAGATCCCGGCCGCGCCCGAGCGAGTCGCCACGTGGGGCTGGGGAAGCGCGGAGGCGGTGCTCGCGCTCGGCATCGTGCCCGTCGCGATGGCCCAGCAGACGTACGGGGCGAACGAGGAGGGTGTGCACCCCTGGGTCGCCGAGGAGCTCGACGAACTCGGCGCCGAGACCCCGGTGATCCTGACCGACGACGGCGAGGCCCCGCCGTACGAGGAGCTCGTGGAGGTCGCCCCCGATGTGATCCTCGCCCCGTTCTCGGGCATCACCGAGGAGCAGTACGAACTCCTCAGCGAGATCGCGCCGACGGTCGCGTACGAGGGCGAGCCGTGGACGACGCCCTGGCGCGACGTCATCACGACGGTGGGCACGGCGCTCGGCAAGTCGGACGAGGCGACGCAGGTGCTCGAGGAGCTCGACGCCGAGCTCGCCGCACGAGCCGAGGAGCATCCCGAGCTCGAGGGCAGGACCGTCGCCGCCGTGTGGGACGTCGCCGGAACGTTCTACGTCTACACGCCGGAGGACGCCCGCGTCGAGTTCCTCTCTGGCCTCGGCCTCGAGGACGCCCCGTCGGTCGCCGAACTCGCCAACGGCGACTCGCCCTTCTACTACACGCTCAGCTACGAACAGCTCGACCAGCTCGAGAGCGACCTCATCCTCAGCTACCACGACACGCAGGCGGAGGCCGACGCCTTCCTCGCCTCCGCCCCGATCCAGGCGATTCCCGCGGTCTCGCGCGGTCAGGTCGCGCAGGTGATCGGCACCGAGCTCATCGCCGCCGTGTCACCGCCCACCGCCCTGTCGCTCACCTACGGGCTCGACGAGCTCGTCGCGTCGCTCTCGGCGGCCGCGGAGGCCGGTCAGTGACCCGCTGAGTCCGAGCGGTGCCACGGACGCACCCGGAACGGCTCTCGGCCCGGATGCCGCCGTGCGCGACGTCCGGGCCGTCGTCGTCTCAGCCCGGGGTGCGCGTCTTCGTGCTGCGTCGACGCGGCAGGTACCCGCCTGCCTCGAGACCGGCCTCGATCTCGAAGCGGTTGCGCAGCGGATCCCGGCCCGCCAGCAGGTAGAGCAACGGGAAGAGCATGCCGTACTTCCGCCACTGCTCGCGGTGCACCGCCTCGTGGCCGAGCACGGTGTCGCCGTCGTTCCGCCCGGTGAGGTAGCAGCCGCCGACGCACGAGCCGCCCCGGCCGAACGTCCAGCGCGGCATGCCGGTGAAGACGATGAGCCCGTTCCGTACGCGGATCGGGCCGGTGCTCCAGATGAATCCCCACACGAAGCCGACGAGCGTCGCCCACCGGTAGCCGGCGATGCTGACCGGCGAGTCGGTCAGACGGATCCGCACGCGAGGGCCGCTCACGCCGCAACCTCGGGACGCCCGAGGTTCTCGAGCAGGCGAAGCCACACCTCGCTCATCGAGGGGAACGCCGGCACGGCGTGCCAGAGGCGATCGACGGGGACTTCGCCGACGACCGCGATCGTCGCGGCCTGGAGGAGCTCGGCGACGTCCTGACCCACGAAGGTCGCCCCGATGATCGTGCCGCGATCGGCGTCCACGACGAGCCGGGCGCGGCCCTCATAGCCGTCGGCGTGGATCCCGGCCCCGCTCGCCGACTGGATCGGCACGTCGGCGACGCGCACGCGCCGCCCATCGCGCTCGGCGTCGGCGGCGGTCACGCCGACCGAGACGCACTCGGGTTCGGCGAAGACGACCTGGGGTACGGCCGAATGGTCGGCGGATGCCGCGTGCACGCCCCATGGGGCGTCGTCGACGGGGCGACCGAGGGCGCGTGCGGCGATGACGTCGCCCGCCGCGCGCGCCTGGTACTTGCCCTGGTGAGTGAGGAGCGCGCGGTGGTTCACGTCGCCGACGGCGTAGAGCCACTCACCGTCGTCGCCTCGATTCACCCCGCCGCCGGTCACGAGCATCGTGTCGTCGACGTGCAACCACTCGCCGGGCTCGAGCGAGACCGTCTCGAGACCCATGCCGACCGTGCGCGGCGTGCGCCCGGTGGCGACGAGCACCTCGTCGGCCGTGATGGTCGAGCCGTCGTCGAGCGTGATGACGACCTCGCCGGAATCCGTCCGTTCGACCTTCGTCGGTTGCACGCCGAGTCGCACGGTCGCACCGAGTTCGCGCAGGCCCGCCGCGACCGCTTCCCCGGCGAACTCCTCCATGCCGCGCAACAGGCCGCTGCGGGCGAGCACGGTCACCTCGGTGCCGAAGCCCGCGAACGCCGTCGCCATCTCGACCGCCACGACGCCGCCGCCGATCACGGCGAGCCGGGCGGGCGGATGCTGCACGCTCGTCGCTTCGCGGCTCGTCCACGGCATCGACTCGGCCAGTCCGTCGATCGGCGGCACGACGGGGTCGCTGCCCGTCGCGACGGCGACGGCGTGCCGGGCCACGAGCGTGACTTCGCTGCCGTCGGCCCGCTCGACGATCACGCGCTTCGGCCCAGCGAGCCGGCCATGCCCCCGCTCGAGCTCGATGCCGACACTGTCGAGCCACCCGACCGCGCCGTCGTCGTTCCAGTCGGAGACCCAGTAGTCGCGACGGCGGAGCACCGCGGCCACGTCGAGTTCGCCGGTGATCGCCTCGGCGGCGCCCGGGACCCGTCGTGCCGCGCGAAGCGCAGCGGCGCTGCGCAGCAGCGTCTTCGAGGGGATGCATGCCCAGAACGAGCACTCGCCGCCGACGAGCTCGTGTTCGACGAGCACGACGTCGAGTCCCGCGGCCCGTGCGCGATCGGCGACGTTCTCGCCGACGGGGCCTGCGCCCAGGACGACGACGTCCACTTCGCGTTGCATGCGTCTCCCTCCGGAGCCCGGCGCGTGCCGGGCGACCTCGCCCCAGCCTAAGCAGAACCGCTGACGGGCGGCGGGCGCCGCGCGCTCAGCTCGCTGCCGTGCCGGAGGGAGCAGCCGCGGTTCGCGCCGCCGCACCCGCGGTGAGTGCGCCGACGAGCCGCAGGATCGTCGGAAGGTCGTCGGTGGCCGATTCGGGCGAGCCCGGTGCGAAGCCCGCGATCGCCGCGCCGGCGAGGGGGAAGCGCGTCGCGACCTCGCGGAGCAGGGTGGCGAGGGCGCCGGCCTCCACGCCGAACGGCATCGGGTAGGAGAGACCGGCGAGCGCCGAGGGGTCGAGCACGTCGAGGTCGACGTGCACGAAGACGTTCGACGCCCCGGTCGCCTCGAGGGCGGCGATGACGACCGTCGGGTCGGAGAGGTCTTCGACGGTGAGCACCGAGACGCCGTGTTCATCGATGAAGCGACGTTCCTCGTCGTCGATGGCGCGGATGCCGCCGAGCACGAGCCGGCCGGGCTCGACGCGGGTCGCATCGTCGAGCGCGAGTCCGTCTGGGCCGTCGCCGGCGATGGCGCGCAGCGACATGCCGCCGAAGCCGCCCGATGGCGAGGACTCGGGCGTGTTGAGGTCGGGATGCGCATCGAGCCACAGCACGGCGAGGTCGCCCCGCGTTCGGCGCGAGGCGTGGGCGACCGCCGCCACCGACGCCCCGCAGTCACCACCGACGGTGAGCGCCCAGTCGGGCACGTGCGCGAGCGCCTCGTCCATCCGCTCGCGCACGCGTCGGATCGCGCTGTAGCGGCGCACGCCGGTACCGAGGGCCTCGCCCGCCTCGACGGGCACGTCGACGG
>JAPSJT010000292.1 GCA_031178045.1 Agromyces sp.
AGCTCAAGCAGATCCAGCGCGACCTCGGCATCACCTTCATCTTCGTGACGCACGACCAGGAGGAGGCGCTCACGCTCTCCGACCGCATCGCCGTGTTCAACAACGGACGCATCGAGCAGCTCGGCACGCCCGCCGAGCTCTACGAGCGGCCCGAGTCCCGATTCGTCGCCGACTTCGTCGGCACCTCGAACCTCTTCGACGACGCCCGATCGAGGGCCCTCCTCGGCCGCGGCGGGGAGCACTCGGTGCGACCCGAGAAACTCACCGTCGGCACCGCCGCACTCGAGGGCGACGGGGTGCGCAACGCCCCCGGCACCGTCGTCGAGGCCATCTACCTCGGCAGCGGCATCCGCCTCGTCGTCGACCTCGACGCCGGCGCGCGCGTCACCGTGCTCGAGCAGAACGACCGCAACCGCACGCACGACGACGAGCGCGGCGACCGCGTCGTCGTCAGCTGGCACGAGTCCGACGTCGTCGCCCTCGCGGCATCCGCTGCGCTGCCGGCGGATGCCGCCGCCGCACCGGCCCACGCCTGACCTGCACCACGAACGCACCACCCACAGAACAGGAGAGAACCATGAAGCGGATGACGCACACGGGCCGCCGTGGCGCGACCGTCGGGCTCGCGATCGCCTCGATCGCGCTGCTCACGGCCTGCGGCACGACCGCCGCGAACGACTCGGGCGGCGGCGACGCGGTCGAGGAGCTCGGTGAGATGGAGGGCCAGGTCTCGCTGCTCGCGTGGCCCGGCTACGTCGAGGACGGCTCCAACGACCCGGCCGTCGACTGGGTCACGCCGTTCGAGGAGGAGACCGGCTGTACGGTCACGTCGAAGACGTACGGCACGTCCGACGAGGCGTTCAACCTCATGAAGACCGGCGAGTACGACGTCGTCGCGGCATCCGGTGACGCCTCGCTCCGCCTGGTGGCGGCCGGCGACGTCGCGCCCGTCAACACCGACCTCATCCCGAACTACGAGGGCATCTACGACTTCCTGAAGATGCAGTCGTGGAACTCGGTCGACGGCGAGGCCTACGGCGTGCCGCACGGATACGGCGCGAACCTGCTCATGTACAACACCGAGGTGTTCCCCGAGGCGCCGACCTCGTGGGATGTGGTCTTCGACAAGGCGAGCGAGCACGCGGGCAAGGTCACGGCCTACGACTCGCCCATCTACATCGCGGATGCCGCCGTCTACCTCATGCACCACCAGCCCGAGCTCGGCATCGAGAACCCCTACGCCCTCGACGAGGAGCAGTTCCAGGCGGCCGTCGACCTGCTGAAGGAGCAGCGCGCGTCGATCGGCGAGTACTGGTCGGACTACCTCAAGGAGATCCAGGCGTTCGAGACGGGCGACACCGTCGTCGGCACGAGCTGGCAGGTCATCCAGAACGTGCTCGAGGGCTCGGGCGCGCCGACCGCGGTCGTGCTGCCCGAAGAGGGCACGACCGGATGGTCCGACACCTGGATGATCGCCTCGAAGGCGAAGAACCCGAACTGCGCGTACGCGTGGCTCAACTACATCGCGAGCCCCGAGGCGAACGCCGCCGCCACCGAGTACTTCGGCGAGGCGCCGTCGAACGAGGCCGCGTGCGAGTTCCGCTCGGAGGGCTCGTGCGAGGCGTTCCACGCCGGCGACGAGGAGTACGCGTCGAAGATCTGGTACTGGTCGACGCCGATCGCCGAGTGCCTCGACGGCCGTACCGACGTCGAATGCGTCGACTACTCCGGCTGGACCCAGGCCTGGCAGGAGATCAAGGGCTGATGACGTCGGCTCGTGCGGAGCTCCGTCCGCGTCGCACTGCGGCGCGGGCGGGCTCCGCCTTCCTCACCACGCACCCGAGGGCGCGCCTCGCGCTCCTGCTCACCGCGCCGCTGTTCTGGCTCGGACTCGTCTACATCGTCGCCCTCGTGCTGCTGCTCGTGACGGCGTTCTGGTCGGTCGACAGCTTCACGGGGCAGATCAGCCAGACCTGGACGCTCGACAACATCGTCACGGTGCTCACGGGCTCGCTGTACCAGACGGTGACGCTCCGCACCCTCGGGGTCGCCCTGCTCGTCACGGTGATCGATGTCGCGCTCGCGCTGCCCATCGCGTTCTACATGGCGAAGGTCGCGACGCCGCGGATGCAGCGCATCCTCGTCATCGCGGTGCTCACCCCGCTCTGGGCCTCGTACCTCGTGAAGGCGTACGCCTGGCGCTCGGTGCTCTCGCAGGACGGCAT
>JAPSJT010000293.1 GCA_031178045.1 Agromyces sp.
GACGGTCTCGCCGACGGTGAGGATCGTCGGCACGTCGAGCTCGAGCGCATCGACGCGGGGCATGACCTCCGCCTGCATCCAGCGGATGCGGTCGGCGACGGTCTCGGGCCCCTTGCCCTCGTCGACGACTCCGGCCGAGGTGTCGACGCCGAGCATGGTCCAGCCGGTGAAGCCGCCGCTCTCGGGCGTGCCCGACGGGCCCTTGCCGGAGTTTCCGTTGATCAGTTGCGAGACGCCCTCGGTCGAGCTCGCGTGGAAGGCGCCGACGTGGGCGTTGACGACGGCGATCGACTTCCCGGCATCCGCCCGGAACTCGGCGAGCGCCTGCGTGAACGCCGCCGCCTCGAAGCGATCGCTCAGCTGGCTCGCCTTCGCGGGCTGCGGGTCGTCCGACGGGTGATGCGCGAAGACGAGCACGCCCGTGATCGTCGGATCGGCTGCGGCATCCGCCAGCTCGCGTTCGAGGAAGGCGAGCTGCTCGGAGTCGGAGGCGCGGAACGACCCCGCTGCCGTGTTCAGCGTGATGAGCTTCGTCTTGCCGACGGTGATCGAGCGGGTCGTGTCGCCGAAGACCGCCTCGAAGTTCGAGATCGGCCCGCCCATGACCTCGTGGTTCCCCGGCACGTACACGTACGGCAGCCGGTCGCCGATCTCCTCGTCGAGGATCTGCTTCGCGAACGCGATGTCGGCGGGGCTCGCCTCGTCGACGAAGTCGCCGTTGATGACGAGATAGTCGGGCTCGGCGGCGATGATCTCGCGCAGCGTGCGTCGCGCGCCCTCCACTGCACCGCTCTCGGGACTGCGTGCCACGAACTGCGCATCGCTCATGACCGCGATGTGCTGCTTGCGCTTCTCGACCGAGCCGTTCGTGACGATGACCGGGTCGTGCACGACGGGCGCCGCCGGCTGCGCGACATCGGGTGCGACGATCGACTCGAGCGCTGCGATCTCGATGTGGCCCTGGTAGCTCACCGCCGAGCGGGTCTCGAGCATGCGGATGCGCTGGAGGTGCAGCGGATACGGCGTGCCCGCCGGTACGGCGAAGCGCACCTGCTGCCACCCGGTCCACGTGACGGTGGGGCCGTCGAGGTTGATCGTGGTGCCGGCGCCGTTCTTCATCTGGATGCGCGGCCACACGCCGCTGCCGTCGCCGTTGATCCACAGCGTGAGCGCCTGCGGCTGCCCCTCGAGCTGGCGGCCGAGGCTGCCGGGCGTCGACATCTCGGGCGCGACAGCGTAGTAGCCGCGGGTGCCGGTGCTGCGCGTGAAGTCGTAGTCGAGCGCGAGCGCGGGCACGCCGTTCGGCCCGGTGGTCGTCGTGAGCGTGCCGGTGGCGCGGTCGGATGCCGGACGCCACGCCGCACCGTCGGCGAAGTCGGCGACGGAGACGCTGCGGTACCCGATGGTCACCGCGACATCGACGCTTCGGCCGTCGGCGGTGAAGGTGACCGTGGCGGATCCGCTCTCGACCGTCGGGGTGATGAGGAAGGCGTCGCGTCCATCGGGCGTCACCGCCACGTCGACCCCGCTCGACACCGCGACATCCGCCGCCTCGAGCGGGGCGCCGAAGCCGTCGCCGTCGAGCCCGGTGAGCGTCAGGCGAGCGGTCTGGCCGGGGTTCGGCAGCGCGACGACGGTCGAGCTCGGGCGGATCCGCTGCAGCTCGCCGAGCACGCGCACCTCGGTGCTCGCCGCGAGTGCGTCGGTCGAGAAGCGGACGTCGGTGGTGCCGCTCTCGACGCCGACGACGCGCGCGGTCGCACCGTCGAGGGGCTCGAGCGCGAGGCCCTTGCTCACGGCGAACTCGCCCGTCACGGGAACGCCCGTGCGGTTGGCGTCGAGGCCGGTCGCCGCCAGCGTGCGGCCGAGGCGCGGGAAGACGGCGTCGGCGTCGACCGCGTCGAGGGCGGGTGCGACGGCGAGCTCCGTCACGGTGCCGGCCGGCGCCGTCGAGAAGAAGGCGAGGCTGTTGGCCACGACCCGCTCGGATCCGTCGGACGGCCGGTTGATGATCTCGGCTTCCGTCGTTCCGGGGCGGCGGGCGGCGAGCATGGTCGATCCGCCCCCGTCGAGGTTGACGGCGTTGTGCACCCCGAGGTCGAGCATGAGGTCGCCGAGCTCCTGGATCGTCATGCCGCGGCTGTCGCCGGCTCGGCCATCGATCGAGACGACGGTGACCTCGGTGCCGTCGCGGTTGACGCCGACGGCGGT
>JAPSJT010000100.1 GCA_031178045.1 Agromyces sp.
GCGCTTCGGCGAGCGCGCGAACCAGTTGCGCGCCGCGCTCGCCGCGAGGGCCCAGACGGAATCGCAGAGGAGCGCGAGCAGAATGAACACCACGCCGAGCTCGAACAGCTGCACCGCGATCGCTCCGGCGGCGAAGTCGACGAACTGCGGAAGCACGGCCACGAAGAACGCGATGGTCTTCGGGTTCGTCACGCCGACGATGAAGCCCTCCCCGAGCTGACGCCAGTGCGAGCGTGCGGCGACCTCGCCGTTGACGGCAGCCGCGGCATCCGCCCGGTGACGGATCGCCTGGACGCCGAGGTAGACGAGGTAGAGCGCGCCCGCGATCTTGATGATCGTGAACAGCACGACGGACTGCGCGACGATCGCGCCGACGCCGAGCGCGACCGCGGTGACGAGTGGCACCATGCCGAGCGCGTTGCCGACGACGCTCAGCAACCCGCCGAGTCGCCCGAGGGCGAGCGAGCGCCCGATCACGAAGAGCACGCTCGGACCCGGGATGACGATCAGCACGACCGACGCGACGACGAACGCCCAGAGGTTCTCGAGGGGGACCATCGGTGCTACTCCTCTTCCGGTGGCGGCGAGATCGCGGCGCCGAGGTGGATGCGAGTGCCCCACGGGTCGGTGATGAGCGAGGTGCGCTCGCCCCACTCACGATCAGTGGGCTCCTCGACGACGGACGCGCCCGCGGCAGTGAGCTCTCGGGTCACCCGATCGACGTCGTCGACGTAGAACCACAGCATGACGTTGCCGGGCGGCAGGGGCGAGTCCGTGATTCCAAGACCGAGCGTCGAGGCGCCGACCGACAGCGCCGCATAGACCGCCTCTCCCTCCGGCGGGAACCGGTACGTGACGACACCGCCGAACGCATCGCGATAGAAGGCGAGGGCGGCGTGCATGTCGTCGACCTCGACGATGGGGAATGCGGACTCGATCATGGCGTCACCTCGAAGAGGAGGGTACGCGGCGGCGGGGGATGCCGCTACGGTGGCACTCGTGAGCGACCAGATCTCCGTGACCGTCGCCGACGGCGTCGGCCACGTGACGCTCGACCGACCGCAAGCGCTCAACGCGCTCAGCTACTCGATGATCCGCGAGCTCACCGAGGTCTTCACCGCGTGGCGCGACGACTCCGAGGTCGCGCTCATCGTGCTCGACGGCGCCGGCGAACGCGGCTTCTCGGCGGGCGGAGACATCCGGGAGCTGTACGAGTACGCGACGAACGGAAACGCCGGCGAAGCTCGCGAGTTCTTCCGCTCGGAGTACCGCCTCGACGCCATGATCGCCCGCTACCCGAAACCGGTCGTGGCCATCATGGACGGCATCACCATGGGCGGCGGCATCGGACTCGCCGGCCACGCCGCGATCCGCATCGTCACCGAGCGCTCACGCGTCGCCATGCCCGAGACGCGCATCGGCTTCACCCCCGACGTGGGCGGTTCGTGGCTGCTCGCGCGTGCACCCGGCGAGCTCGGCGTGCACCTCGCGCTCAACTCTCGAACCATGGATGCCGCCGACGCCCTCCACGCCGGATTCGCCGACTCGTTCGTGCCCTCCGAGCGCATTCCGCACCTGCTGCAGGCGCTCGCCGAGCGGGCCGACCCCGGCAGCCCCGCCGAGATCGTCATGCTCTTCGACGAGACCCCCGGACCGTCGACCCTCGCGCTCGCCCGCGACTGGGTCGACGCCTGCTACTCGGCTCCCAGCGTTCGCGAGATCATCACCAGGTTGCGCGCGTTCGCCGAGGGTCGCGAAGCCCAGGCCGCGTCAGCGTACGCGGCGGCCGCCGCCGACGAGCTCGAGACGCTCTCGCCGACGGCGCTCACCGTCACTCTCGAATCGGTGCGGCGCGCCCGCACCCTGCCGAATCTCGAGGCCGCGCTCGAGCAGGAGTTCCGGCTCGTCTCGTGGTTCATCGAGCAGCACGACCTGCGCGAGGGCATCCGCGCCCAGGTCATCGACAAGGACCGCTCGCCCAAGTGGAGCCCCGCCACGCTCGAGGGCGTCGACCCCGGTCTCGCGGCGCACATCATCGAAGCACAGGTGCACGAACCGGTCTGGTCCGCCTGACCACGGCACATCATGCTCCAGACGGCAAGCCCCAGTCGGCGCCGGGGCATCGGTCGGGCCGATTGGGTACCGTGGAGCCGTGAAGACCCACCACCTGCGCACACATCGAAGTGACGAGAACCTGGCTCGCGAGGGCCAGCTCGCTTGGCAGTTGGCGGGAGTCGCGGTCGATCCTGTGGAGCTCGACGACGACGTCGTCGACATGGTCGTGAACCGGGTCATCGACAACGCGGCGGTCGCCGCCGCGGCCCTCGGCCGCAAGCCCGTCGTCTCGGCACGCAGCCAGGCGCTCGCCCACCCGGTCTCGATCGGCGGTGACGGCGCGACGGTCTTCGGCGCCGATGCCGCACGCCGGACGTCGCCCGAATGGGCGGCATGGGCCAACGGGGTCGCCGTGCGCGAACTCGACTTCCACGACACGTTCCTCGCGGCGGAGTACTCGCATCCCGGCGACAACATCCCCCCGATCGTCGCCGTGGCCCAGCACCTCGCCGCCGTGCGCGGGCTGACGGGCCGCGACATCGTTCGCGCCATCGCGACCGGCTACGAGATCCAGGTCGACCTCGCCAAGGCGATCTCGCTGCACGCGCACAAGATCGACCACGTCGCGCATCTCGGACCGAGTGCGGCGGCCGGCATCGGCACCCTGCTCGGCCTCGATCAGGAGACGATCTTCCAGGCGATCGGCCAGGCCCTGCACACGACGACGGCGACCCGCCAGTCCCGCAAGGGCGAGATCTCGACGTGGAAGGCGCACGCCCCCGCCTTCGCCGGCAAGATGGCGGTCGAGGCCGTCGACCGGGCGATGCGCGGCGAGACGAGCCCCGTGCCCATCTATGAGGGTGAAGACGGCGTGATCGCGTGGCTCCTCGGCGGGCCGGATGCGACGTACGAGGTGCCGCTGCCCGATGCGGGCGAACCCAAGCGTGCCATCCTCGACTCCTACACGAAGGAGCACTCGGCCGAGTACCAGGCTCAGGCGTGGATCGACCTCGCTCGCAAGCTCCACGAGGAGTACCCGCTCATCCTCGACGATCCCGACCGCATCGAGTCGATCACGCTGCACACCTCGCACCACACGCACTTCGTCATCGGTTCGGGCGCGAACGACCCGCAGAAGTACGATCCCGATGCCTCGCGCGAGACGCTCGACCACTCCATTCCGTACATCTTCACCGTCGCCCTGCAGGACGGCACCTGGCACCACGCCGACTCGTACTCGCCCGAGCGTGCGCACCGCGCTGACACCGTCGCGCTGTGGAAGAAGGTCTCGACGGTCGAAGACGAGGAGTGGACGCGCCGCTACCACTCGAACGACATCACGGAGAAGGCGTTCGGTGGCCGTGTCGTGATCAAGCTGGCCGACGGCAACGAGATCGTCGACGAGATCGCGGTCGCCGACGCGCATCCCCTCGGCGCTCGGCCCTTCGCCCGGGAGCAGTACGTGCAGAAGTTCCGCACGCTCGCCGGGTGGGTGCTCGAGGAGGCCGAGATCGAACGCTTCCTCGACCTCGCGCAGCGCTTGCCCGACCTCGGCCCCGACGAGATCGGCCGCCTCACGATCACGGCGGCGCCCGGTGCGCTCGTCGGCATCGACATCCCCACCGGCCTCTTCTAGCGCGGCCCGCCCTAGGCTGGGTCGGAGGAGGTCACCATGCTCTACGCCCAGACCCAGCCCGCCGAGAAGCGCCGACTGTTCCGCGAGCGACTCGCGAGCGGCGAGATCCTGCGCTTCCCCGGGGCGTTCAACCCGCTGTCGGCGCGGCTCATCGAGCGGCAGGGCTTCGACGGCGTCTACATCTCGGGTGCCGTGCTGAGTGCCGACCTCGGCCTGCCCGACATCGGGCTCACCACGCTCAGCGAGGTCGCGGGTCGCGGCAGGCAGATCGCCCGAATGACGGAGCTGCCCGCGATCATCGACGCCGACACCGGCTTCGGCGAGCCGATGAACGTCGCCCGCACCGTCCAGGAGATGGAAGACGCCGGGCTCGCGGGTCTGCACATCGAGGACCAGGTGAATCCGAAGCGCTGCGGCCACCTCGACGGCAAGCAGGTCGTCGACGAGTCGACCGCGCTGCAGCGCATCCGCGCCGCCGTCGACTCCCGCCGGGACCCGAACTTCCTCGTCATGGCGCGCACCGACATCCGCGCGGTCGAGGGCCTGCCCGCCGCGGTCGACCGGGCGAAGAAGCTCGTCGACGCCGGCGCCGACGCGATCTTCCCCGAGGCGATGGCCTCGCTCGAGGAGTTCGCCGCGATCCGTGCCGCCGTCGACGTGCCCCTGCTCGCGAACATGACCGAGTTCGGCAAGAGCGAGCTCTTCTCGGTGCAGCAGCTGGCGAATGTCGGCATGAACCTCGTGATCTGGCCCGTGTCGCTGCTGCGGCTCGCCATGGGCGCGGCCGAGCGCGGGCTCGACGAGCTCGCGGCATCCGGATCGCTCAACGGACTGCTCGGCGAGATGCAGCACCGTGCCGACCTCTACGAGCTCATCGACTACGAGGGGTACAACCGCTTCGACACCTCGATCTTCAACTTCCGAGTCGCTCGCTGAGGTCGCGGCCGAATCGTGTCCGATGCGTCGCGGGTGAGCGGCGGCGGGTGGTCGTAGGCTGGGTGAGCGGTCGCGCCGCAGCGGCCGCGTTCTCACGAGGAGCACGATGAGCGATCAGCAGGGGGCGGCGTCCACGTCGAAGGATGCCCCGGTCATCTACAAGGGGCTCGCCGGCGTGCCGGTCGACTACACGGCCGTCTCGAAGGTCAGCCCCGAGACCAATTCGCTGCTCTACCGGGGCTATCCGGTGCAGGAGCTCGCGGCATCCGTCACCTTCGAAGAGGTGGCCTACCTGCTCTGGTACGGCGAATTGCCGGGCGACGCGCAGCTCGCCGAGTTCGAGGAGCGGGAACGCTCGCATCGCGGCCTCGATCACGGGGTGAAGCGCATCATCGACGAGCTGCCGCTCACGGCGCATCCGATGGACGTCGTGCGCACCGCCGTGAGCGTCATCGGCGCCAGCGACCCCGACACGCCCGACGACTCGCCCGCCGCGAACCTCGACAAGGCGATCCGGCTGTTCGCGAAGCTTCCGTCGATCGTCTCGTACGACCAGCGACGCCGGCACGACCTCGAATTCGTCGAGCCCCGCGCCGACCTCGGCTACTCGGCGAACTTCCTCTGGCAGACGTTCGGCGAGGCGCCCGAGCTCGCCGTGGTCAACGCGTTCGACGTGTCGATGATCCTCTACGCCGAGCACTCGTTCAACGCCTCGACGTTCACGGCCCGCGTCATCGCCTCGACGCTCTCCGACCTGTACTCGGCGGTCACCGGCGCGATCGGCGCGCTCAAGGGCTCGCTGCACGGCGGGGCGAACGAAGCGGTCATGCACACGTTCGAGGAGATCGGCCCGGGCGCGGGCAGCGGCGAGCGCGCCGTCGCATGGCTCGACGCCGCGCTCGCCGAGAAGCGCAAGATCATGGGCTTCGGTCACCGCGTGTACAAGAATGGCGACTCCCGCGTGCCGACGATGCGCGACGCGCTCGAGCGCATGGTCGAGCACTACGATCGGCCCGACCTGCTCGAGCTCTACACCGCCCTCGAGACCGCCATGGGCGAACGCAAGAACATCAAGCCGAATCTCGACTACCCGACCGGACCCGTCTACCACATGATGGGCTTCGACACCGAGATGTTCACTCCGCTCTTCGTCGCGAGCCGGGTCACCGGGTGGACGGCGCACATCATGGAGCAGCTCGCGTCGAATGCGCTCATCCGTCCGCTCTCGGTCTACAACGGCCCCGACGAGCGGCACGTGCCCGTGAAGGGCTGAGGGTGGCGGCTTCTCAGGGGGATGAGCCGCAGCAGGGCGGGCCGCGCGGGCCCGGCGAGGCGAGGCAGACGGTCTCGACGCGCCGTTTCCGCTGGCTTCGCGCGGCGAGCGACCGGGTGCCCACGAAGTGGTTCGCCGGGATCGCGACCGGCGTCTTCCTCGCGGCGACGGCGGCGTTCGGCGGCCTCGCCACCGCGACCGAAGCCGGTCCGGTCGAGCTCGAGGCCGGCGAGGAGCACCTGAACGAGCAGCTCGCGATCACCGTGCAACGCGCGGTGCTCATCGACGAGCTGAGTGAGACCGGCGTGACGGTCGAACCGGGGCAGCGGGTCCTCGCGCTGGTCGTGGACGCCGAGAACCGGTGGACCGAGCCGCTGCCGACCCGCCGCGGATACAGTCTCTCGTCGTCGATCGCGCTGGCCGACCGGCCGGCCGAGGAGCCCGGCGGCATCGCCCGCTTCGACGACTCGACGTGGTCGCCGTGGCTTCAGCCCGGTGTTCCGATGACCGCGGTGCTCGCCTGGGTCGTGGACGACGACGACTACGCCGACGGCGACGAGCTGCGCGTGGTGCTGAACGACGAGTCCCTCTACACGGGCAGCTTCGTCACGAGCGGCCAGTCGTGGGATGACCCCCGGCCGGCGGCGATCGTCACCGTGCCCATCGCCGACGTCGGTGCGGGCGCGGATGCCGAACCGCAGGCCGAAGACGGAGGTGAGCGATGAAGCGCTGGATGCCGGGGGTGGCGGGTGCCGCGCTCGTCGTCGCGGCGTGGGGCCTCTCGGCGGTCACGCCGTCCGAGACGGCGGCAGAAGAGCCGTTCGTCGTGTCGGCGAACATCGGTGACCGCGCGAGCGGCCGGAACATCTCGGTGACCTTCACGGATCTGCGCGCGGCCGAGGCCGTCACGAACGACGGATGGCACGCCGACGGCTCATGGCTGCTCGTCGACCTCGAGGTCGAGGCCCTGCGGAGCGAGGAGGGGACGCTGCTCTCGTTCGCGACGCTCGACGTCGGTGGGCGGAGCTACCGGGCGAGTGAACGCCCGCCCGAGAGCCTGTTCGGGTCGCAGCTCGCCATCGACCTGCCGCATTCGGGGAGTCTCGCGTTCGAGTTGCCTGCCACCGCGTTCGAGGCGAGCAGGGCGCAGTCGGTGCTCCGCCTCGGCCTCGAGTCGGACCCGCGTCTCGACTCGCTGATCGAGCTGCGATTCGACCTGGCCGATCTCGAGGTCGAGACAGAAGCAGAGCTCGACCCGATCGTGTGGGTCGGACGATGACGGGCGGCAAACGCCGCGGCTGGTGGCGTCGCAACGCCTGGCCGCTCGCCGCGTGCGCAGTGCTGCTTCCGGCCGTCTTCGGCATCATCGGCTGGGCCGAGTGGGACGACTACTTCTCGGGGCACGAGTCGCGCCCGATCACGGCGCAGCCGAACGCGAGCATCGACTACGCCGGGGCGAGCTGGGGGCCGGCCGAGATCGTCGAGCTTCCGCCACCCGAGGGATACGCGCCGCCGGCCGGCTCCCGCATCCTCGAGGTCACCGTGGCGGTCGACCCGGCGGATGACGATCCCATCGGATGCCTCCCGCCGACGTTGCACGAGATGGGCGGCGCCGAGCGCCAATGGGATGAGCGGACCTACGAGCTGGGGGAGGGGTACGAGCCGGGCGAGTGGAACTCATGCGCCGGCAGTGGGACCGAGCCGTTCGCGATCGTCGTGCCCTTCGTCGTCCCCGATGATGCCGTCGGCCCGTTCGCCCTTCACATCGTCGTCGCCGAGCGGGTTCCCGAGTACCTCCGCCTGCCCCTCGGGCCGTGAGGCATCCGTGGGCACTGAGGCATCCGCAGCGCCGGTGACGAGGCGGCTGAGTGTGGCGTCGTAGGCGCTCGCGACGAGCGCGACCCGCAACGGCTCGATGACGAGCGGAACCAGCAGCAGGATCGCCGTGTCGGCGACGAACCAGAACGAGTAGAGGTCGTTCGGGCCGACGATCCGGGTGATCGCGAAGCGCAGCAGTCGCTCGAGCCCGAGCACGACGGTGTAGAGCAGGATGTACCCGCCCACGAGCACCGGCCCCGCGCGCCACATGAGCACGATCGCCTGTCCGATGGGGCGGAAACGGGACATGAGCTCCGACCCGAGATCACCGAGACGGCGGCGCAGTGCCTGCGGCAGGCTCGCGTAGCGCCCGCGCACGCGCTCGATCGCGGCGACGCGAAGCCGTGGCTTCTCGGGAGCCACCGCCTGGCCGTAGATCACGCCCGCGATCGTGAGCCACGCGAGGGGGAGCAGCATGATTCCGCCGGCTTCGCCGAGGAACCACTCGACGGCCTCCCACACCCAGGCGACCGGTTCGAGGTGCGCCACGAGCCAGGAGCGCGCGTCGCCGAGCCAGACCATCGCCTGGCGAGACTGCACCCACTCGTTCACCGAACCGAACACCTGCGAGATGAGCGTGACCGTCAGGAAGACCCAGACGGCCTCGAGGTAGACCGCGCCGATCGCGGCTTCCCGCGGGAGCCGTTCCCGGTACCGCTTCCACGCCCATCGGCCGGCGAACGCGAGCACGATGAGCGCGACCGTGACGGGTTCGAATACGAGCTCCAGCACGGGATCCAGGTCGGGGTCCGCGCCCTCGGCTGCGAATACCGCCCCGGTCTGCACCTCGAGCGCGCGGGAGGCGTAGGCCGCCATGTCGTCGCGCAGGTACCCCCACGCCGCGTAGAACGCGAAGAAGGGCAGGATGCCGCCGAGCACCGCGTCGACGAACGCGCGGCGTCGCCCGGCGGCATCGGCCGGCAGCGGCGCGATCGCGCCGAGCCGGGTCATCCCGTCGCGCAGCACGAGGAACATCGCGACGAACGCGACGAGCCGGACGAGGATCGCGAGCGGCATGAGCAGGAGCCCGCTGAGCGACGAGGTCGCGCCGACGTACCCCGCGAGTTCGATGATGAGGTACCGAGCGAGGATGCCTCCGAGGAACCACGCGAGGAGCGCGGGCCAGTGCGCCAGCAGCAGGCGCACGGTCATCGCCATCACGGAGAGCACGTGACCACGGTAGCGGTTGCCACAACGCGGCGCCGCGGCATCCGATGTCGTGCTGTAGCGTCCCGCCAATGATGGAACTCCGACGACGATTCCGTCATACAGTCGTGGACTATGCACATGTTCTTCCGCACGCTGCTGCACGTGCTGTTCCTCTCGCGACGCAAGCACGACCTCGGTCACTACGACGTCGCCCGCACGGACTTCATCACGCTGCCGACCGATCTCGACATCAACCGGCACATGAACAACGGCGTGTACTTCTCGATCATGGATGTCGCCCGCTTCGACATGCTCGTGCGCAACGGCGTCTGGCGGATCATGCGCGACAAGGGCTGGTACCCCGTGGTCGCGAGCGAGACGATCACGTTCCGCAAGTCGCTCTCGCTCTGGCAGCGGTTCACGATCGAGTCGCGCATCCTCGGCTTCGACGAGAAGGCCGTCTACGTCGAGCAGCGGTTCGTGCGCCCCGGTTCCGACGGCGTGCCCGAGGTCTACGCTCAGGGGTTCATCCGCGGGCGGTTCCTGCGCCGGTCGGGCGGTGTCGTGCCGGTGCCCGAGCTCATCGAGGCGTTCGGCGCGACGCCCGGCGACGGCCTCCCCGAGTGGATCGAACGGTGGGGCGCGGATGTCGCGCTCCCCGCGACGCGTGCCGAGGCGCCCTCGGTCTGGTGAC
>JAPSJT010000005.1 GCA_031178045.1 Agromyces sp.
GCTTCACGCCGCTCGAGCGCTCGATCGGTCCCGTGCTCGACGAGGTCATCGCCCGTGCACCCCGTCGGGTGATCGTCGCGAGCTTCTCGAGCCACGTGCACCGCGTGCAGCAGGTGCTCGACGCCGCATACCAGAACGGGCGACGCGTCGCCCTCATCGGCCGCAGCATGGTGCGCAACATGACGATCGCCGCCGAGCTCGGCTACCTCAAGGTGCCCGAGGGCGTGCTCATCGACTTCAAGAAGACCGGCGACATCCCCGACGACCGCATCGTCTACATGTCGACGGGGTCGCAGGGCGAACCGATGGCCGTGCTCTCGCGCATGGCGAATCGCGATCACCAGATCGAGATCGGGGCGGGCGACACCGTCATCCTGGCGTCGAGTCTCATCCCCGGGAACGAGAACGCCGTCTACCGCGTCATCGACGGGCTCACGAAGCTCGGCGCGAACGTCGTGCACAAGGGCAACGCGAAGGTGCACGTCTCGGGTCACGCTGCGGCCGGCGAGTTGCTCTACTGCTACAACATCCTGAAGCCGAAGAACGTGCTGCCGATCCACGGCGAGTTCCGCCACCTCTTCGCGAACGCGAAGCTCGCTCGCGACACCGGCATCCCCGAACAGAACACGTTCATCGGCGAGAACGGCACGGTGTTCGACCTGCGCGACGGCATCGTGAAGGTCGCGGGCCAGCTCGACCTCGGCTTCGTGTACGTGGACGGCTCGACGGTGGGCGAGATCACCGACGCCGACCTGAAGGATCGCCGCATCCTCTCGGAGGAGGGCTTCATCTCGGTCATCATCGTCGTGGATGCCTCGACCGGGCGCATCATCGTCGGACCCGAGATCCACGCCCGTGGCTTCGCCGAGGACGCCGCAGTGTTCGAGGAGGTCAAGCCGAAGATCTCGGCCGCGCTCCTCGAGGCGGCGCAGAACGGAGTGCGCGACCAGCACTCGCTGCAGCAGACCGTGCGCCGCACGATGGGGACCTGGGTGAATCGCCGCCTGCGCCGGCGGCCGATGCTCGTTCCCCTCGTCATCGAGGCGTGAGGCGGATGCCGCGGACGGTTGCCGCGTAGCCATCGGGGAGTGGGGCGAAACACGGCCGAAACGCGCCGCGCGTAGCATCCGGCCATGGCGGCGTTCATGATCCGCCCGGCCATCCCTGCCGACGGCTCGTTCCTCGCCGACATGGTGGTCGAGGCGGCGAACTGGCGGGCGGGAAGCACTCGCCCGAGGCCGACGGTGCTGTCCGATCCCGTCTACCGGAACTACATCGCCGGGTGGCAGCGCCCTGCCGATCACGGCGTCGTGGCGGTGGACCACGACGGCCGGGCCGTCGGCGCGGCGTGGTATCGGCTGTTCTCGCCCGAGGCGAGCGTCCACGGTTTCGTCGCCTCCGGCGTGCCCGAGCTGATCATCGGCGTGCGTCCCCTCTGGCGATCGCAGGGCGTCGGTCGGTCGTTGCTTCGGGCCCTCACCGACGGCGCCCGAGCGAACGGGTACGCACGGTTGACGCTGAGCGTGGAGCGCGACAACTTCGCCGGTGCGCTCTACCGCTCCGAGGGATTCGCCGTGGTGGGCTCCAGGGGAGACCGCGAGACGATGGTGCGCTCCCTCCGATGAGCGCGCTCGGCTGAAAGGGCGACCGGCGGACGGCCCACGGATCGCGGACACTCGCCGTGGGCTGCGGCCGCGTGCGGGTGCTCGGCCGTAGCCTTGTCAGCATGGCTACGAGCACCAAGTCGAACGGGCGTGCCTCGGGCGCGACCGGGCGCGGCTCGAGCGCCCGAACGGCACCCACGAAGAAGCTCCCCGCCGCGGGCGCACGCGGTTCGAGCGGCGCGAAGCGCCAGCCGGCCGCTCCCGACGGCCCCAGCCTCCTCGTACGCGCCTGGATGGGCCTCGCGCACCTCACCGGCGGCGCCGCGCGCGCCCTCGGTCCCGAGACCCTGCAGAAGGAGGAGCGGCGCGACGGGCTGCCGTTCTTCATCATCCTGCTGGCGATCGCCGGCGCGGTCGTCGAGTGGTTCCTCATCAACGATCCCGTGGCGCAGGTGCTCGACTCGTGGACGTTCGGCGGACTCTTCGGCCGCGTGGCCTTCGCGCTCCCCGTCGTCATGCTGCTGTTCGCGGTGTGGCTCTTCCGTCACCCGAGCTCCGTGCACGACAACACGCGCATCGGCATCGGCGTCGGGTTGCTGCTGCTCACCGTCTCAGGCCTCTGCCACCTCTTCGGCGGCCAGCCCGAACCGAGCGAAGGCATGGCGGTGCTCGCGCGAGCGGGCGGCATCCTCGGATGGATGCTCGCACAACCGCTCATCCTCCTCATCACCGAGGTCGGCGCGGCGATCGTCGTCATCGTGCTGCTCGTGCTTGCGCTCCTCATCATCACCAAGACCCCGCCGAACCGGGTGCCGCAACGCTTCCGCGAGCTCTACGCCTGGTTGTTCGGCGCGCCGGAGCCCGACGAGCAGGCTGCGGCCGAGCGGGTCGAGAAGCCGTCGCGCCGCAAGGCGCAGAAGAGCGCGCAGACCGAACTCGACGGCATCGACGAGCTCGGCGACGGCGACGAAGGCGCCACCGGCCTCGTGCCGTGGTGGCGGCGCAACGAGTCGAACCGCGAGGAGGATCCCGCGTTCCAGGCCGAGGGCGTCGACGGGCTCACCGAGGTGTTCGGTCCGGGCTCGGCGGCGGGCAGCTTCGAGTCCCCCATCGAGGGCGTGGGCGGCGCGACGGGGTACGGCACCGAGGTGCTCGGCGACCTCGAGCGTGCCGAATCGGCCCTGCAGGAGTTCACCGGCGACGTGCCTCGCGGCGGCACCGGCCTCCGCGGCGATGACGCGGGTGCCACGAGCGTGCTCGCAGCGTTCGACGAGCCCGGCGGGGACGCCGACCTCGCGGCCGCGGGCCCGGTCGCGGCCCTCGGCGGGGACCCCGAGGCATCCGAGCCCGATCGTCCGTACAACCTGCCGGCCGCATCGACCCTCGCCGCAGGTGCACCCGCGAAGACGCGTTCGGCGGCGAACGACGATGTCGTGCGCCAGATCACGGGCGTGCTCGACCAGTTCGGCGTCGACGCGAAAGTCACGGGCTTCTCCCGCGGACCGACCGTGACGCAGTACGAGATCGAGCTCGGTCCTGGTGTCAAGGTCGAGCGCGTCACCGCGCTCTCGAAGAACCTCGCGTACGCGGTGGCGTCGAACGAGGTGCGCATCCTCTCCCCGATCCCCGGCAAGAGCGCGATCGGCGTCGAGATCCCGAACGCCGATCGCGAGATCGTCACTCTCGGCGACGTGCTCCGCTCCGGCGCGGCGGCGCACGCCACGCATCCGATGACGATCGGCGTCGGCAAGGACGTCGGCGGCGGCTACGTCGTCGCCAACCTCGCGAAGATGCCGCACCTCCTCGTCGCCGGCTCGACCGGCTCGGGCAAGTCGAGCTTCGTGAACTCGATGATCACGAGCCTGCTCATGCGGGCGAAGCCGTCGGACGTGCGGATGGTGCTCATCGATCCCAAACGGGTCGAGCTCGCACCGTACGGGGGCGTGCCGCACCTCATCACGCCCATCATCACGAACCCGAAGAAGGCAGCCGAGGCGCTGCAGTGGGTCGTGAAGGAGATGGACATGCGGTACGACGACCTCGCGTCGTTCGGCTTCCGTCACATCGACGACTTCAACAAGGCCGTCGTGAACAACGAGATCGTCCTGCCGGCCGGAAGCGAGCGCAAGCTCAAGCCGTACCCGTATCTGCTCGTCGTCGTCGACGAGCTCGCCGACCTCATGATGGTGGCTCCGCGCGACGTCGAGGACTCGATCGTTCGCATCACGCAGCTCGCGCGAGCGTCGGGCATCCACCTCGTCCTGGCGACGCAGCGGCCCTCGGTCGACGTCGTGACGGGCCTCATCAAGGCGAACGTGCCGTCACGCCTGGCCTTCGCGGTCACGAGCGTCACGGACTCCCGGGTCATCCTCGACCAGCCGGGCGCCGACAAGCTCATCGGCCAGGGCGACGGACTCTTCCTGCCGATGGGGGCATCGAAGCCCATCCGCGTCCAAGGCGCGTGGGTGAGCGAGGCCGAGATCGAGAAGGTCGTCACGCACGTCACGCGACAGGCACGCCCCGAGTACCGGCAGGATGTCGCTGCCGCCGTCGAGCGGAAGGAGATCGACTCCGACATCGGCGACGACCTCGAGCTGCTGCTCGCGGCGGCCGAGCTCGTCGTGTCGACCCAGTTCGGCTCGACCTCGATGCTCCAGCGCAAGCTCCGCGTCGGATTCGCGAAGGCGGGCCGGCTCATGGATCTGCTCGAGTCGCGCGAGATCGTCGGCCCGTCGGAGGGGTCGAAGGCTCGCGACGTGCTCGTCACCGCCGAGCAGCTGCCCGGCGTCCTCGCGAGGCTGCGCGGCGAGGAGCCGGCCGGAGCGCCGGCCGGGTCGCCGCAATCGCGGCCGCCGGCGCCGTCGGCTCCGCCCGCATCCGCATCCGCATCCTCGGCCGAACCGGCCGATGCGTACGGCGCGCCCGACGACCGGTACGACGACGATCCCGTCGCTCGTTCGACCGCGGGCCTGCGCGAGGTCGAGGCCGAGTCCGAGTCCGATGAGGACGCCTGGGGGCTCACCGGCCGAGACTGAGCAGCGGGCGCCCTGACGCCGTCGCCGCCGCCGCGGCGGGCTCTCGCGGCGTCCCCGGATCGCCGCCGCCAGCTATCCTTGGGCGTATGACCTCCTCCGCCGGCGGCCCCGGGCGATCGGCGAACTGGAACCTTCCCAACGCGATCACGGTCGTTCGCATCCTGCTCGCGCCGGCGTTCTTCTGGATGCTCCTCGCCGACGCCGGTCACGACGGCTGGCTCCGATGGGCCGCCGCGGCGCTCT
The DNA here is from genome assembly GCA_031178045.1 of Agromyces sp. Classification (GTDB taxonomy): domain Bacteria; phylum Actinomycetota; class Actinomycetes; order Actinomycetales; family Microbacteriaceae; genus Agromyces. Next base: position 4,883 of record JAPSJT010000005.1, read on the forward strand.
TCATCATCGCGATCGCGACCGACGGCATCGACGGCCACATCGCCCGCTCGCGCGGGCTCGTGACCGACCTCGGGAAGATCCTCGACCCGATCGCCGACAAGCTGCTCACGAGCGGCGCGCTCGTGTGCCTCTCGATCCTCGGCGAGCTGCCCTGGTGGGTGACCGCCGTCATCGTCGTCCGCGAGGTCGGCATCACCGTCTGGCGGCTCGTCGAGCTGCGTCGGGGCAACGTCGTTCCCGCATCGTCGGGCGGCAAGCTGAAGACGGTCGTGCAGTCGGTCGCCATCTCCTTCGCGCTCGTCCCGCTGTGGATGCTCGTCGGCGAATGGGTGCACTGGGTCAACGGCGTGCTGATGAGCGCGGCCGTCGTGCTGACGCTCTGGTCCGGGTTGCTCTACGTGCGTGATGCCGTTCGCCTCGCGCGCGGTGTGAGGGACGCGCACTGATGTCCGAGTCCGCGCCGCAGACGGCTCCGGATGCCGCTGCCGCCGTCATCGCGGAACTCGCTCGTCGGGGGCTCCGCATCGCCGTCGCAGAATCGCTCACCGGTGGCCTCGTGCTCGCCGAGCTCACTCGCATCCCCGGCGCATCCGCCGTCGTGAGCGGCGGGGTGGTGGCCTACGACACCGCAGTCAAGCACTCGCTGCTCGACGTGTCGGCCGAGCTGCTTCGGCGAGAGGGAGCGGTGCATCCCGAGGTGGCTCGCGAGATGGCCGACGGGGTGCGTCGAGCGCTCGCGGTCGGCGGCCGGCCGGCCGACGTCGGCGTCGCCACGACGGGCGTCGCCGGGCCGTCGGCGCAGGACGGCAAGCCGCCGGGCACCGTCTACGTCGCCGTGGCGATCGACGATGCCGTCGAGGCGCTCGAGCTCCACCTTCCCGGCGACCGCGGCGAGGTCCGTGCGGGGACGGTCGACGCCGCCGTGCGGGCGGTGCTGGCGAGGCTCGGGGCTCAGGAGCGCGGAGTCCGGTAGCGGTGCTCGGGGCGGCCGGCGGAGCCGTACCGGGGTGCGACCTCTGCGACGCCGGTGGCGACGAGGTGCTCGAGGTACCGGCGAGCGCTCACCCGCGACATCCCGAGCGATTCGGCGATCTCGGCGGCGGAGGCATCCGCTCCGCGCGCTGACAGCTGCTCGGCGACCCGATCGAGGCTGACTGGCGACAGGCCCTTCGGCAGCGGCGCTCGGCGCGCGGCCGCCGTGCCGAAGACGTGGTCGACCGCGCGCTGATCGAGCGCGCCGTCGAGCGCCGCCTCGTCGGCGGCGATGCCGCGCCGCACCTCGTCGAGTCGCTCCGCGAGGCTCGCGCCCGAGAAGGGCTTCACGAGGTAGTGACGCACGCCGAGCAGGCGAGCGCGGCGAACGGTCTCGAGATCGCGCGCGGCGGTCACGGCGATGACCTCGACGTCATCGCCCGCCGCGCGCAGCCGGCGCAGCACGTCGAGTCCACCGAGATCGGGAAGGTAGACGTCGAGGAGCACGAGCTGTGGGCGATGCCGTTCGATCACCGACAACGCCTCGCTGCCGGTGTGGGCCTCGGCCACGACCGTGAAGCCCGGCTGCGCGTCGACGAAGGCGCGGTTGACGTGCGCGACTGCGAAGTCGTCGTCGACGATGACGGCCCGGATCTCGTTCATCGGCGGGCTCCGGCCGCGTTCGATCCGTCGACGACCTCGGCGCGGCTCCACGGCAGCATGACGACGAAGCGCGCGCCGCCCGCCGGCGACGCGTCGACTGCTGCCGATCCGCCGAGCCGCGACGCCACACGCCGCACGATCGTGAGCCCGATGCCCCGGCGGGCCTTGCCGGGCGTCGGCGCCTTGCCGGAGACGTCGGGCTCGAAGATCGCGTCGCGGCGGTCCTCGGGCACTCCCGGGCCGTCGTCGTCGACGCGGATCACGACGTGTCCGGGTTCGAGGTCGTCGCGGATCGAGAGCGTGATGCGCCCGGCCAGGCCGCAGGCCTCGATCGCGTTGTCGAGCAGGTTCCCGACGACGGTGAGCAGCTCGGTGCGCGGCACGCCGGCGTGCGCCGCCTCGAGGTGCGAGTCGGGATCGAGATCGAGCGCGATGCCGAGCTCCTGCGCCCGCGATCGCTTGGCGAGCACGAGCGCGGCCGTCTCGACATCCGCGATGCCGTCCTGTTCGTCGAGCGAGGAGAGCGCACCGCCGCTGCCCACACGCTGGATGAACGCGATCGCCGCGTCGACGTGCCCGAGTTCGAGCAGTCCGCTCACGACGTGGAGCTTGTTCGAGAACTCGTGCGATTGGGCGCGCAGGCCCTCGGCGAGGCCCTGCGCGCCCTGCAGCTCGCGAAGCATGGACTCGAGCTCGGTGCGATCGCGCAGGATGGCGATCGACCCGACGTCCCGGCCGTCCACGCGGACGCGATCGCCGTGCACGAGCAGGACGCGCTCGCCCGAGAGCACGGGCGTCTCCCGGTCCTCGCCCGATGCGATGAACCGGGCGAGCTCCTGGTCGAGCACCCGGTCGACGTGCCGGCCGAGCACCGCGTTCGCGTCGGCGATGTCGAGGAGCCGAGCGGCCGCGTCGTTCATGAGCACGATGCGCCCGGCGTCGTCGACCGCGACGAGGCCCTCCCGGATGCCGTGCAGCATGGCCTCCCGGGTCTCGAGCATCGCCCGGATCTCGTCGGGCTCGAGGCCGTAGATGCGACGGCGGATGACGCGTCCGATCCATGCCGAGCCGATGACGCCGAGCACGGCGGCCACCATGAGCGCGAGCAGCAGCCCGAACAGGCCTCCGACGAAGTCCTCGCGCAGCTCGGACTCGAGGATGCCGACCGACACCTGGCCCATGACGTCGCCGCCCGCGTCGAAGATCGGCACCTTGACCCGCCACGACTCGCCGAGCGTCCCGGTCTGCGTGCCCACGTAGACCTCGCCCGAGAGCGGGATCGCCGGGTCCGTCGAGACCCGCTCGCCGATCCGGTCGGGGTTCGGATGCGAGTACCGGATGCCGTGGTCGTCGGCCACGACGACGTACGTGACGTTCGAGGCCCGCCGGATGACCTCGGCGACCGGCTGGATCGTCGACGACGGGTCCGCGTCGTCGAACGCCTCCGTGATGACGGGAAGCCCGGCGACCGATTGCGCGACGGCGATCATGCGGTCCTGATACGCCTCGCGGAGCTGCTGCTCCTGCAGCCACATCGCGGTCACGCCCGTTCCGACGACCGTCGTGAGCACGATGGCGACCTGCAGCAGCAGGAGCTGCATGCCAAGCGTCATCGACCGGCCCACCCGACCAGTGTGCCCCACCGGGGCGCCCTCGTCGCTCGCGAGAGCGTGACCAATACGACCGAAACGAAGCGGAAACGACCACTACGACCCTTACGACCGCAGCGTTCCCCACGAGTACTCCGACTCATAGCGTCGTCCGCACATCGATCGTCGCCCGCGAACGGACTCGGGCGCTCAAGGAGGAGAATTGCGATCTCTCAGCAGGCCGGACATGCCGGCCCGAACCACACGCCGGCACGGCCCTCGCTCCGCGGCGGCCGGGGTCGGGATCCTCGCCCTGCTCGGCCTCGCGGCCTGCAGCTCGCCGACCGCATCGGCCGGTGATGAGACGGATGCCCCAGCGGCATCCGTCGACGCCGTGCAGCTCATCGCGCCCGCCGACCCCGGCGGCGGCTGGGACCAGACGGCGAGGGCGCTCTCGCAGGTGCTCACCGACGAGGGACTCGTGAGCTCGGCGCCCGTGGAGAACATCGGCGGTGCGGGCGGCACGGTGGGCCTCGCCGCGCTCGCGAACGAGAAGGACGCGGCCACGCTCATGGTCACGGGCCTCGTCATGGTCGGGGCCGTCGAGACGAACGCGTCCGACGTGCGCATCGAGGACATGACGCCGATCGCGAAGCTCACCGAGGAGGCCCTCGTGCTCGTCGTCCCGGCCTCCTCGCCGTACAAGACCGCGGAGGACCTCATCGACGCCATCGTCGAGGACGGCGCTGCCATCTCGGTGACGGGCGGCTCGGCCGGCGGTGCCGACCACATCCTCGCGGGCATGCTCCTCACCGAGGCGGGGGTGGATCCCGCCGAGATCCCCTCGACCCTCAACTACATCCCGAACTCGGGCGGTGGCGAAGCGGTGACGATGCTGCTCGGCAACACGGTGCAGGCCGGCATCTCGGGAGTCGGCGAGTTCGTCGAGCAGATCGAGGCGGGGGAGCTGCGTGCCCTGGCCGTCTCCTCGCCCGAGCCCGTCGCGCTCCTTCCCGACACGCCGACCCTCGTCGAAGAGGGCTACGACGTCGAACTCACGAACTGGCGAGGACTGCTCGCACCGGGCGGCATTTCGACCGCCGAGGCCGACGCGCTCACCGCCCTCGTCACCGAGCTGCACGACTCCGCCGGCTGGTCGACGACGCTCGAGGAGAAGGGCTGGGCCGACGCGTTCCTCGTGGGCGACGAGTTCAGATCCTTCCTCGACGCCGATATCGCCGAGGTCACGGACACCCTTCGGACGATCGGCCTGGTCTCGTCATGACCGATCCGGCACCGGCCTCCCTCGACGCTGCGGCGTCGGGGGAGGCCCCGCCCGAGCGGGCAGCGCGGCCGCCCATCGGCGAGCTCGCCTTCGCGGCCGTGTGCGTCGCGCTCGGCGTCTACGCGATCATCGGCGCCGGATTCATCCGGGTGCCGCCGGGCTCGGCGAGCGTGCTCGGACCCCGCGTCTTCCCGTATGCCGTCGGCGCGTTGCTCGTCGCGGCATCCGCTGCCGTCATCGTGCAGGTGCTGCGCGGCCGGCGCGGTGTTCCCGACGACGGCGAGGACGTCGATCCGGATGCCCCCACCGACTGGCTGACGGTCGGCAAGCTCGTCGCATGCTTCCTCTCGCAGCTCGTGCTGATCGAGTTCGCCGGCTGGCCGATCGCCGTCACGGTGCTCTTCGCCGGCGCCGCGTGGTCGCTCGGCGCGAAGCGATGGTGGATGGCCCTGCTCGTGGGCCTCGGCCTCGGACTCGTGACGCAACTCGTCTTCGGCGCCTGGCTCGGGCTCTCGTTGCCCGCCGGCGCACTTCTCGACTGGATCCCGATCTTCCATGGATAGTCTCACCGCACTGCTCGAGGGCTTCGCGACCGCGTTGCAGCCCCAGTACCTGCTCTACGCGCTCTTCGGCGTCTTCATCGGCACCGCGGTCGGCGTGCTGCCCGGCATCGGCCCGGCCATGACGGTCGCGCTCCTCCTGCCGCTCACCTACTCCCTCGACCCGACCGGCGCCCTGATCGTCTTCGCCGGCATCTACTACGGCGGGATGTACGGGGGTTCGACGACCTCCATCCTCCTCAACACGCCGGGGGAGTCCGCCTCCATCGTCACCGCCCTCGAGGGCAACCGGATGGCGAAGGCCGGAAGGGGCGCCGCCGCGCTCGCCACCGCCGCGATCGGCTCGTTCGTCGCCGGCACCGCCGCGACGCTCGCGCTGACCTTCCTCGCCCCCGGCATCGCGAAGGTCGCCGTGCAACTGGGGCCGGCCGACTACTTCGCCCTCATCGTCGTCGCGTTCCTCACGGTCGGTGCGCTGCTCGGCTCGAGCGTGCCGCGTGGACTCGTCTCCCTCGGCCTCGGACTGCTGCTCGGACTCGTGGGCACCGAGGTGCTCTCGGGCCAGCAGCGATACACGTTCGGCATCCCGAGCCTCGCCGACGGCATCGACGTCGTCATCATCGCGGTGGGGCTCTTCGCCCTCGGCGAGACGCTCTACGTCGCATCGCGGCTGCGGCACGGGCCCGTCCGGGTGATCCCCGTGACCCGCGGCTGGCAGAGCTGGATGACTCGCGCGGACTGGTCCCGTTCGTGGCGTCCGTGGCTGCGCGGCACGGCCATCGGCTTCCCGATCGGCACGATCCCCGCCGGCGGGGCGGATGTCGCGACCTTCCTCTCGTACGCGACGGAGCGAAGGCTCGCCAAGGGAGCATCGAAGGCGGAGTTCGGTCGGGGAGCCATCGAGGGCGTCGCCGGTCCGGAGGCGGCGAACAACGCCGCGGCGGCCGGCGTGCTCGTGCCGCTCCTGACCCTCGGCCTGCCGACCACGGCGACCGCGGCGATCATCATCTCGGCGTTCCAGTCGTACGGCATCCGTCCCGGGCCGATGCTCTTCGAGAACCAGTCCGGCCTCGTCTGGGCCCTCATCGCGAGCCTCTACATCGGCAACGTCATGCTCCTGGTGCTGAACCTGCCGCTCGTCGGCATGTGGGTGAAGGTGCTGAGGATCCCGCGGCCCTACCTCTACGCGGGCATCCTGGCATTCGCGGGACTCGGAGCGTATGCGCTGCACTTCAACGTCTTCGACACCCTCACGCTGCTCGTGGTCGGCCTCGCCGGGTTCCTCATGCGCCGGTACGGCTATCCGGTCGCGCCGATGGTGGTCGGCGGCATCCTCGGACCGATGGCCGAAGAGCAACTGCGCAAGTCGATGGCGATCAGCCAGGGCGATCTCTCCTACCTCGTGCACAGCCCGTTCGCGATCGTCGCCTACGGCGCGCTCGCGGTCATCGTCGCGACCGGACTCTGGTTGCAACGGCGCAAGGCGAGGATCGAGGCGGCGCCGAAACTCGTGGCCACCTCGGCGATCGCGGCGATCGGAGACGATCGGAACGCGAGGCGCTGATCGTCTTCGAATCGAGGCGGTCGGGCGCGGAATACGAAACGTGAACACCCTGTTACATGTGCCGAGTTCACAAGAAAGCCCCAGCGTGCAAGGCTAGATTGGAAGGCGAGAGGATCAGGTAGACTGACCCTCCCGTTTCCGACTCCGGCAGAGTCGCAGGCAGAGAGAAGGAGGTTCCCGATGGTTCTGGTTCGACAGGAGATCGGCGATGTGTTGAGGAACTTCCGTCTGCAGAAGGGGCGCACCCTTCGACAGGTGGCGTCCAAGGCAAGCGTCGCGCTCGGCTACCTGAGCGAGGTGGAGCGGGGCCAGAAAGAGGCCTCCTCCGAGATCCTCGCCTCCGTCGCCGAGGCGCTCGACACGCCCATCTCGGTGATCATGCACGAGGTCGGCGACCGCATCGCGGTGCTCGAGGGCATGTCGGTGGTTCCCGACAGCCTGCCCGACGAGCTCGTTGCGGAGTTCGACGCGGACATGATGGTCCGCTGACCCACGACATCCCAAGAGATCGGCCGGTCCTCGGACCGGCCGATCGCGTATTCGGAGACGATCGATGAGGCTGAGTGAGTTCCAGATCGCCGTCGATGAGGAGTTCGGCAGCGGGTACGGCAGCGTCATCGTGAAGGACCTGGTGCTGCCGACCCTCGCCGGACGCACCGCGAACGAGGCGCTCGCCGACGGGGTGGCGCCGCGCGAGGTATGGCTCGCGCTCTGCGATGCCACCGATGTTCCCGAGTCGCGCCGCCACGGCGTGGGCCGGCGGGAGCCGGGTCGTCGACGCTCCGGTTGACGCCCGAAGACGTGTTCGACACGCGGGCGCCGCTTCGAACATGCGTTCGGTTCTTCGGTTAGAGTCGTCCTCGACAGCAGGAGCGAAGACGCAGCCCTCCACATCCCACCTCCCCGAGCGACGGATGTCGGTGGCCGGCCATACGGTCGATGCGTCGGAACACACCGCAACCGCCTTGTCGCGAGACGCCGAGGGTCACGGCCCACACGTGGAACGACAGCCTAGAGGCAGCCGAACCGAGCATCGAAGGAGTCCACCATGGCATCACCAGCAGACCGCGAGAAGGCACTCGAGAACGCCCTCGCCCAGATCGATCGCCAGTTCGGCAAGGGCTCGGTGATGCGGCTCGGCAGCGAAGATCGCGCTCCGGTCGAGGTCATCCCCACCGGCTCCATCGCGCTCGACGTGGCGCTCGGCGTCGGCGGCCTCCCGCGCGGTCGCATCATCGAGATCTACGGTCCCGAGTCCTCGGGCAAGACCACGCTGACCCTGCACGCGATCGCCAACGCCCAGCGCGCCGGCGGTATCGCAGCGTTCGTCGACGCCGAGCACGCGCTCGACCCCGACTATGCGAAGAAGCTCGGCGTCGACATCGACTCGCTCCTCGTCTCACAGCCCGACACCGGCGAGCAGGCCCTCGAGATCGCCGACATGCTCGTGCGCTCCGGATCGATCGACCTCATCGTCATCGACTCCGTGGCCGCGCTCGTTCCCCGCGCCGAGATCGAGGGCGAGATGGGTGATTCGCACGTCGGCCTCCAGGCGCGCCTCATGTCGCAGGCGCTCCGCAAGCTCACCGGTGGGCTGAACCAGACGAACACGACGATGATCTTCATCAACCAGCTTCGCGAGAAGATCGGCGTATTCTTCGGCAGCCCCGAGACGACCGCCGGCGGAAAGGCGCTGAAGTTCTACGCGTCGGTTCGACTCGACATCCGGCGCATCGAAACCCTGAAAGACGGCACCGAGGCGGTCGGAAACCGTACCCGCGTCAAGGTCGTCAAGAACAAGATGGCACCGCCCTTCAAGCAGGCGGAGTTCGACATCCTGTACGGCGTCGGCATCTCGCGCGAGGGCAGCCTCATCGATTACGGCGTCGACCAGGGCATCGTCAAGAAGTCGGGCGCGTGGTACACCTACGACGGCGACCAGCTCGGACAGGGCAAAGAGAACGCGCGCAATTTCCTGTTGCAGAACCCCGACATCGCCGCCGACATCGAGAAGAAGATCCTCGTGAAGCTCGGCATCGGCCAGGCGGGCGCCGCGTCGGCGCCCTCGAACGTCGAGTCGATCGAAGGCAAGCTCGGGCGCAAGGGCGCCTGATCGTTCGAGCGAGACCGGGGAGAGACACGACATGAGCGACGCATCCGAACGGCTCGCCCCGGTCTCGTACCTTCCATGGGCGGCACCCGACGAGGCCCAGCACGATCGCGAGCGTGGTGGGTCCCGTCGTCCTCGCGCCGACCAGCGGAGTCGCGGCGACCGGCTCAAGCCGAGACTCGCCGCGGTCGAGCACGGCGCCGACCCCGACGGAAGCGCCGCCGAGCCGATCGAAACCGGGCCTGAGCGTGATGACCGCATCGACCGGCTCGTCGTCTCCCGCTTGCGGCGATCGGCACTCTCGGTCGCCGAGGTCCGCGCGGTGCTCGCCGAGCACGGCCTCGACGACGGCGAGATCGAGGAGTGGATCGAGCGGTACGAGCGACTCGGCTACCTCGATGATGCCCGGCTCGCGGAGCAACTCGTGCACGTCAATGGATCCCGGCGCGGCCGGGGCAGCGGCGCGATTCTGCAAGAGCTCACGCGCCGCGGCGTCGACGCCGAAGCGGCGCGCGCTGCCGTCAGTCACCTCGACCCCGCGGTCGAGCAGGCGAACGCCATCGCGATCGCCGAACGGCGTGCCCGGCAGCTCACGGGGCTCGATCGGCAGACGGCTGAGCGACGGTTGTCGGCGTTCCTGCAGCGGCGTGGGTATTCGGGCGAGGTCGTGCGTGAGGCGGTGACGGCGGCACTGACCGCCGACGGCTCGTAAACTGGTGCGATCATGAGCACCCTTCACGAGGTCTCGAGCCCCGAGACCACTGAGCAGGCGCCGACGCCGCGCACCTACGAGGTTCGCACGTTCGGCTGCCAGATGAACGTGCACGACTCCGAGCGGCTGAGCGGATCGCTCGAGGCGGCCGGCTATGTACCGGCCGACGGTGCCGAACCCGACATCGTGGTCATCAACACGTGTGCCGTCCGCGAGAACGCCGACAACAAGCTCTACGGCAACCTCGGGCACCTCGCCGGGGTCAAGCGCCGGCATGCGGGCATGCAGATCGCCGTCGGCGGCTGCCTCGCCCAGAAAGACAAGAACGTCATCCTCGAGAAGGCACCTTGGGTCGACGTCGTGTTCGGCACGCACAACATGGGTTCCCTGCCGAGCCTCCTCGAGCGCGCCAGGCACAACGACGAAGCGCAGCTCGAGATCCTCGACGCGCTGGAGGTGTTCCCGTCGACGCTGCCCACCAAACGCGACTCGAGCTACAGCGGCTGGGTGTCGATCTCGGTGGGCTGCAACAACACGTGCACCTTCTGCATCGTTCCGGCGCTGCGCGGCAAGGAGAAGGACCGCCGGCCCGGCGAGATCCTCGCCGAGATCCAGGCCCTCGTCGACGACGGTGCCGTCGAGGTCACCCTCCTCGGCCAGAACGTGAACTCCTACGGAGTCGAGTTCGGCGACCGGCAGGCGTTCGGCAAGCTCCTCCGCGCCGCCGGCCGTATCGAGGGCCTCGAGCGCATCCGCTTCACGAGCCCGCATCCGGCTGCGTTCACCGACGACGTCATCGACGCCATGGCCGAGACGCCCGCCGTGATGCCGCAGCTGCACATGCCGCTGCAGTCGGGCTCGGACCGCATCCTCAAGGCGATGCGGCGTTCCTACCGCTCCGAGAGGTTCCTCGGCATCCTCGACCGGGTCAGGGCCCGGATCCCGAATGCGGCGATCTCGACCGACATCATCGTGGGCTTCCCCGGAGAGACCGAAGAGGACTTCCAAGAGACGCTGCGCGTCGTCGAGGCGGCGCGCTTCGCGTCGGCATTCACCTTCCAGTACTCCATCCGGCCGGGCACTCCGGCAGCCACGATGGACGACCAGGTGCCGAAAGCGGTGGTCCAGGAGCGGTACGAGCGACTCATCGCCCTGCAGGAGCGCATCTCGTGGGAGGAGAACCAGCGCCTCATCGGCCGTCGGGTGGAGGTGCTCGTCTCGACCGGCGAGGGCAAGAAGGACGCCGAGACCCACCGGCTGAGCGGTCGCGCTGAAGACAGCCGACTCGTGCACTTCGAGGTGCCCGCGGGATCGGAGCTTCCCCGGCCGGGTGACGTCGTCTCGGTGACCATCACCCAGGCAGCGCCGTTCCACCTCATCGCCGACTCGCTCGACGACGCGCCGCTCGCCATCCGCCGCACCCGCGCGGGCGACGCGTGGGATCGGGCCCAGGCCGACAGTTGCGCGGTCCCGGTCGAGCTCGGAGCATCCGCCGCCGGTCGCGTCTCGCTCGGCCTGCCGACACTGCGCACCCGAGGCGCGGAGCCGCTCGTCGCGCCGGGAGTCGGCACCATGCCGATCTACGATCCGAGCGACGCACAGCGTTGACGTGACGCTCATCGCGATCGTCGGGGCGACCGGTACCGGCAAGTCGGATTTCGCCCTCGACCTCGCCGAGGCCTTCACCCGGGTCGGGCGCGAGGCCGAGGTCGTGAACGCCGACGCCATGCAGTTGTACCGCGGCATGGACATCGGCACGGCGAAGCTCGACGTCGAAGCGCGCCGGGGCGTGCCGCACCACCTGCTCGACGTGCTCGACGTCACGGAGGAAGCGTCCGCGGCCGCCTACCAGGGCGCCGCGAGGGCGGCGATCGACGAGATCGAGGCGCGCGATGCCGTCGCACTCCTCGTCGGAGGGTCGGGGCTCTACGTGTCGTCGGTGATCCACGATTTCCGCTTCCCCGGCACGGATGCCGCGATCCGCGCGCGCCTCGAGGCTGAGCTGGCCGAGCTCGGGCCGGGTCTCCTCCACGCGCGATTGCGCTCGATCGACGCCGAGACGGCGGCGAGCGTCGACCCGCAGAACGGCCGGCGGATCGTCCGTGCGCTCGAGGTGATCGAGCTCACGGGCGAACCGAAGGCCGCTCGGCTCCCCGACGAGCCGGTCCCGTGGCGCGAGCATCGCATCGTGCACCTGCGAAGCGAGCGTGCGCGCCTCGTCGCCCGTCTCGACGCCCGGGTGGAGCACATGTGGCAGGCGGGCCTCCTCGACGAGGTCCGTGCCCTCGTCCCCCTCGGACTCGAGCACGGGGTGACGGCGCGCAAGGCGATCGGCTACGCCCAGGCGCTCGCCGAGTTGCACGGTCGCGCAACCCGCGCCGACGCGATCGCCGAGACGCAGCAGCTCACCCGCACCTATGCACGTCGCCAGGTCGGCTGGTTCGCCCGGTACCGCGAAGCGACGACGATCGACGCCGATGACCTCGACTCGCGCAGCACCGAACTGGCCCGGCAGGCGGCTCTAGACTGACGGGATGCCGTTCGATCTGCGATTCACCAAGGGCCAGGGCACGGGCAACGATTTCGTGCTCTTCAGCGACCCCGAAGGTGACACCGAGCTGACGCCGACGCAGATCGCCGCCGTGTGCGACCGCCGGTTCGGCGTCGGCGCCGACGGCGTCATCCGCGCCGTGCGCTCGACGAGCCTCGACGACGGCGCCGCGGCACTCGCGGAGGACCCGCGGGCGGTGTGGTTCATGGACTACTGGAATGCCGACGGCACCGTGTCGGAGATGTGCGGCAACGGCATCCGCGTGTTCACGAAGTACCTCCTCGACCAGGGGCTCGCCGAGCTCGCACCGGGTGAGTCGATCGCCATCGGCACGCGGGCGGGGGTGCGCACCGTCACGCGCAGCGCCGCCGGGTTCCAGGCCGACCTCGGACCATGGCGCCTCGCGGGCGGTGAACCGCTCGTGCGCGCGAAGAACCTGCCCGTCGCGCGGCCCGGCCTCGGCATCGATGTCGGCAATCCGCACGTGGTCGTCGCCCTCGCCGACGACGACGAACTCGATGGGCTCGACCTCGCATACCTGCCGATGCTCGATCCGGTTCCCGAGGCCGGAGCGAACGTGGAGTTCGTCGTGCCGGCCGAGCCGCTCGTCGATGACGGCGTCGGCCGCATCCGAATGCGGGTGCACGAGCGCGGTTCCGGTGAGACGCTGTCGTGCGGCACGGGTGCGGTCGCCGCTGCGCTCGCGGTCCGGTACTGGGCGGGCGCAGGTGCGCCCGACGAGTGGCGCGTTCAAGTGCCGGGCGGAGTGCTCGGCGTGCGCATGTTCGAGGTCGACGGTGTCGAGCGCGTGGCGCTGTCTGGGCCCGCCGAACTCGTCTTCGACGGTGTCCTGAGCCTCGCCTGATCGGCGCAGGCCCCGGCGACGTCGAGTCTCAGCCGGCAGAGGGGGATGCCGCGAGCACGCGGAATCCCTTGGAGTTCGCGGCCCGTTCGACGTCGAGCCCGAGGTCGTCGGCGAGCCACCGTTGCAGCGACTCGGCACCGAGGTGCTTCGCGACGACGAGCCATGCCGTGGCGTCGTCGTCGAGACGAGGCAGCCAGTGCGCGAGCATCGCGTGCAGTTCGGCCTTTCCGACTCGGATCGGCGGGTTCGACCAGATCGTGCGGAACGTGACCCCGTCGGGAACATCGCCGGGCAGTACCGCGTTGACATTGTGGAGGCCGAGTCGCGAGGCGTTCCGCCGCACGAGTTCGAGCGCCCGCTCGTTGACGTCGACCGCCCACACGGTCGCATCGGGCGATCGGAGTCCGAGGGTGAGGGCGATCGGTCCCCACCCGGCGCCGAGGTCGAGCACGTGGCCGGCGGCCGGGGGAGTGGGCACGGAATCGAGCAGGATGCGGGTGCCCTCGTCGAGGTGTTCGGGGCTGAACACCCCGGCGGCCGTCACGACGTCGACCTCGCGATCGGCCAGCCGCACGCGGATCGTGCGGGCGGCGGCGGTGCTCCGAGGCGAAGAGGAGAAGTAGTGGTCGGAGCCCATGCAAGCAAGCTATCGCACGAGAACAGAAGTAGGGTTGAGACGATGAACGAAGCCGAACACGACACCCACGACGACGCCGTCGAGCGGGTGCTGCGCAGCGCCGAGTCGAAGGCGGGCGTCGCACGGTTCGGCGCGGGCGACGCGTCCGCCATCCAGAAGACCGAGGCGGATGCCTCGTTCGGCGTGTCCTCGGACGGCGACCAGTACGACCGCGAGGAGCGTGCAGCGCTCCGCCGCGTGAGCGGGCTGTCGACCGAGCTCGAAGACGTCACCGAGGTCGAGTACCGGCAGCTGCGGCTCGAGAACGTGATCCTCATCGGCGTGTACTCGCAGGGATCGCAGGACGACGCCGAGAACTCGCTCCGCGAGCTCGCGGCCCTCGCCGAGACCGCCGGGGCACGCGTCCTCGACGGCCTCCTCCAGCGTCGGCCGCATCCCGACCCGAGCACCTACCTCGGCAGCGGCAAGGCGGAGGAGCTGCGGCACATCGTCGCGTCGCTCGGCGCCGACACCGTGATCGCCGACACCGAGCTCGCCCCGAGCCAGCGTCGCGCGCTCGAGGACGTCGTGAAGGTCAAGGTCATCGACCGCACTGCCGTGATCCTCGACATCTTCAGCCAGCACGCGAAGAGCCGCGAGGGCAAGGCGCAGGTCGAGCTCGCGCAGCTCGAGTACCTGCTGCCGCGACTGCGCGGCTGGGGTGAGTCGATGTCCCGCCAGGCCGGTGGCCAGGTGGGCGGCGCCGGCGCGGGCATGGGCTCCCGCGGACCAGGTGAGACGAAGATCGAGCTCGATCGTCGCCGTATCCACACCCGCATGGCCCGGCTCCGTCGGCAGATCGCCGGCATGAAGCCCGCGCGCGAGGCGAAGCGTGCGAACCGCAAGCGCAACGCGGTGCCGTCCGTGGCGATCGCCGGGTACACGAACGCGGGCAAGTCGAGCCTGCTCAATCGCATCACCGGCGCTGGCGTGCTCGTCGAGAACGCCCTGTTCGCGACCCTCGACGCGACCGTGCGCCGCAACACGACTCCCGACGGGCGGGTGTACACGATCGCCGACACGGTCGGCTTCGTGCGGAACCTGCCGCATCAGCTCGTCGAGGCGTTCCGCTCGACGCTCGAGGAGGTCGCGGACGCCGACCTGATCGTGCACGTCGTCGACGCGGCCCACCCCGATCCGGCCGGCCAGATCGCCACGGTTCGCGACGTCGTCGGCGAGCTCGGCGCCCGCGACATCCCCGAGCTCATCGTCTTCAACAAGGCCGATCTGATCACGCCCGAGGATCGCCTCGTGCTGCGGGGACTCGAAGCGAATTCCGTGTTCGCCTCCGCACGAACCGGCGAGGGCGTGCCCGAGGTGCTCGCGGCCATCGCCGCGATGCTGCCCGACCCTGCGGTCGAGGTCGACCTGCTCGTCCCGTACGACCGCGGCGACGTCGTCTCGACCCTGCACGAGACCGGTCGCGTGCTGTCGGTCGACTACCTCGAGGACGGCACCCGCATCCGCGCGCTCGCGTCGCCCGAACAGGCGGCGCAGCTCGCAGCGTTCGACGCGGCATCCGTCAACGCCTGACCGGCAGGCGTCGACGCCACTGCTCCCGACGCCGCGCCGTATTCACGCAGAACTCGTCACCTCACGTCATAGAGGGAGCATTCGGCGCGGCTGAGGCGTATCGTCGCTCTTGATCGTCGGTGCACGGCCGGATGCCGGGCACCAGGAGCGACCGCCGAGCCCGGCACCCGCCCGCGAGCACCACCCGCCGTTCCGGCCGGGGGAGCGCGGCCTGCCGTGCCTCCGCCGAACCCACGGCACGCCACGCAGGAGCATGATGGCAGAGACCGCATCGGACGCCGGGGGCGCCGACTGTCGGCCCCGCCCGCCGGTGTCGTTCGAGCTGTTCCCACCGAGGACGGATGCCGCAGCGCTCGCCCTGGGCCGCACCATCGACCGCCTCGCCGAGGCGCGGCCGGCCTTCATCTCGGTGACGTTCGGCGCCGGCGGATCGTCGAGGAACCGCTCGCTCACGGTGCTCCGCTACATGCTGGAGCACACCGACGTCGAGCCGATGGCGCACCTCACGTGCGTGGGCTCCTCGCACGCCGAAGCGAACCGGCTCGTCCGTGAGTTCCTCGACGCCGGAGTGACGAGCTTCCTCGCGCTCCGCGGCGATCCGCCCGTCGGCGCCGACCCCGACGCGGGCATCAAAGACCTCGGCAGCGCCGCTGAGCTCGTGCAGCTCATCCACCGTGTGCAGGAGGAACGGGAACCGTTCGCGCAGGTCGGCATCCCCGGGCTCCCGGGCGTCACCCAGATCCGCGAGCGGCCGCGACCCGAGCGGGTCGCCGTCGCCGCATTCCCCACCGGGCATCCGCGCTCGCGCAGCATCGCGCAGGACATCGACGCGCTCCTCGCGAAGGAGATCGCCGGCGCGAACCTGGCGATCACGCAGCTCTTCTGGCGCGCCGACGACTACCTCGGCTTCGTCGAGCGCGCTCGCGCCGCCGGCGTGACGATCCCGATCCTGCCGGGCATCATGCCGGTCACCACGCCGGCACGACTTGCCCGGCTCACCGAACTGACGGGCGTGGAACCGCCGGCGCAGCTCGTCATCGATCTCGAGATCGAGCCCGACGCCGACGCGCAAGCCGAACTCGGCATCTCGTTCGCAGCGCAGCTCGCGGCCGACGTGCTCGCGGGTGGGGCCCCCGGACTCCACCTCTACACCTTCAATCGCCACGAGGCCGTGCTCGACGTCGTCGAGCGCATCGGGCTCGGCATCGACGACCGACTCGCCAATGAGAGGAACACCACGAAACGATGACCGCACACGCCTTCCCCACCGGGACGATCCTCGGATACCCGCGCATCGGCCGTCGCCGAGAGCTGAAGCGTGCCGTCGAGGCCTTCTGGGCCGGCACGATCGACGCCGCTGAACTCGAGTCGCGAGCGGCCGAGCTCCGCTCGTCGACGCGTGAGCGACTCGCGTCCCTCGGCCTCGGCCGCACCGACTCGGCGATCCCCGAGTCCTTCTCGTACTACGACCAGGTGCTCGACGCGGCCGTCGCGGTCGGAGCGATCCCCGAGCGGTTCCAGCGCCTCCAGGATGCCGAGGGACGCATCGACCTCGCCGGCTACTTCACCATCGCCCGCGGCGAGGGCGACGACGCCCCGCTCGAGATGACGAAGTGGTTCGACTCGAACTACCACTACCTGGTTCCCGAGATCGGTCCCGACACCGCATTCGCCCTGCACCCTGAGCGGATCATCGGCGAGTTCGAGGAGGCGAAGTCGGCCGGATACCTCACCCGGCCGGTCATCGTCGGACCCGTCACCTTCCTCCTGCTTGCGAAGGCCGCCGACGGGGCACCCGAAGGCTTCCGGCCGCTCGATCGCCTCGGCGACCTCGTTCCCGTCTATCGCGAGCTCCTCGCCGAACTCGCCGCGGCCGGTGCCGAGTGGGTCCAGCTCGACGAGCCCGCGCTCGTCAGCGAGAGCATCGACGAGTCGCGGGATCGCGTCATCGAAGCGATCGGCACGGCCTACGACGTGCTCGGCGGCGAGACGAACCGGCCGGCGATCTTCGTCGCCGCCCCGTACGGCGCGCTCGACGATGCGCTTCCCGCCGTCGCCGCAGCGCCCGTCGAGGCGATCGGGCTCGACCTCGTGCGCGGCAGCGCGCCCGAGCAGCTCGACCCCGCCACGGGTGAGTCGCTCGCCGCGAAGACGCTCGTCGCCGGTGTCATCGACGGTCACAACATCTGGCGCGGCGACCTCGAGCACGCGTTCGAGCGGGCCGACGCGCTGCGCTCGCTCTCGGGCTCCGTCTCGGTCTCGACGTCGACGTCGCTCCTCCACGTTCCCCACGACGTCGACGACGAGACGCAGCTCGACGCCCGCCTCGTGAGCTGGCTCGCGTTCGCCGACCAGAAGGTCGCGCAGGTCGCAGTGCTCGCCCGTGGGCTGGCCGAAGGGCGCGAGGCCATCGAGGCCGAGCTCGACGCGGCATCCGCGGCGCTCGCCGACCGTGCGGCAGCTCCCGGCGTGCGCGTCCCAGCCGTGCGGGACCGCCTGGCGGCGCTCGCCGACCGCGACTACAGCCGCACGCCGTACGACGAGCGCGTCGCGGCGCAGGCGAGCCTCGAGCTCCCCGAGCTGCCGACGACCACGATCGGTTCGTTCCCGCAGACCGGCGACATCCGCCGCGCCCGCGCCCGGCTGCTGAAGGGCGAGCTCAGCGAGTCCGAGTATCGCCAGCTCATGCGCGAGGAGATCGAGCGCGTCATCCGCCTGCAGGAGGAGCTCGGTCTCGACGTGCTCGTCCACGGCGAGCCCGAGC
Organism: Agromyces sp.; assembly: GCA_031178045.1. Taxonomy (GTDB): domain Bacteria; phylum Actinomycetota; class Actinomycetes; order Actinomycetales; family Microbacteriaceae; genus Agromyces. The sequence continues at coordinate 22,727 of JAPSJT010000005.1, forward strand.
GCAACGACATGGTGCAGTACTTCGCCGAGCTCCTCGACGGCTTCGCCGTCACGCAGCACGGTTGGGTGCAGTCCTACGGATCGCGGTGCACGCGGCCGTCGATCCTGTGGGGCGATGTCTCTCGGCCCGCGCCGATGACGGTCGAGTGGTCGACCTTCGCGCAGTCGCTCACCGAGAAGCCCGTGAAGGGCATGCTCACCGGTCCCGTGACGATCCTCGCGTGGTCGTTCGTGCGCGACGACCAGCCCCTCGGCGACACGGCCCGCCAGGTGGCGCTCGCGTTGCGCGACGAGATCGCCGACCTCGAGCAGGCAGGCATCCGCGTCATCCAGGTCGACGAGCCGGCCCTGCGCGAGCTGCTGCCGTTGAAGCGTGCCGATCAGCCCGCCTACCTCGACTGGTCGGTCGGCTCGTTCCGCCTCGCGACGGGCGGTGCGGCATCCGCGACGCAGGTGCACACGCACCTCTGCTACTCGGAGTTCGGTGTCGTGATCGATGCGATCCGCAACCTCGACGCGGACGTCACCTCGATCGAGGCGGCGCGCAGCCGCATGGAGGTCGTCGACGACCTCGCCTCGAGCGGATTCGACCACGGCATCGGCCCGGGCGTGTACGACATCCACTCGCCGCGGGTGCCGAGCGCCGCCGAGGTGCAGGCGCTGCTCGAGCGCGCGGTCGCGGAGATCCCCGCCTCCAAGCTGTGGGTGAACCCCGACTGCGGCCTGAAGACGCGGGGATACGACGAGACGGTCGCCTCGCTCGAGCACATCATCGAGGCGACTCGCGCCGTGCGCGCCGAACGTTCGGAGCCCGCGCTCGCTGAGTGACGGCTCTCGATGACGAGCGGATGCCGCGGGCGATCGCGGCATCCGCTCGTCGCGTCCCGGCATGCGCACGGGATGCGTGGAGTGCATGCTCAGGTGCACGACGTACGGTCGTCGCCATGCGTCTCGCGGTGCACGAAACGGGTTCCGGCCCGAAGACGGCGATCCTGATCCACGGGATCATGTCGGATTCGCGCGCGTGGCACCGCGTCGGCCACGAGCTCGAGGCGCACGACTTCCGGGTGCTGGCCGTCGACCTCGCCGGGCACGGTCGCAGCCCGAGGGCGCGTCGCTACTCGCCGGCCGCCTGGGCGGACGACGTCGTCGAAACGCTGGGTCCGTTCCTCGGCGGGCCGCCCGATGTCGTCATGGGGCACTCCCTGGGGGGACTCGTGGCGAGCATGGTCGCCGATCGGCTCGCGCCCAGGGCGGCGATCTACATCGATCCCGCCTTCGCATTCCCGTCGGGAGTGCGCGGGTGGGCCTTCAGGGCCTTCTTCGCCATCGCTCCTCGTCCCAGGCGATCGGCGCTCGTGCGCATGAATCCGAAGTGGAAGCCGGTCGACGTCGAGATCGAGCTCGCGACACTTCGCGACTGGGACAAGCGCACGATCCTCGGGTTCACCGACACCGCCGCGCTCGTGCCGCCGGCGCGTCTCGTCGCCCCGAGTCTCGTCGTGCTCGCGGAGAAGAGCCTCCTCATCACGGAGCGCGTCGCCACGCAACTGCGCAGGCAGGGAATGACGGTGGCCACCGTGGCGGGCACCGGCCATACCGTATTCCGGGACGACCACTCGGGGTTCATGGAGACCATCGTGCGCTGGCTGCGGGCGGTGCCCGTGCCCGCGATCGCGTGACTCGGAGCCGACTGAGGTGTATCGGTTGTCCGCGGCGGAGGGCAGACTCTCATCTGAGGTATCCCAGAGCAGAGGAGCGCCCCGTGGGCAGAGTGGTCATGTACAGCTCGGTGTCGGTCGACGGCTTCATCGCGGACGAGAACGACCAGCCCGGGCCCCTGTTCGACTGGTTGCTCAGCGGTGACGTGCCGTTGGACGAGAGCGGCGTGCTGAAGGTGTCGCAGGCGTCGTACGACTACGTCCGGCCGTACTGGGACCGGATCGGGGTGACGATCGCCGGCCGCCACGTCTTCGACATGACGGACGGCTGGGACGGGACGCCACCGAGCGGGGTCGAGCACGTGGTCGTCGTGACGCACCGGCCGCAACCCGAGGGCTGGGATCCCGAGGCGCCGTTCCACTTCCTCGACGGGGTCGAGGCGGCGATGGCCAAGGCGCAGGAGCTCGCGGGTGACCGAATCATCGAGGTCGCCGCCGGCGACGTCGGCGGCCAGGTGCTCGCCGCGGGACTGGTCGACGAGGTGCGCATGGACGTCGTACCCGTCGTGTTCGGGTCCGGCAAGCGCTACTTCGGGTCGGTCCACGGGCAGCACCTGTTGGAGGACCCCGACGTGGTGATCCAGGGCGACCGGGTGCTTCACCTGCGCTATCCGGTGCGCCGCTGACCGAGCACGACCGAAGCCGGAACGATCGTGCATCGGCCGAGGGCGGTGCCCGTGGCGGCGATCGCGTGACTCAGACGGCGCGCAGCACGGCGACGACCTTGCCGAGCACTTCGGCCTGATCGCCGACGATGGGCTCGAACGCGCTGTTGCGCGGCAGGAGCCAGGTGTGCCCGTCGCGCTGGCGGAAGACCTTCACGGTCGCCTCGCCGTCGAGCATCGCCGCGACGATCTCGCCGTTCTCGGCGGTGCGCTGCGAGCGCACGACGACCCAGTCGCCGTCGCAGATCGCCGCGTCGATCATCGAATCGCCGACGACCTTCAGGATGAAGAGCTCGCCCTTGCCCACGAGCTGGCGGGGGAGTGGGAAGACCTCGTCGATCTGCTGCTCGGCCGTGATCGGGATGCCCGCCGCGATGCGACCCACGAGGGGCACCATCGCCGCGTCGCCGACCGGGGTGGGCTCGCCCGCCGACGACGGTCGCTCACCGGTACCGGGGAGTTCGATGAGCACCTCGAGCGCCCGTGGCCGATTCGGGTCGCGGCGAAGGTAGCCCGCGAGCTCGAGCTGGTTGAGCTGATGGGTCACGCTCGACAGCGACGACAGGCCGACGGCGTCGCCGATCTCGCGCATGCTCGGCGGGTACCCGCGAGCTGCGACGGAGTGCTGGATGACCTCGAGGATCGCGATCTGCTTCGCGCTGAGGCTCTTCCGGCGGCGCGCCCGGCCGGTATCGCGCAGGTCGTCGATGTCGGTGCTCACGCGCCCAGCTCCTTCGTTGCGGTCGTTCGCCACCGAATGTCGGTGGGTGGTGATCGACTGTTGTCGAACATTCGAAACTGTATCCGGCTCCGGCCGGTGCGACAAACATTCGTTCGAGTGTGTCGCCGTATTCATTGCGGCGACGTGCTCGGCCGCGACGGTTGCAGAGTCGAACGTTCGAAGATATATTCGGAACACAGCTTCGCATCCGGCCCTCCCGGCCGAGGGCCGGGTGCGATCCTCCAGGAGGTGTGAGAGATGAGCGCAGCGATCGTCACGACGGGCTTCGGCACTCCCGCGCGGCAGCAAGAGACCCGCGTGCGGGCCACGACGTCCCGACTCCGCTTGACGCGTCGCGGTCGGGTCGTGTTCACCACGCTCGCCTCGGTCCCGCTCATCCTCTGGGCCGTCATCGCCGTGCTCGGCTCCGGTGTCGCAGCGGCCGACATCGGTTCCTCTGCCGGCGCGTCCTTCGAGTACGTCACGGTCGGGCAGGGTGATTCCCTCTGGGCGATCGCCGAGTCGATCGCTCCGCACGACGATCCTCGAGTCGTCATCGACGAGATCATGCGACTCAACGGCCTGGCCGACATGATGCTCGAGCCCGGGCAGCGACTCGCGTTGCCCGTCGTTCCCTGACGTCATGCAGCGGTTCGGTCCTGCCCTCCATGGCTAGCATGGATCAGTGACGAGTCTCGACGATCTCCCCATCCGCGACGACCTCCGTGGTCGCACACCGTACGGTGCTCCGCAGCAAGCGGTGCCGGTCGCGCTGAACGTCAACGAGAACACGCACCCGATCCCCGAAGACGTCGCCCACGACATCGTCGCTCGCGTGGCGGCCGCGATCCTCACGCTCAATCGATATCCCGACCGCGAGTTCACCGCGCTGCGCCGGGCGCTCGCCGAGTATCTCGGCCACGGTCTCGACGCCAGCCGGATCTGGGCGGCGAACGGGTCGAACGAAGTACTGCAGCACATCATGCAGGCGTTCGGCGGCCCGGGCCGCACCGTCCTCGGCTTCGCACCGACCTACTCCATGTACGGGTTGCTGGCCTCGGGCACGGGCACGACCTGGGTCACGGCCGAGCGCGACGGCGAGTTCGAGCTCTCCGCCGAGACGGCGGTCGCGGCGATCGCCGAGCACGATCCCGACATCGTGCTGCTCTGCGCGCCGAACAATCCCACCGGCACCCCGCTCTCGCTCGAGACGATCACGGCGGTCGCCGACGCGGCATCCGGAATCGTCGTCGTCGACGAGGCGTACTTCGAGTTCGCCGAGCCCGGCACGCCGAGCGCGCTCACGCTGCTCGAAGGCCGGCCGCGCCTGCTGGTCTCGCGCACGATGAGCAAGGCCTTCGCGTTCGCGGGCGCACGTGTCGGCTACCTCGCCGCCGACCCGGCGGTCATCGACGCGCTTCGACTCGTGCGGCTGCCGTACCACCTCTCGGCGCTCACGCAGGCGGCGGCCCTCGGAGCGCTCGCGCACTCGGCGGAGATGCTGGGCATGGTCGACGAGATCCGCGCCCAGCGCGAGCGCATCTCGCACCGGCTCGCCGAGCTCGGCTTCCGCCCGTTCCGCTCCGGATCCAACTTCGTGCTCTTCGGGGGCGTCGACGACCCGCACTCGGTGTTCGAGGCGCTTCGCGCCCGAGGCATCCTGATCCGCGAGATCGGACTCCCGGGCTGCCTCCGGGTCACCGCCGGCACCGAGACCGAGACGACCGCGTTCCTCGAGGCGATCGCCGCGTTCGCGCCGAGAACCCTCGCAGGGACCGAGAATAGGATGGGCTCATGAACTCCTCCGGCGCATCGCGCTCCGCACGCGTGCAGCGCGAGACGAGCGAGTCGAGCATCGAGCTGTCCCTCGACCTCGATGGCACCGGTTCGAGCGACATCGAGACGACGGTGCCGTTCTACGACCACCTCCTCACGGCGTTCGCGAAGCACTCGCTCACCGACCTCACCGTGCGCGCGAGTGGCGACATCGAGATCGACGTGCACCACACGGTCGAAGACGTGGGCATCGTGCTCGGTCAGGCGATTCGCGAGGCGCTCGGCGACAAGCGCGGCATCTCGCGCTACGGCGACGCGCTCGTGCCGCTCGACGAGGCGCTCGCGCAAGCCGTCGTCGACATCTCGGGGCGACCGTTCCTGGTGCACGCCGGCGAGCCCGCTGGATTCGAGTTCCACCTCATCGGCGGCCACTTCACGGGCTCGATGGTGCGCCACGTCTTCGAGGCGATCGCGTTCAACGCGGGTCTCACGGTGCACGTCACGGTGCTCGGCGGTCGCGATCCGCACCACATCGCCGAGGCCGAGTTCAAGGCCTTCGCCCGGGCGTTCCGCCAGGCGAAGGCGCTCGACCCGCTCGTGAGCGGCATCCCGTCGACCAAGGGCGCCCTGTGAGCCGGACGAAGCGCGTGGTGCTGCTCGACTACGGCTCGGGCAACGTGCACTCGGCCGCGAAGGCGCTCGAGCGCGCCGGCGCCGAGGTGCAGGTCACGAGCGACCGGGCGGCCGCCCTCGAGGCCGACGGGCTCGTCGTGCCGGGCGTCGGTGCCTTCAAGGCGGTCATGGACCAACTCCGTGCCGTGCGCGGCGACGAGGTGATCGACCGGCGGCTCGCCGGCGGACGACCCGTACTCGGCATCTGCGTCGGCATGCAGGTGCTCTTCGAGCGAGGGGTCGAGCGGGGCGTCGACACCGAAGGCCTCGGGGAGTGGCCGGGCGTCGTCACGGAACTGCCGGCGACAGTGCTGCCGCACATGGGCTGGAACACCGTGGAGCCCGATGGGGGCTCGGTGCTGTTCGACGGCATCGAAGACGAGCGCTTCTACTTCGTGCACTCCTTCGCCGCTCAGGAGTGGCACCTCGACGTGATGCCGCCCTTCCCCGCCCCGCGGCTGACCTGGGCCGACCACGGCGGTCGCTTCCTCGCGGCCGTCGAGAACGGGCCGCTGTCGGCGACGCAGTTCCACCCCGAGAAGTCGTCGGATGCCGGCATCCGACTGCTCGCCAACTGGCTCGGCTCGCTCCGCTGACCATGGGAGGTCACGGGCCGACCGATCGGGTGCCGCACTACTAGGATGCTGTGACTGTGCGCCGTGGCGTGATCCGGCCGTCGAGACTCGGCCGGCCATCGATTCGAGGACAGTGATGAGTGAGTTCAACAAGATGCCCCGACTGGAGCTGCTTCCGGCAGTCGACGTCGCGGGCGGCAAGGCCGTTCGCCTGACCAAGGGCGAGGCCGGTACCGAGACGAACTACGGCGACCCCGTCGACGCGGCGGTGGACTGGGCCGACCAGGGCGCCGACTGGATCCACCTCGTCGACCTCGATGCGGCGTTCGGCCGAGGCTCGAACGCAGGAATCCTGAAGAAGGTCATCCGCCAGGTGCGTGGCGTCAACGTCGAGTTGTCTGGCGGTATCCGCGATGACGAGTCGCTCGAGAACGCGCTCGCGATCGGCGCGAAGCGCATCAACCTCGGCACGGCCGCGCTCGAGAATCCCGAATGGGCGGCATCCGTCATCGCGCAGTACGGCGAGGCGATCGCCGTCGGTCTCGACGTCCGCGGCACGACCCTCGCCGCTCGCGGGTGGACCAAGGACGGCGGCGACCTCTGGCAGGTCATGGACCGCCTCGAGGAGGCCGGGACCGCACGGTACGTCGTCACCGACGTCACGAAGGACGGCACGCTGCAGGGACCGAACCTCGATCTCCTCCGTCAGGTGATGGACCGCACGCACCGCCCGGTGGTCGCCTCCGGCGGCATCTCGAGCCTCGACGACATCGCGGCCCTTCGCGAGCTCGTTCCGCTCGGCCTCGAGGGAGCCATCGTCGGCAAGGCGCTCTACGCCGGCGCGTTCACGCTCGCCGAGGCGTTGGATGTCGCCGGCTACTGAGCCCGGTCACGAGCCGGCGGATGCTGCGGCGGACGCTGCGGCGGACGGCGCCGGCGCGGCGGCCGACTCGGCGGGCGTGCCGTGGGCCGGCCGGTCGTTCACGCCGAACCCGCACGCCGCCGATGACGGAAGCGCCCCTCCGGCACTCGCCGCGGCGATCGCGCGATTCCGCTCGGGCGACGGGGCGCAAGGCGACGTCGTGGCCGAGTTCGCGCGTGCGCGGCTCCTGATCCCGCTGCTCGCCGAGCTCGGCGACGGCGCGGCGGAGACGGGCGCGCACGGTCTCGCGGTCGACAAGAGCCAGGAACTCTCGATCGTCACGGTCGAGGGTCCCGACGGTCGGCGGGTGCTGCCCGTGTTCGCGTCGGTCGACGCGATGGCGCGCTGGAATCCCGCCGCGCGACCGGTTCCCGCCGACGGCGTGCGCGTCGCGCTCGCGGCGGCCGACGACGGCACCGACCTCGTCGTCCTCGACCCCGGATCGCCGAGCGAGTTCGTCGTGCGCCGCCCCGCGCTGTGGGCGGTGGCACAGTCGCAGCCGTGGCATCCGTCGTTCGAGTCACCCGAGGTGCGCGCGGCGTTCGAGCGATCGATCGCCAGCGAACTGGCCGTCCTCGGCATCGAGCTCGTCGCGGGCGATCCCGATGCGCGCCTCGCCGGACCCGAGCTCGTGGTGCGGCTCTCGCTCGTCGAGGGCCTCACTCGGGCCGAGCTCGACGCCGTGATGCAGCGCCTCGCGGCACGGTGGGCGGCGGATGACGCGATCGCGACCCTCGTCGACTCGCTCACCGTGCGGCTGACGGCCGGCTGAAGCACCGCGCGGATCGCGGGAGCCATTGCCGCACGCTCCGGACTGGAGCAGAATGAGCCTCTCGCGTGAGGGGAGCGCTTCATGCCCGAGAACGAGTATGCCGAGGTCATGCGCGTGGCCGAACGCCACGCGCGCGAGTGGCTGGCATCGATCGCCGAGCGTCCCATCGCCGCTCGCGCCGGCGTCGACGAGGTCAAGGATGCACTCGGCCGCGAACTGGCTGATGAGGGGCAGGACGCCGCTGCCGTCATCGAACGCCTCGCCACGGCCATCGAGCCCGGCCTCATCGCCATGGCCTCGCCCCGGTTCTACGGGTTCGTGATCGGAGGCACCTATCCCGCCGCCTTGGCCGCGGACTGGCTCGTCTCGGCGTGGGACCAGAACACCGGGTCCCGCACTCCGACGCCGGGCGCCGCCGCCGTGGAGGAGCTCGCGGCCGCATGGCTGCTGGACCTGCTGGGTCTTCCGGAGCGATCCGGAGTCGGATTCGTCACCGGAGCCACCATGGCCAACTTCTCGGGCCTGCTGGCCGCACGCGGAAGCGTGCTGCGGTCCGCCGGATGGGATGTCGAACGCGACGGTCTGCAGGGTGCGCCGCGCATCCGGTTCCTCGCCGGCGACGCGGTGCACAGTTCCGTGGTGGTGGCCGGCCGGATGGCGGGGCTCGGACCGCCGCGCACCGTCGGCGCGGATGCCCAGGGCAGCATCGACGTCGACGGGCTCGCCGCCGCGCTCGGAGAGCACGATGGTCCCGCGATCGTCGCCCTCCAGGCGGGCGACGTGCACTCCGGCGCGTTCGACGACTTCGCCGGTGCGATCGCCGTCGCACATGAGGCGGGCGCGTGGGTGCACGTGGATGGGGCATTCGGCCTCTGGGCGGGAGCGAGCCCGTCGCTGCGCCGCCTGGTCGCGGGCTACGAGGCTGCCGACTCTTGGGCCACGGATGCACACAAGACCCTCAACGTGCCCTATGACAGCGGGGTCGCGATCGTCGCCGATGAACGGGCGATGGCCGCAGCGCTGGCCATCCATGCGGCATACCTGCCCGAGGTCGGCGCTGCCGCCGAGCCGTACGACCACACGCCCGAGCTCTCGAGACGCGCGCGCGGGATTCCGGTCTGGGCGACGCTCCGGGCGCTGGGACGGCACGGTGTCGCGGAGCTCGTCGACGGGCTCGTCGCGTCGGCGAGGGGTCTCGCCGAGGGGTTCGCGGCGACGCGTGGGCTCGAGGTCCTGAACGAGGTCGTGTTCACGCAGGTCTGCGTCGCCGCCGAGGACGACGCACTGACCCTCGCACTGGCCGACCGTCTGCGCGAGGACGGCGTGGCCTGGGCCTCGCCATCGCGATGGCGTGGCCGCGCCATCGTGCGCTTCTCGGTGAGCAATCGAGGCACGGATGCCGCGGCCGTCGAACGCACGATCAGTGCCGTCCGAAGCGCCCTCGCCGCCGTCCGGGGTGCTCCCGTCCCGTCCTCGACCGAGTAGCACGACAGCACGTGCGCACCCGATCGGCCTCGCTGTCAGTGGCATCCGCTTGAATGGAGGCATGGCCGAGGCGTTGAACGCGTTCTCGCCCGCCACTCGCGCGTGGTTCGGCGAGTCGTTCAGCGAGCCCACCACCGTGCAGCGCGAGGCGTGGCAGGCCATCGCACGGGGCGAGCATGCGCTCGTCGTCGCCCCGACCGGCTCCGGCAAGACCCTCGCGGCGTTCCTGTGGGCCATCGACCGCCTGCATTCGAGCGGTGCGGATGCCGCGACGACGGGCACGAAGGTGCTCTACCTGTCGCCGCTGAAGGCGCTCGGGGTCGACGTCGAGCGCAATCTGCGGGCGCCACTCGTCGGCATCGCCCGCACCGCGGCGGCGCATGGACTCGAGGTGCCCGAGGTGAGCGTCGGGGTACGCTCGGGCGACACGCTGCCCGGTGAGCGCCGCGCGCTCGTGACGCATCCTCCCGAGATCCTCATCACGACGCCCGAGTCGCTCTTCCTCATGCTCACCTCGTCGGCGCGCGAGACGCTGCAGGGCGTCGAGACGGTGATCGTCGACGAGATCCACGCGCTCGCCGGAACGAAGCGCGGCGCCCACCTCGCGCTCTCCCTCGAGCGACTCGACGCGCTCACGGCGAACCCGGTGCAGCGCATCGGACTCTCGGCCACCGTGCGTCCGCACGAAGAGGTGGCTCGCTTCCTCGCGGGCACGAAGCCGGTCTCCATCGTGGCGCCGCCAAGCGGAAAGCGCTTCGACATCCGCGTCACCGTACCGGTCGACGACCTCTCCGACCTGGCCACCGAGTCCGGCTCCGGTTCGGTGTGGCCGCACGTCGAGGCCGCCATCCTCGACGAGGTGCTCGCCCATCGCTCGACCATCGTCTTCGCCAATTCGCGGCGCCTGGCCGAACGGCTCACGGCACGGCTCAACGAGCTGTGGGCCGAGCGCATGCCCGAACCGGTCGCGGTGGCCGCCGGTGCCGAGGCCGGTTCCGGCACAGCCTCCGGTACGGCCTCCGGCGCCGTCTCGATCGCACCGACTCGGCCGCCCGCCGAGATGGTCGGCGGTTCCGGCATCACGGGGGGCGCGGCGCCCGTGCTGGCCCGCTCGCACCACGGCTCGGTGAGCAAAGAAGAACGCGCCCTCGTCGAAGCCGACCTGAAGGCGGGGCGGCTTCGCTGCGTAGTGGCCACCTCGAGCCTCGAACTCGGCATCGACATGGGCGCGGTCGACCTCGTGATGCAGGTCGAGTCCCCGCCGTCGGTCGCGAGCGGACTGCAGCGCATCGGCCGCGCCGGCCACCAGGTGGGCGAGGTGTCGAAGGGGCTCGTCTTCCCGAAGCATCGCGCCGACCTCCTGCACGCGACGGTCGTCGCCGAGCGCATGGTGGCCGGGGCGATCGAGGCGCTGCGCGTTCCGACCAACCCGCTCGACGTGCTCGCCCAGCAGACCATCGCCGCCGCGGCACTCGACGAGTGGGAGGTCGAGGCGTGGTTCGACCTCGTGCGCCGGGCCGCGCCGTTCGCCACGCTGCCGCGCTCGGCATTCGATGCGACGCTCGACCTGCTCGCCGGGCGGTACCCCTCCGATCGCTTCGGCGAGTTGCGCCCGCGTCTCGTCTGGGACCGCGACGCCGGCACGATCACCGGGCGCCGCGGCGCGCAACGGCTCGCCGTGACGAGCGGCGGCACCATCCCCGATCGAGGCATGTTCGGCGTGTTCATGATCGGCGAGGCCGGCCCGGGCCGGCGCGTCGGCGAACTCGACGAGGAGATGGTCTACGAGTCGCGCGTCGGCGACGTCTTCGCGCTCGGCGCGACGAGCTGGCGCATCCAGGAGATCACGCACGACCGGGTGCTCGTCGCGCCGGCGTTCGGCGAGCCCGGGCGCCTCCCGTTCTGGAAGGGCGACGGCATCGGTCGTCCGGCCGAACTCGGCGAGGCCATCGGCGGCTTCGTGACCGAGATCGCGAACTCGAAGCCCGAGGCGGGGCTCGCGCGCGCCCGCACCGCGGGGCTCGACGAGCGGGCGGCGTCGAATCTGGTCGCGTTCATCGCCGATCAGCGCACTGCGACTCGCGTCGTGCCCGACGCGACCAATCTCGTGATCGAGCGATTCCGCGACGAGCTCGGCGACTGGCGCATCGTCCTGCACTCGCCGTACGGCATGCGAGTGCACGCTCCGTGGGCACTCGCGGCCGGCGCTCGAGTCCAAGAGCGTTTCGGCGTCGACGCGAACGCCGTGGCGAGCGACGACGGCATCGTGCTGCGCATGCCCGACACCTCCGACGAGCCGCCCGGTGCCGAGCTCTTCGCCTTCGAACCGGCCGAGCTCACGCAACTCGTCACCGAGCGCGTCGGCGACTCGGCGCTGTTCGCCTCGCGGTTCCGCGAGTGCGCGGCACGCGCCCTGCTGCTCCCGCGCCTGAATCCGGGCAGGCGCTCGCCGCTCTGGCAGCAGCGCCAGCGGGCGTCCCAATTGCTCGAGGTGGCGCGCGACTTCCCCGACTTCCCGATCGTGCTCGAGGCCGTACGCGAGTGCCTGCAAGACGTGTACGACCTGCCGGCGCTCACGCGCCTCGCCGAACGCATCGCCGCCCGCGAGGTGCGGTTCGTCGAGGTGACGACTGACACCGCGAGCCCCTTCGCTTCGAGTCTCCTGTTCGGCTACGTCGGCGCGTTCATGTACGAGGGCGACGCGCCGCTCGCGGAGCGCCGCGCGGCCGCCCTCTCGCTCGATCCTGCACTCCTCGCCGAGCTGCTCGGCACCATCGAACTGCGCGAGCTGCTCGACCCCGAAGTCGTGACCGAGACCGAGCGGATGCTGCAGCGCCTCGTGCCCGACCGTGCCGCTCGCGGCGAAGAGGGAGTGGCCGACCTGCTTCGTGAGCTGGGGCCGTTGACGAGCGCCGAGGTCGCCGAACGCGTCGATGACGAGACCGACGCCGCGACCGCGCTCGCCTCCCTCGTCGACGCTCGTCGTGTGGCGAGCGTGCGGTTCGCGGGGGAGTCGTGGTTCACCGCCGTCGAAGACCTCAGCCGCCTTCGCGACGCGCTCGGCGTGCCGATCCCGCCCGGCCTGCCCGAGGTGTTCGGCGAGCCCGTTCGCGATCCGCTCGGCGACCTCGTGAGCCGGTACGCCCGCACGCACGGGCCGTTCACCACCCCCGCCCTCGCGGCGCGATTCGGCATCGGGCAGGCCATCGCGGCATCCGCGCTCGCGCGACTCGCCGGCGAGCGACGCGTGGTCGAGGGGGAGTTCCTCCCGCACGGCGCCGGCGTCGAGTGGTGCGACACCGAGGTGCTCCGTCGCATCCGACGTCGGTCGCTTGCGGCACTCCGCAACGAGATCGAGCCCGTCGCCCCTCGCGAGTACGCCAGGTTCCTCCCCGAGTGGCAGCACGTGCCGGCGCGCTTGCGTGGCGTCGACGGGGTCGCAGCCGTCATCGAGCAGCTCGAGGGTGCGCGCATCCCCGCATCGGCGTGGGAGTCGTTCGTACTGCCCGCCCGGGTCACCGACTACCGGCCGGGTCTGCTCGATGAGCTCACCGCCTCCGGCGAGGTGCTGTGGGCCGGCGCCGGCTCGCTTGCGGGCGACGACGGCTGGGTGAGCCTGCACCTCGCCGACACCGCCGAACTCACGCTGCCGGCCCCCGCCGCAGCCCCGCTCGATCCCCTCGAGACCGAGTTGCTCGCCACACTCGGCAACGGCGGCGGCTTCTTCTTCCGACAACTCGTCGAGTCGGTGGGCGCGAGCGACGAGAAGCTCGTCGTCGAGGCGCTCTGGCGGCTCGCCTGGGCCGGACTGGTGACGAACGACACGTTCGCCCCCGTGCGCGGGCTCGTCGCAGGGCGAGGTGCGCACAAGACCGCGCCCGCAACGCCGCGGGCCAGGATGCGCGGGGCATCGCTCTCACGCCGGGCACTCGCCGCCAGCGTGCAGTCGAGCCGGGCGGGCGCGGCGAGGGCCACGCCGCCGAGCGTCGCCGGACGATGGGCCGTGCTTCCGCTCGCGAGCTCAGCCGCGACTCCCCGGGCGCACGCGCTCGGTGAGACGCTGCTCGAACGCTACGGCGTCGTCACTCGCGGCTCCGTCATGGCAGAAGGGGTCCTCGGCGGCTTTGCCCTCGCATATCGGGCCCTCGCGGGCTTCGAAGAGACCGGCCGGGTCCGGCGCGGCTACTTCATCGACGGGCAGGGCGGCGCCCAGTTCGCCTCCACGGCCGCGGTCGACCGGCTGCGGAGCGCCCCGCAGGGCACCGCGGTGGCGCTCGCCGCGACCGACCCCGCGAACCCGTTCGGCGCCGCGCTCGACTGGCCCGAGCTCGCCGACGGCGGGCATCGCCCCGCCCGAAAGGCCGGCGCGTTCGTCACGATCGTCGATGGCGAGGCGGTGTTCTACCTCGAGCGCGGGGGCCGCACGACGCTCGTCTTCACCGACGATGCCGACGTGCTCACGGCGGCGACGAGCGCACTGGCTGAGGCGCTGGCGCGGGCGGGATCGCCCCGGCTGCGCATCGAGACGGTGAACGGATCCGGCGTGTACGGCTCCGCGCTCGACGCGCCGCTGCGCGCCGCGGGCTTCCGCGAGACCCCGAGGGGGCTGCGCTTCGATGCCAGAAGGTGACACCGTATTCCAGGCCGCGCGCCGACTCGACCGTGCGCTCTCGGGCCAATCGGTCACCGCGAGCGATTTCCGGGTGCCCGGCTACGCGACCCTCGACCTCTCTGGCCAGACCGTGCACTCGGTCGTCAGTCGCGGCAAGCACCTGCTCATGCGCATCGGCGACGTCGTCGTGCACTCGCACCTCAAGATGGAGGGCGAGTGGCGAGTGCACCGGCCGGGGGAGCGCTGGCGACGTCCGGCGTTCCAGGCGCGCGCGGTCATCGAGACGCCGACCGTGGTCGCCGTGGGCTTCGACCTCGGTGTGCTCGAGGTCTTCCCCGCGGTCGAAGAGCAGGAGCGGCTCGCGTACCTGGGTCCCGACCTTCTCGGTCCCGACTGGGACGCCGCCGAGGCCGTCCGGCGCATCGCCTCGGCGCCCGAGGTGCCGATCGCGGTCGCGCTCGGGGAGCAGCGAAATCTCGCGGGGCTCGGCAACGTCTACGTCAACGAGCTCTGCTTCCTGCGCGGCGTCCTGCCGACCCGACCGGTCGGCGAGGTCGAGCTCGCCCCGATCGTCGACCTCGCGAGCCGCGTCATCCGGGCGAACCGAGATCGCATCGCCCGAACGACGACCGGCCACGACCGTCGCGGCGAACGCCTCTGGGTCTACTCGCGCGGCGGGGAACGCTGCCGCCGCTGCGGCACGCGCATCGCGCACGGTCGGCTCGGGCGAACCGCGCTCGAGCTCCGCGACACCTGGTGGTGCCCGAACTGTCAGCGGTGAACGGCGCCGCTCAGCTGACGGGGCCGGTCCACTTCTCGCCGGGGCCCTGACCGATCGCGTCGGGAATGACGGATGCCTCACGGAACGCGAGCTGCAACGAGCGCAGGCCGTCGCGCAGCGATCGGGCGTGCATGTCGCTGATCTCGGGCGCGCCCGCGGTGATGAGGCCGGCGAGGGCGTTGATGAGCTTGCGGGCCTCGTCGAGGTCGAGCTGCTCGTCGGGGTCGTCGGCGAGTCCCACCTTGACCGCAGCAGCGCTCATGAGGTGGACGGCGGCGGTCGTGATGACCTCGACCGCCGGGACCTCGGCGATGTCGCGGGTGGCCCCCACGACGATGGACTCGTCTGAACTGTCGCTCACAGACATCCTCTGTTAGACTGCTTCGGGCCCGGGGCCAGTCCCCGGTACGAAAGTGGAGATTCTCCCACCCGCGCATACCGCTTCATCAAGGTTACCGGGTCGATTGCCCTCCGCTTCCGCTCCGCAAGGCGTGGAAGTAGACAGGGGGCCGTGGTGCTCGACGGTGTGATTCCGTCCGAGCCTGCGTGGATCTTCCACTCTCGTCGACGGGCGACATCCGCCTCCCGTCGAGCAGACAGCTTGAGTAGAGGAGAACACGCATCAGCGATCCCCGTACCAACGACCGTATCCGCGTCCCTGAGGTCCGCCTCGTGGGACCAGGCGGAGAGCAGGTCGGCGTCGTGAAGATCGAGGTGGCCCTGCGGCTCGCGCAGGAGGCCGATCTCGATCTCGTCGAGGTCGCACCGAACTCCAAGCCGCCGGTCG
>JAPSJT010000006.1 GCA_031178045.1 Agromyces sp.
GCGCGAGGGGCATGCGCCCGCCGCGGTCGCGTGCGAGGAGCGTGGTGCCGGCGCTGAGGCCTCCGCCGGCGCTCGGGCCGCCGATGATCACTCGGGTCGGATCGAACCCGAGCTCGCCGGCATGACCGGTGAACCAGGTCCAACCCGCGTAGCAGTCCTCGAGCGGCACGGGATCGGCGGCTTCCGGGGCGAGGCGGTACTCGACGGCGGCCACGACCGCGTCGTACTCGAGCACGAGGTCGACGAGCATCGCACCGAGCGACCAGCGGCTGCCCGCGACCATGCCGCCGCCATGGATGAGGTACGCGGCCGGATGCGCCGCGCCCGCGTGCTCCCGTCGGCGCAGCACCGAGACGGTGAGCTCGGTGCCGTCGGGCGCGAGCACGGCGTGATCGGTCACGTCGATGGGCCGACCCGCGACGATCTCCTCGATCGGAGGCGGCGAGGCGAGCGCGGCCCGGAAGTCGCGGATGTCCTCCGCGCGCATGGTCGTGAAGAACGGCGGCAGGCCGGCGAGCGCCGGCTCGAGCTCGGCGTCGAACGGCACACGCGGCGCGCCGGGCGAGCGGGATGGAGCGGTCATCGCGAACCTCCGGGGATCAGGTCGTGAGCCCGGACATCGCGATGCGATCGACCCGCCCGTCGTCACGTGCTCGAACCCTGCGACCGTATCCATCGCCGGGACACAGGTCAACGATCGGGTTCGGCCCAAACCGCGCGCCGACGACGGGCGTCAGTCGGGCAGCGGCACCATGGTGACCGGCCGTCCGTCGCGCACGCGAACGGATGCCTCGGGGCGGTCGACGACGACGACGACGCCGTCGGCCGTGGCCCAAGCGCGCCACCACGCGGCATCCGTCACCTCGAGCTCGTCGGCCGCGAGCGTGCGTCGACCGATCGTCATCGGCTTGACGTGCCGCATCCACCCGGCAACGCCCTCGAGCGTCCGGCGCTGCACCGCCGGGATCTCTCCCGCGGCGGTCGGGCCGACGTTCAGCAGCAGGCGTCCGCCCCGCGAGACGACATCGGCATAGAGACGGGCGAGCTCACGGGGCGAGAGCGTGAGCGACTCGTCCTCGACGCGGTTGTAGCCGAACGAGAAACCGAGGCCGCGGCAGTGCTCCCAGCCCGGATCGGTCTCGTGCTGCGTGTGCGCGTCGTACTCGCTCGTGCGGTAGTCCCACACGTCGACGCCCCAGCGGTCGTTGACGATGCCGTCGGGCACGACGCGCCGGTAGTGCGCGAGGAGCGAGTCGATCGAGTGCGGGCCCGGCAGCTTGCCAGCGTCGGGCCAGTCGATGTCGTTCCAGACGACGTCGGGCAGGTATCGCTCGATGAGGTCGGCGACGTGCCGGTGGGCGTACTCGTTGTACGCGGCATCCGTCGGCCGCAACCGGCTGACGTCATCGCTCGAGCGATGCGGCGGGAGGTCGGTGACCGCCCAGTCGAGACCGCCCGAGTAGTAGACGCCGAAGCGGATTCCCTCGGCGCGCACGGCCTCGGCGAGCGGTGCGATGAGATCGCGGCGAGGGCCGCGCGCGACCGTGCTCAGCTCGCCGGCGCCCGGGGCGTCCCACAGGGCGATGCCGTCGTGGTGCTTCGTCGTCGGCACGACGTAGTCGGCGCCGACCGCCCGGAAGAGCCGTGCCCACTCCGTGGGGTCGTACGCCTCCGCCCGCCAGGCGTCGAGGAAGTCCGCGTAGGGCGCACCGCCGTACTCGCGCGCGTGGTGCCGCGCAGCGGGCGACCCGTCGATGCGGATCGTGTTCGCGTACCACTCGGCGTACGCGTTGTGCGCGAACCACTCGTCGTCGGGCACGGCCCCGAGGGCCCCGGTCGGCTCGGCCCAGGCCGGCACCGAATACGCACCCCAGTGCACGAAGATGCCGAGGCTCGCGTCGCGCGCCCACTGCGGAAGGGCTCGTCGCGGCTCGCTCATTCGCCGCCGTCGGTCCCGGGCGCCACGCGGCCTCGTCGGGGCCGCTCGGGCACCGCGACGATCGCGAGCGCGATGCAGCCGAGGGCGGGGATCACGAGCGGCAGGAGCTGCCAGGTCACGACGCCCGCGAAGCCCGCCGTCGCGACGAGGTACGCGCCGCCGGCGACGTCGTCGCGCAGGGCGCCCGGCACCGACTTCAGCGCGCCGAGCCAGCCGAGCTCGGGCGTCCACCGACCGGCCGCCGTGAAGAGCGCGAGCGCGAGCGCGGCGAGCCCGAGCCAGCCCACGAGCCCGACGATCGGGCCCCCCGGCAGCAGGCCCGTCGTCGCGAGATCGATGTCGAGCAGCAGCACGAGCACGAGCATCACGGATGCCGCCCCGACGCCGAGCGAACCCATGAGACCAGCGCGCACGTCTCGCCAGAACCAGTCGAGCGCGGAGTCCTCCGCCTTCAGGTAGCGCCGCAGGTGGCGCACCCCCGCGGCGAGCGCGGCGGGGAGCGTCAGCAGGGGCAGCGAGACGAGGGCGACGAGGATGCCGACGAGCAGCACCTCGCCGAGCAACCCGAACGCGCTGCGCGCGCCCGGGAAGCGGGCCTCGGCCGCGGAGTCGTCAGTGGTCGGTCCGCTGCCGGAGAGGGCGGCGCGGCGGGCGGCACGCTCGATGGCTCGCGACATCCGCGGCTACCCCTTGAGCCCCTGGGTCGCGACGCCCTCGACGAGGAAGCGCTGGAAGACGATGAAGAAGATGAGGATCGGCAGCAGCGCGAGGAAGGACACCGCAACGGTCGCGCCGTAGTCCGAGGTCGAGGTGGCGTCGTTGTAGAGCCGCAGGGCGATCGGCAACGGGTACTTCTCGGGGCTGTTCACGTAGAGCAGTGGACCGAGGAAGTCGTTCCACGTCCAGATGAACGTGAAGATCGCACTCGTGATGAGCGCCGGCTTGATGAGCGGCACGATGATCGAGAAGAAGATCCGGAGGTGCCCGGCGCCGTCGATGCGCGCCGCCTCGTCCATGTCGCGCGGGATGTTGCGGATGAACTGCACGATGAGGAACACGAAGAACGCCTCGGTCGCGAGGAACTTCGGCAGGATCAGCGGCCAGTACGTGTCGACCAGTTCGAGCTTATTGAAGAGGATGTACTGAGGGATGATGATGACGTGGAACGGCAGCAGGAGCGTGCCGATCATCGCGGCGAAGAGCACGCCGACGCCCCGGAACTTGATGCGGGCGAAGGCGTACGCGGCGAGCGCCGAGGAGATGAGCGTGCCGATGACCGCCATCACGGCGATGAACAGCGAGTTCGCGAAGAACTGCCAGAGCGGGGTGCCGCCGATGCCCTCGACGACCTTGACGTAGTTGTCGATGGTCGGGTTCTCGGGCAGCAGGCCGGGGTTCTGCCCGAACTCGCTCGAGGGCTTGAACGTCGAGAACAGCAGCCAGACGAGCGGATAGAGCACGATCGCGGTGAACGCGAGCAGCACCACGAACCAGATGACGGTGTTGATCGTCTTGCGTCTGGGGGCGCGACGCCGCGGTGCGCGGCCGCCTTCGGTCGTGATCTCGGCGAACTCGGCGCGAGGCACATCGGTCGTGTACGTCATCGGTTCTCTCCGGCGTAGTGCACCCAGGACTTCTGGGTCTTGAACAGGATGAAGGCGATGATGGCGACGACGACCACGAGCACCCACGCCATCGCCGAGGCGTAGCCCATCTGCAGGTCGGCGAAGCCTCGCTTGTAGAGGTACACCGTGTAGAAGTTCGTCATGCCGGCGGGGCCGCCCGACCCGTTCGAGATGATGAACGCCGACGCGAACACCTGGAAGGCGTTGATCGTCTCGAGCAGCAGGTTGAAGAAGATGACGGGCGAGAGCATCGGGATCGTGACCGACCAGAACTTGCGCACCGGGCCGGCGCCGTCGACCTCGGCCGCCTCGTAGAGCTCGGCCGGCACCTGCTTGAGGCCGGCGAGGAAGATCACCATGGGTGCGCCGAACTGCCACACCGCAAGCAGGATCATCATGGGCAGCACGAGGGCCACGTTGCCGACCCAGCCGCCGAGCTGGATGCCGAAGAGGTTCAGCGAGCCGTCGACCGGGCCACCCGTCGAGAACATCGCGCGCCAGACGATCGCGACCGAGACCGACGCACCGATGAGCGAGGGGGCGTAGAAGGAGGAGCGGAAGAACCCGCTGCCCTTGTTGCGGTAGTTGAGCAGCAGTGCGATGCCGAGCGCGGCGGCGAGCTTGATCGGGGTGCCGACGAGCACGTACACGAGCGTGATCTGCACCGACTGCAGGTAGTTCGGGTCATCCGTGAACATCCGCACGAAGTTGTCGAACCCGACCCACTCGGGCTCGGTGAAGAGGTTGTACTTCGTGAAGGCGAGGTACAGCGAGTAGATCATCGGGCCGACCGTGAGGCCGAGGAAGCCGATCAGCCACGGCACGAGGAACCCGTACCCGGCGATGGTCTCGCGGCGCCCGTGCGCCCGCCTGCCTGCGGAGACGGGTGGGGTGCCCCCGCCTTCGGCGCGGCGGAGCTCTCGCATGCCGCGCCGCATGCTCCTCGACCCGGCTTCCGCCGTGACGATCGATTCGGTTTCCGTGCTCACGTGGGATCTCCCGGTTCCTCGCGAGAAACAGTACGCCGGGCCCGGCCGGAATGCAGAGCCGGGCCCGGCGTCACTGTCTCGGTGTTACTGGTTGAGGACGACGTCCATCTCGCTGAAGAACTGGTCGACGGCGTCATCGACGGTCAGGGTGCCGTAGCCGAGTTCCTGGCCGATGAGGCGGAACTTCTCCTCGAGCGTGCCGTAGCCGACGATCGGCACGGGCGGGGCGTCGCCGAGGCGGTCTTCGATGGATGCCTCGTAGTCGGCGATCTGCTGGCTGAGCGGGTCGAGCTCGGCGCCCTCGAGCGCGGTCTCCGACGCGGGCAGGCCGCGGTTGGTGCCGAACGCCTCGCCCGACGCGGGCGAGTTCACAAGGAAGTTCACGAGCGTCGCGGCGGCCTCGGGGTGCTCGGTCGTCGAGGCGATCGAGTGCAGCATGGAGGGCTTCAGGTAGAGGTCCTTCGCGCCCTCTTCGGTCACCGGCGGCTCGATCAGGCCGAGCTCGGTGTAGTCGGCGCCGAGGTTGCCGAGGTAACCGGCACCGAAGTTGTCCCACGTGAGCTCGCTCGCCGTGAGGCCCGTGTCGAAGCCCGAGAGGGGGTAGACCTCCTCGAGGCGCTGCTGGCCGATCACAGTGCCGTCGGTGCGGATCGTGTCGCCCTGCTCCCAGAACTCGGCGAGGTCCTCCTCGGTGAAGTTCGGCTCGCCCTCGTCGGTGAAGAGGTCCTCACCCTTGGCGCGCTGCTGGACCTCGAAGTTCTGGATGCGGCCCGTGTAGTCGGTGCCGCCCCAGAGCTCGACGCCCGCCGCGGCGGCCGCGTCGGTCACTTCCTTCATCCACGCGTCGTAGTCCTGCCAGTCGCCGCCGGCGAACTCCTCGACCCCGACCTGCTCGAGGAGCTTCGGGTTCGTGTACATGCCCCAGGCGTTGGTCGAGGTCGGGATGCCGGTGGTCTCGCCGCCGACCACGCCGATCTGCAGGATGTTCTCGCTGAGCGGCTCGGTGTCGATGATGTTGCCGAGGTACGGCTCGAGGTCGAGCAGGAGGCCGTTCTCGGAGTACTGACGGAGGTAGGAGTAGTCGAACTGCATGACGTCGGGCAGGCCGCCGCCGGCGGCCTCGGTCTGCCGCTTCTCCCAGTACTCGGGGAAGCCGAGGAACGAGGAGTTGACGGTGATGTTCGGGTACTCCTCGTTGAATGCGGCGATGGCCTCCTCGTAGAGGGCGGCACGCACGTCGTTGCCCCAGAAGGCCAGGTTCAGGGTGACCTTCTCGTCGGGGTCGTACGTCGCGGCGGCCTCGTCGGCTCCACCGCCGGCGGCGCACCCCGTGAGCACGAGCGCTGCGCTCGCTGTGAGCGCCGCGGCGGCGGCCGCCATGCGGCGCTTGCGAATGTTGAACATCGTTGTCCTCCCGGAAACGTCTCTGTCTGCCTGGTGCGATCACGCTGGAATGGGAAAGCGCTTCCCCAAATGTAACCCAGCGACTCCCATGGGTCAACTGCGCGGGGAAAATCGTTTCAATTCGTTATCGGATGCTGCCGGCAACCGCATCGCGGTCGCAGACGAGCCGCCCCCGCTCGACCCGGAGGGGAACGGCGAAGATCGCGCTGCGGCGCGCGGCGGCGGCATCCGCCCCCTCGATCGAGTCGAGCTCGCTCCCATCCCAGTGCGGATGCGTGAAGTAGTAGAGCGTCGCCTGCTCGCCCTCGACGACCACGTCGCCGTGGCGCCCGAACGTCTCGTCGCCGCGGCGGCGGCCGGGGGCGCCGAGGATGACCTCGTCGGGCTCACCCTGTCGAGTCCACGCGCGCGCGTCGCTCGAGCGGTGCACGCCCATCCCCCGCCACTCGTCGACGAGGAGCCACCACCAGCCGCCGAGCGCGAAGACGTTCGGGCCCTCGTGCGGCCGTCCGCCGAGCACCCGGCCCTCCACGCGCCAGTCCGCCAGGTCGTCGCTCACCGCGCACCACGTGCTCGAGGCATCCGCTTCGTCCTTGTACCAGAGTCGCCAGCGCCCGTCGGGGCAGCGCGCGACGCACGCGTCGATGACGCGATCCGAGCTCAGCGCGAGCTCGCGCGCGAACGACCACCGCTCGAGGTCGTCGCTCGTGTACTCGACGATGCGGCGGGGGTGCCCCTCCCACCGGTCGGGCACGCCGTCGATGACCGTGAGATACATGCGATACCGCTCGCCGTCGTCGATGACCTCCGGCGCCCAGTGGGTCTCGGGGCCGGCGCTCCGCTGCAGGCCGGCGACCGTGCCGGCGTAGTGCCAGCGCCGCGCGTCGCTCGACCTGGCGACGCCGATGCGGCTGCCGTGCACCCACGCGACGCCCGGCTCGTCGACGGACGCGCGCCGCTGCGTGTAGAACATGAACCACTCCCCCGTGTCGCGATGCCGGATCACCGTGGGGTCGGTAGCGCCGTCGTGAACCGGGTCATGGAAGAGGGCGTCGTCGGTCACCGCTCTCTCAGCCCCGGCGCAGGTCGGTCACCGGGCTCTCGAGGCTGCGTCGACGGTCGACGTCGGCGCGCAGCGTCTCGGGCGTGACGGTGACCCCCTGCGCCGCCGAGGAGTAGATCGCCGTGACGAGTTCGAAGGAACGCGCCGGGTCGCTCGCCGTCGAAGGCAGCGGGTCACCTGCGCGGACGGCGGCGTAGATGTCGCGGATGAGCGCGTCGTGCCCGCTCGGCTCCTCGAGCTCGGGCAGCGCCCACCCGGCGGCGACCTCGGCGTCGACGTGCGGTGCGGGGGTGATCCGCCAATTGTCGTGACCGTGCCCGTAGAGGTGGTCGACCGTCACGGTCGCGAGCTCGGTGTCGATGCGGATCGAGCTCGTCTCGCGCGGTGAGACGGCACTCGTGATCACGGAGGCCACGGTGCCGTTCGCGAAGGCCACGACCGCGGTCGAGACATCCTCGGTCTGCGTCTCGCGATCGAGGCGCCAGAGCTGGCCCTGCACGCTCGCCCAGTCGCCGAGGAGCCACGCGAGCAGGTCGATCTGGTGGATGCCGTGCCCGAGCGTCGGCCCGCCGCCCTCCGTCGCCCACTTGCCCCGCCACGGCACGGCGAAGTAGGCCGGGTCACGGTACCAGAGGGTCTGGCACGTCGCGACGAGCGGGCGTCCGAGGGCGCCCGAGTCGAGGAGCCGGCGCACGTGCGCGGCGGCCGAGCCCGTGCGCTGCTGGAAGACGACGGCGAAGCGCCGGTCGTTGCGCTCGGCGGCGGCCGTCATGGCGTCGAGCTCGTCGAGCGAGAGCGCGGCGGGCTTCTCGCAGACGACGTGCAGGCCCGCGTCGAGCGCCGCGATCGCCTGATCCGCGTGGGCGACGGGCGGGGTGCAGATGTGCAGCACGTCGATGCCGCCGCGCTCGAGCAGGGCGTCGAGCGAGCCGAAGACGGCCGGACCGCCCCAACGCTCGGCGAACGCCTGCGCCGGAGCGAGCTCGCGGTCGGCGACGGCGACGAGCTCGGCATCGGGCGTCGCGGCGATCGCCGCGGCGTGCGCGTTCGCGATCGCGCCCGTGCCGATGATGGCGGCGCGCAGCGGGATGGACTCAGGCATCGGTCTCCTTCGAGGTCAGGGGGTGGGTCTCGTAGCGGCGCAGGCGTCCGCACATGCCGAATGCCGGCGCCGGGAGCGTGGTCGCGACCCGTCCGGTGGCGAGCCCGGGGTCGCGCCCGGCCTCGAGGGCATCGAGGCGGTCGCCCGTCTCGCCCGCCGTCGCGAGAGCGCCGGCACGCCAGCGCTCGCGCCACTCGGGGACTCTCGGCGCGACGAGGGCGCGGGCCCGCTCGTGCAGCCGGGCGAGCTGCCGCCGGTCGACGGCGCCGTCGGGATCGAAGAGCGCGAGGAACCCCTCGACCGCGAGGTCGCGCCGGGCGTGTGCGGCGGCAAGCCGCTCGCGATCGGGACGATCGGCACCGGGCAGCGTCGCCGCGGCGCGATAGCGGGCGGCGTCGGCGAGCACGTCGTCGGGGAAGGTCATGACCGCGTCGCCCGCCTCGGGCAGGCCCGCGTTCTGCATGATGACGCGCACCGCGAGTCCGCCCTCGTTGACGACGCGGTGGATGACGCCCGGGTCGAACCAGACGAGGGCGCCGGCCTCGAGCGGATGCTCCGCGAAGCCCGAGCCGTCGACCGTCTGCAGGCGTCCGCGTCCGGCGATGACGAGGTAGGCCTCGGCCGAGACGGTGTGCAGATGCGGCGTGCCGCCGGCCAGTCCGTCGGGCGCGACGCCCTCGTAGACGTCGAGCTCGCTCACCGACGTGGCACCGGGGAACACCGGCGCGCCGCTCATGACGCACCCAGCAGGTCGCGCAGCACGCCCGACCCGGCCTCGGCGAGCCGGGCGGCGCGCTCGGGATCGCTGCTGCCGTCGGCGATGACGACGCCGTAGCGCAGCGTCATGGTCGCGCCCGGCTCGACCGCATGCTCCTCGCTGAAGAACGGCGCGGGGCAGAGGCACGCGAACTGCTCGGTGCGGGCGAACCACTGGGGCGGGTGCTGCAGGTTGCCCGGATCGTCGATCATGACGACGGTCGACGCACCGCCCGTGCCGTCGTGCCGGCCGCTGAAGCCCATCCACGGCGCCCGGGTGCCGCGCAGCTCCTCGCCGCCGACGACGCCGGGAGCGAGCAGGTCGCCGCCCGTGAACGAGCGCGGCCCGCGCCAGAAGAGGCCGCCGTAGCCGGCGTTCTCTCGCCCGCGCGTCGTCGGCGAGCCGATCGGAATGGTGCGATCGGTGCGATTCGTCATGCGGGTCTCGAACCCGAGCAGCCACGCGTCGTCGTCGATGACGGATGCCGCGAGCGTGCGCCGCTCGTCGAAGATCGTCTCGCCCCCCTCGGTGCGCCATTCGAGGCGCTCGACGACGCGGGCCTCGCCGGCCGCGGCATCCGTCGTCGTGGCCCCGCTCGCCTCGGCCGCGCTCGCCTCGGCCGCGCTCGCCTCGGCCGCGCTCGCCTCGAAGGCGAGGTGGCGCTGCTCGCCGTTGTTCGGCAGCTGCACGTAGCCCTCGCCGCGCACGAAGGTCGGACCGCCCCAGAAGTTCTCGTCGCCCACGACGGGCAGCGACCAGGTGATGCCCTTGTGCCAGACGTGGTCGTGGGGGCGGAAGAGCGAGACGACCTCGCCGGCGAGCGTGCGGATCGGGCTGAAGTAGGGGCGCGGCGATTCGAGCCGTACGTCGGTCGGGCGGTGCACGTACTCGGCGAGCACTGCCCCGTCCGCGCGCACGATCAGCCGGTCGGCCTGCTCCTCGATGCGGAGGTCGGTCATCGGGCTCCTCGGAATCGTCGTCGATCAACGGATGGCGCAGCGCTGGCGCAGGGCGACGGGAAAGCGCTATCCCAGCCCACAGTACCTCATCGTCCGAGCTCGAGTTCGGCCGGGCGCTCGAGGGCGCCGACCCGACTCGTCGGCCAGCGCGGGTCGGTCGTGAGCACCTCGATGCCCTCGGCATCGACGAGCACGGTGTCCTCGACCTTCGCGCCGGGCGCGCTGGGGTTCCAGGCGAACGCGTGCGAGGTCTGCACGACATCGGCAGCGCCGGGCACGGCGCGGGGGTCGCGCCCCGCGTAGCCCGCCGCACCGCCCTGGTGGTGCCGGCGCCACTCCTCGGCACCGAACCCGCTGCGGCCGTACGCCGCGGTGCCCGCGGCGAACACGTCGCCGAGCGTCGCGCCCGGGCGCGTGGCGCCCAGGAAGGCGGACTCGACGTCGAGGATGCGCCGCGCGGCATCCGCTTCGGCAGGGTCGGCCGCGCCGAACCGCACCCAGCGCGTCGCGTTCGCGATGAGACCGTGCCGCCGGCCGCAGACCACGAGCATCGCGCGATCGCCGAGGGAACCGGCGGTCGGGAGCGGGTGCCGGTGCCGGTGCCGACTCCGTCCGGCGACGAGGGTGACGAGGGGATCGATGCCGCGCGCCACGAGTTCGTGCGCGAGCCTCGCCGCCACGAGGCGCTCGGTGTCGTACGGGCTCACGGCGGATGCGGCATCCGTCAGCACCTCGGCGACGTCGCGGCAGAGCCGGCGGTATCGGGCGAGCTCGGCGGGCAGGAGGCTCGCGCGCGCGGCGCGCAACTCGGCGGCGAGCGCCTCCTCTTCGATGTCGGCGATTCCGGCCGGCGCGAGCGGCTCGTGCCACGGGACGCGGTCGACCGCGAGCGCCTCGAGAGCGCCGAGCTCCTCGTCGAGCATGCGGTCGGCCTCGTTGTCGAAGACCCGCAGCCGGTCGCCGCCCGGCGTCACGACCACCGCGACGACCGGATCGCCCGCGAGCGACACGTGGGTTCGCGCGCCGTCGAGGTACCAGGCGAGCGCCGTGTGCGAGCGCAGCACCAGCGACCGGGCATCGCGGCGCTCGAGCACCTCGAGCAGTCGTGCGCGCTTCACGGCGCGGTCGGCGACCGAGGGCGGGAGGGCGCGTTCGCCGGTCGCCGCGGGCGCGCTCGTCGCGGGCGCGCTCGTCGCAGACGCGCTCGTCGCAGACGCGCTCGTCGCAGACGTGCTCGTCGCAGACGCGCTCATCGCACCGGCCCCGTGCTGCCGCGAGCCTCGAGCCTCGGCCGGTAGAGCACCGAGTGCTCGATCGGGCCGCCCGCGATGAGCGTGCGCAACCGCGCCCACACCTGTGCGCCGATCTCGGTGCGCGGCACCGACATGCTCGTGAGCGGCGGTGTCGCGAAGCTCGCCATCGGCACGTCGTCGAAGCCCGCGAGCGAGAGCTCGCCCGGCACGTCGATGCCGAGCTCGCCGAGTCGTTGCAGCAGTCCGAGCGCGACGAGGTCGTTGAAGGCGATGACCGCCGTGGCTCCGCCGACGTGGGCAGCGACCACGGACTCGGCGGCCGCATAGCCGTCGTCGAGGCGCGAGCCGCCGGGCACGACGTCGATGCGCACATCGGGGTGGGCGGCGATCGCCTCGTCGACTCCCCGCAGTCGCTCGGCGTTCGAGGCGCTCGTCGCCGGCCCGCTGACATACGCGATGCGCCGGTGCCCGAGCTCGCGCAGGTGGTCGACGAGGTCGCGGATGCCGCGCACGTAATCGACGCCGACGATCGGCACGGCGGCATCGGGCAGCGGCCGGTTCACCACGACGACGGGTGACACGCGCCCGACGAGGCGGCGGAGTTGCGACTCCGGCATACGCGGCGCGCACAGCACGAGCGCGTCGCATCGCTGGCGCGCCTCGAGCGCCGTCGCCTCCTCGTCGTCGACGCGCTCGGCCGTGTCGGCGACGAGCACGCGATACCCGTCGGATGCCGCCGCTCGGCTCAGCCCCTTCAAGATGCCCTGGAAGAGCGGGTTCTCGAGGTCGGGCACGACCATCGCGATCGTGTCGTTGCGCCCGTGCACGAGGCTGCGCGCCGCGACGCTCGGTGAATAGCCGAGCGCGGCGATCGCGCTCTGCACGCTTCGCACGATGCCGGGATCGACCGATTGCTTGCCGTTGAGCACTCGAGAGACCGACGCCTGCGAGACACCGGCCTTCGCCGCGACGTCGGCGATCGTGATCGCACGAGTGCGTTCGGACATGCGGCGGCCTCCTGCCTGGGAAATCGGTTCCTCAGTGTACCGATCAAGTTGCCGCTCACCCCAGCAATCGCCTAGGCTCTCGCCGAGAAAGCGGTTTCTCATTCCAAGGAGGTCACGTGCGCGTCGTCGTCACCGGGTCGTCCGGCCGGCTCGGCCGGAGCGTCTGCGCGGGCCTCGCGGCATCCGGTCATGAGGTCGTCGGCATCGATCTCGCCCCGGCTGGGCTCGAGGGTGTCGACGAGCGAGGCGCCGACCTCGCCGACGCCCGCGGAACCGAGCGGATGCTCGCCGGGCTCCGGCCCGAGGCGGTCGTGCACCTCGCCGGCATCGCCGTCCCGTTCAGCGCGCCCGAGCGCGACATCCTGCTCACGAACACCGCCCTCGCGCACACGGTGCTCGCCGCGTCCGCCGCCGCCGGCGTGACGCGAGTGCTCGCGGCCTCGAGCCCCACGGTCGTCGGATACAGCTCGCCGGCATGGCGTGCCGCCTCGGTGCCGATCGACGAGCGGCATCCGCTCGAACCGGCGCACGCGTACGCCCTCTCGAAGCTCGTGATCGAGGAGACGGTGCGCATGTTCTCGCGCACGACGGCCGGCGCGTTCGGGTTCTTCCGCCCGTGCTACGTCGTCTCGCCCGAGGAGTGGGCGGGCGCGCCGACGCAACAGGGCCACACGATGGCCGAACGCCTCGCCGACCCGGCACTCGCCGCGGTGAGCCTCTTCAACTACGTCGACGCGCGCGACGCGGCGGGATTCGTCGACGCCTGGCTCGCGGCGCCCGGCGAGCTCGTCGACGGCGAAGGCTTCTTCGTCGGCGCGGCCGACGCGCTCGCCACCCGCCCGGTCGCCGAGCTCTGGCGCGAGTTCGCACCCGGTCTCGGCGAGTCCGCCGACCGGCTCACCGGTCGCGAGCCCGTGTTCGCGATCCGCAAGGCCGCCCATCGACTCGGCTGGACGCCCCGGCACGACTGGCGCACCGAGCTCGCCGCGGCCGTATCCCCCACCACCCGAGGCACCACCGCCGAGACGAGGACCGCATGACCACACCCGCTCCCGCGCTGAACTTCGACGGCGTGCTGTTCTTCCCGGTCACCCCGTTCGACCGCGCCGGCCGCGTCGACCTCGACGTGCTCGCCGAGCACGTCGAGTCCCGCCTGCCGTTCGCGCCCGGCGCCGTGTTCCCGGCGTGCGGTACCGGCGAGTTCCACGCGCTCTCCGCTGCCGAGGTCGTCGACGTCGTGCGCCGGAGCGTCGAGGTCGTCTCGGGGCGAGTGCCCGTCATCGCCGGCGCAGGCGGACCGCTCGGACACGCCATCGAGCTCGCGCGAGGGGCAGCGTCGGCCGGTGCCGACGGACTGCTCCTCCTGCCGCCCTACCTCGTCTCGGGCACGACGGCCGGGCTCGTCGCCTGGGTCGAGGCGGTCGCCGCGGCATCCGAGCTGCCCGTCGTGGTCTACCACCGCGGCACCGCCCGCTACACGGCCGACGCGATCACACGGCTCGCGGCGAACCCGAAGGTCGCGGGCTTCAAGGACGGCACGGGCGACATCGGCCTCGCCCAGGAGATCGTGCTCGCCGCCGACGCCGCCGGTCGCGACGATTGGGCGTTCTTCAACGGCCTGCTCACCGCCGAGCTCAGCCAGGGCGCCTACCGCGGCATCGGAATCCCGCTGTATTCCTCGGCGGCGTTCGCGATGATCCCCGAACTCGCCGCGCTGCACTACGGCGCGTACGTCGGCGGTGACGAGGCGACCCGGATGACGCTGCTGCGGGAGTTCTACGCGCCGCTCGTGCGGCTGCGCGACGAGACCCCGGGGTTCGGCGTCTCGCTCATCAAGGCGGGCCTGCGCCTGCGCGGCCTCGAGGTGGGATCGGTGCGACCGCCACTCGTCGATCCCACGCCCGAGCAGGAGGCGCGGCTCTCCGCCCTCCTCGACTCGGGGCTCGCCCTCGCCGAACGGCTCTCGCCGGTGCCGGTGCCATGACGACGGCCGCGGGCCCGAACTCGAGCGCGAGAGCGGGCGCCGGCGTGGGCGGCGGGGGCGGCGATGCCACCATCCGCCGGGTGGCGACCCGCGGCATGCGCGTGCCGCTGCTGCGCCCGTGGGGCACCGACGTGCGCGAGCTCTCGCTCGTCGAGGTGGTCGTCGAGGACTCCGACGGCGCCACCGGATACGGCTTCTCGTGGACGCCGACGATCGGCGCGGCCGCCGTGCAGGCGCACCTCGACCATGACATCGCGGCGTTCGCCATCGGGCGAGAGGCGGACGCGACGACGCTCTGGGCGCCGCTCTGGCGGCATCTGCACGAGGGCGGCGGCGGCGGGATCACGACGATCGCGATGGCGGGGCTCGACCTCGCGCTCTGGGATCTCGCGGCCCGGCGCGCGGGCGTCTGCATCACGGATCACCTCGGCCGTCGGCACGACTCGGCCACGGTCTACGGCAGCGGGGTGAACCTGCACTACCCGATCGACGAGCTCGTCGCCCAGGCCGCGCGCTGGGTCGACGCCGGGTTCGACGCCGTGAAGGTGAAGGTCGGCAGCCCCGACCTCGCCGACGACAAGCGACGCATCTCGGCCGTGCGCGACGTGATCGGACCGGATCGCCGCCTCATGATCGACGCCAACCAGCGGTGGACCCTCGAACAGGCCGAGCGCGCGATCGGCGAGCTCGCCGCGTTCGACCTCGCCTGGATCGAGGAACCGCTGCGGGCCGACGACCTGGCAGCGCACGTCGCGCTTCGCGGGCGCATCGACGTGCCGATCGCGCTCGGCGAGAACCTCTACACGCGCTATCGTTTCGCCGAGTTCATCGAGGCGGGCGCCGTCGACCTCGTGCAGCCGAACATCGTGCGCGTCGGCGGCATCACGCCGTTCCTCGAGATCGCGCAGCTCGCAAGCCGACGCGGCGTCGACCTCGCGCCGCACCTGCTGCTCGAGCTCTCGGCCCAGCTCGCGCTCGCACTGCCGGGCGAGCACCTCGTCGAGTCGGTCGAGGATGCCTCGTTCGAGGCGCTCGGGGCACTGGCCGCGCCGTCGCCCGTGCAGGTCGCGGGCGCCACGGTGTACACCACCGGACAACCCGGACTCGGCTTAAGATTCACGGACGACCGAACGGATGCCGCGGCATCCGCTCACCGCACGGAGGAAGCATGACCGACACCGTCACCCCGACCGCGAGCGGCGCTGCGGCCGCCGCCACTCCGCATCTCGACGACGTCGCAGCGGCTGCACGCACGGCCTTCGGCGCGACCGTCGCGTCGACCGCAGCCGAGCGGGCGCGCTGGCTCACCGCCGCCGCCGACGCACTCGACGCCGCCGGGCCCGAGCTCGTGCCGCTCGCCGACGGGGAGACGCACCTCGGCGCCACTCGCCTCACGGGCGAACTCGCCCGCACGACCGCGCAGTTGCGGCTCTTCGCCGCGGCGATCGTCGAAGGCTCGTACCTCGAGGCGACGATCGACCACCCCGACGCGACGACCATCCCGCCGCGTCCCGATCTGCGACGGATGCTCCGCCCGCTCGGCCCGGTCGCCGTGTTCGGCGCGTCGAACTTCCCCTTCGCATTCTCGGTCGCGGGCGGCGACACCGCCTCGGCCCTCGCCGCCGGCTGCCCCGTCATCGTCAAGGGCCACCCGGCGCATCCGCGCCTCTCGCGCCGCACCGCCGAGATCGTGGCCGGCGCGCTCGCCGCCGCCGGTGCGCCCGACGGCATCTTCGGCCACGTCGAAGGACACGAGACGGGCATCGCGCTCGTGCGGCATCCCGAGATCCGTGCCGTCGGATTCACCGGCTCGCTGCACGGCGGGCGGGCGCTCTTCGACCTCGCGGTGTCGCGCCCCGATCCCATCCCGTTCTACGGCGAGCTCAGCGCGGTGAACCCCGTGCTCATCACCGCGGCCGCGCTCGACGCGCGCGCCGACGAGCTCGCCTCGGGCCTCGCGGCATCCTTCACCCTCGGGGCCGGGCAGTTCTGCACCAACCCGGGAGTCGTCTTCGTGCCGGAGGGATCGGGCTTCGCCGCTCGCGTCGCCGCGGCGGTGCCCTCGGATGCCGCGGTCCCGATGCTCACCGACGGCATCGCGTCGGCCTTCGCCGATGGGCTCGGGGCGCTCGCCGCCCGGCCCGACGTCTCGGTCGTCGCGGGCGACCCCGTGCAGCAGCGCGGCACGGGCGCGCCCGTCGTGCTCTCGACGACGACCACGGCCGTTCGCGAGGAGCCGAGCGCGCTGCTCACCGAGTGCTTCGGGCCGTCGACGCTCGTCGTCGAGTACTCCGACGTCGACGACGCGCTCGACGCGATCCGAGCCGTCGGCGGCTCGCTCACGGCGACCGTGCACGCCCAGCCGGGCGAGGAACTCGGGGACATCCTCGCGGTCCTCACCGAGATCGCCGGCCGCGTGCTCTTCGCGGGCTGGCCGACGGGGGTCGCGGTGAGCTGGGCGCAGCAGCACGGCGGTCCGTGGCCGGCGACGACGTCGATCCACACCTCGGTCGGCGTCACCGCGATGCGACGCTTCCTGCGCCCCGTCGCATACCAGGACGCCCCGGATGCCGCGTTGCCGGCCGAACTGCGGGAGTCGAATCCGCTCGGCATCCCGCGGCGCGTCGACGGCGTGCTCGAGCTGCCGTGACCCGTCGCCGAAGTGACGCGAATCGACGTCCCTGCCTCGCCGGACGTCGATTCGCGTCATCCGGCGTCCGACTCGGGCGTGCAGCGGGCGCGACCACGGCGGCGGCGACCGTCCCGGCACGAGGTCGCTGAGTGGGCGTCGCGGCGTACCTGATGGCGGCGACCCCGCCCCGGCTCGCGGTCGGCGGCATCACGGTGGCGATCCCCGTGCTCGCCGTCGAGCAGTTCGGCGACGTCGCCCTCGGCGGACTGCTCGCCGCCGCGGCGCTCGGGCCGAGCATCGTCACGGCGCCCGTCGTGGGGGCGGTCCTCGACCGCAGTCGCCGGCCCGGCACGCTCGTCGCGGGCGCCGGACTCGTCGCGGCGGCCGCGTTCGCGGTGGCGGCCTTCCTCGGACCCGTTCCGGCGTGGGCGGTGGCGATCGCGCTCCTGCTCGCCGGGGCGGTCACGCCGTTCCTCATGGGCGGACTGTCGAGCTTCGTCACCGAGGGCATCGACGACGAGCGTCGGGCGTACGCGATCGACGCGCTCGCGTACAACCTGGGGTCCGTCGCCGGCCCGGCCGCCGTCGCCGCAGCGACCGCACTCGGCTCGGCTCGGCTCGCGACGCTGCTCATGGCGGGCAGCGCGCTCCTCGGAGCACTCGGCACCATTCCGCTCCGGCTCCGCCCCGCGGCATCCGAACCGCACGGCTCGATGCTGGGCACGATGGTCGCCGGATTCCGGCACATCCTCACCCATCGACCGCTCGCGGTCATCACGACGAGCGGCACCCTCAGCCAGCTCGGTTCGGGCGGCCTCGCGATCGCCGCCGTCGCGCTCTCGGTCGAACGGAGCGGCGACGCCGGAACCGGAGCGCTCATCGTGACGGCGTTCGCGGTCGGCGGGCTGGTCGGAGCGCTCTGGTACTCGGCACGGCAGTCGGACCGTCGACCCGAGGTGGTCATGGGCGTCGGGTTCGCGGCCACTGGCGTCTTCACCGTGATCGCCGCGCTCGACCTCGGATTCGTCTGGACGATCGCCGCGATCGGCGTCTCGGGGCTGTTCACGGCCTCGAGCGCCGCGGCGATGCTGCTGATCCGCAAGCAGCAGAGCCCGCCGTCGTTGCGCGCCCAGGTCTTCACCGTCGGGGCCGGCCTGCGTGCCGCGGCCGCTGCCGCGGGTGCGGCGATCGCGGGCGTCTCCGCCGGGCTGGGCGCGGCGACGCTCATCGTCGCCATCGGGGTCATCTGGATCGTGTCGGGCGCGATGGTCGTCGCGTACCCGAAGGGCGCACCGGCCATCGACACGGCCTGACCCCGGCTACACCCCGAGCTCGAGCTCGGCGATCCGCACGGGCTGCCCCGTCTCGAGCGAGCGGTTGCCCGCGATGCCGACCGACACCGCCTTCACGCCGTCGGCGTAACCGGCCACCCGGCCGAGCGGCGCGTCATCCGTCACCCGCTCGAAGAGGTGCTGCAGCAGGTACGCGTCACCGCCGCCGTGGCTGCCGATGCCCTCGGGGATCTCGACGAGCTGCGCGCCCTCCCAGTGGCGCTGCACGACGAGCCGCTCGGAGTCGGGGCGCACCGCGTCGACCGGTGACGAGTCGGGGTGCATGCTCGGGTCGACGACCACCCGGCCGTCGTCGCCGATGAGCACCGCACCGCGCTCGACCACCTCGAGCTCGGCGCGACCCTCGGTGCCGTTCACCGTGACCCGGTATCCCTCCCACGGGGCGTGCGCGTTGAGCGAGTAGCTCATCGTCGCGCCCGTGTCGTAGTCGACCAGCGCGGCGAGGTTGTCCTCGATCGTGATGCCGGCGTCGAAGACGTCACGGTCGCGCAGGTAGCCGTCGTGATGCTCCTGGTCGAGGTAGAGCTCCTTCATCCGCGCGTCCGCGGCGAGATCGAGCGCGAACGGGTCGCCCGTCACGCCGGTGCCCCTCGCGGGTCGTCGCCCGAGACCGCGGGCGGCGGCGTTCTCGGCTCCGTAGAACCGCAGCCCGCCGCTGGCGAACACGCGCACCGGCGTCGCGTCGATCCACCAGTTCACGAGGTCGAAGTGGTGCGACGCCTTGTGGATGAAGAGTCCGCCCGAGTTCTGCTTGTCGCGGTGCCAGCGACGGAAGTAGTCGGCGCCGTGCACCGTGTCGAGCGCCCACTCGAAGTGCACGCTCGTGACCGCTCCGATGCGGCCCTCGGCGATCACCCGGCGCAGGGTCGAGTTGCGCGGGCTGTACCGGTAGTTGAACGTCGTGATGACCTCGCGACCCGTCTCGGCGATGGCCGCGCCGATGCGTCGCACGCTCTCGGCGTCGATCGTGAGCGGCTTCTCGACGACGACGTCGGCGCCGCCGCGCAGGGCGCGCACCACGTAGTCGGCGTGCGTGAAGTCGGGCGTCGTGACGATCACCCGGTCGAGACGCTCGTCGCGGATCATCCGCTCGAGATCGTCGGGCGAGTACCTGGCGGGCGCCGGCTGCTCCGCCGCGACGACCTCCCGTTCGTAGAGATCGAGCCGCCCCGGGTTCACGTCGCACCACGCGACCAGCTCGGCGATCCCCGGCACGTGCTCGGCGCCCTCGACCGTGCCGGTGAGCGCCCCGATGTACATCCCGGCGCGGCTCCCCGTGCCGACGAGTCCGTATCGTTCGCGCTGCGCCATCGCTGCTCCACTCGAGTCGGGGTGAGAAAGCGCTTCCTCGCACGCCTGCGCCGAAACGGCGCGCGGCGGGCGCCGCGCCGGGAAAGCGCTATCTCAGATCGCTATCATTTCTAGCAGCACGACCCCGGAGCGGCCAAACCGACGGTGTCGCCGCGGGCCGTGCGAGGTAGAGTCGAGGCGCCCGACGGGCGCACACCTGCAGGAGGACGGATGACCGACGGCGGCATCGAGACGGCGCGACGCACCCCGGCGACCCTGCACGACGTCGCCCGCGAGGCGGGCGTCTCGCTCGCGACCGCATCGCGCTCCCTGAACGGCAGCACGCGCAAGGTCAACGAGGAGTACCGCAAGCGCGTGCTCGAGGCGGCCGCGCGACTCGACTACTCCCCCAACCTCTCTGCCCAGGCCGTGGCACGCGGCACGACGACGACGGTCGCCCTGCTCGTCGCCGACATCGCCGACCCGTACTTCTCCTCGATCGCCGCGGGAGTCGTCGCCGAGGCCGACCACGAACGACTCATCGTCACGATGGCCGCGACCGAGCGCGACCCCGAGCGCGAGCTCGAGCTCGTGCGCACCCTGCGCGGGCAGCGCCCCCGCGTCATGATCCTGGCCGGATCCCGGCCGACATCGGACCCCACCGAGGGCGCCCTCGGGGAGGAGCTCCGCGCCTACGAGCGCTCGGGCGGCGTCGTCGTGCTCATCAGCCGCAACGAGCTCGAGCTGCGCACCGTGCTCGTCGAGAACCGCGACGGCGCCGAGGCGCTCGCGCGCGAGCTCGTCGGCATCGGGTACCGCCGCTTCGCGATCATCACGGGCGGTGAGGGCCTGCGCACGGCTGCCGACCGGGTCGACGGATTCCGCGCCGGCCTCGCCGCGACGGGCGGGGAGCTCCGCGACGACGACATCCTGCGTGCCGCGTTCACCCGCGACGGCGGGTACGACGGGATGCGCTCGCTCATCGAGCGCGGTCTCGGCGACCTCGAGCTCGTCTTCGCCGCGAACGACGTGATGGCCGTGGGCGCGCTCTCGGCGATCCGCGACGCGAACCTCGTTCCCGGCAGGGATGTCGCGATCGCGGGCTTCGACGACATCCCGACGGTGCGCGACGTCACGCCCGCCCTCACCACGGTGCGCGTGCCGCTCGAGGAGATCGGGCGCCGTGCGCTCCGCCTCGCGCTCGGCGATGAGGAGGCCGCGAACGAGGGCGCCATCCGCACCGAGGTCGTGCTGCGCGAGTCGACGCCCGGCATCACGCGCTGAGCCCGCGCCGAGTCGCGCGGGCTCGCGCCGTCGCCCGCGACACCCGGGCTCACCCGGTAACCCCGCGGCTCTGCAGGATATTCGTCGCCTCGAGCCATGAGAGCGACTCGAAGCGCCGAGATTCCTGCGCCCCGGTGCACGATGGCTGCCACCGGCGCCGACCAGGCAGCCGTCACTGACGACTCGCAGGGCGGCGTGCTCTGCAGAGCACGCGAGGCGCACTCGCGACGTCAGGTCGGCGCGGGTGCGTCGGCCGGCGGGCACGACGCAGCGAGTGGATCGGCGAGCCGGGAAGCCGGGTGTTGCGCAATCGCGCGCACGTGTCCTACACTCGGGTAAACGCTTTCCCGCAGCGGCGCGGCGGCCTCCGCCACCCGCTCCCGGCCTGAACAGGAACACGATCGTGGCAGACCAGACCATCGGCATCATCATGAACGGCGTCTCGGGGCGCATGGGCTACCGGCAGCACCTGGTCCGCTCGATCCTCGCGATCCGCGAGGAGGGCGGCGTGCTGCTCTCCGACGGCGAGACCCGCGTGCAGGTCGAGCCGATCCTCGTCGGCCGCAGCGAGAAGAAGCTCGCCGAGCTCGCCGAGAAGCACGGCCTCGAGCACTACACGACGAACCTCGACGAGGCGCTCGCCGATCCGCGCTGGCAGATCTACTCCGACTTCCTCGTCACGAAGGCCCGCGCCGCCGCCATCAAGAAGGCCATCGCGGCCGGCAAGGCCGTCTACACCGAGAAGCCGACGGCCGAGAGCTTCGAGGAGGCCCTCGAGCTCGCCCGCCTCGCGAGCGAGGCCGGCATCAAGAACGGCGTCGTGCACGACAAGCTCTACCTCCCGGGCCTGCAGAAGCTCAAGCGCCTCATCGACTCGGGCTTCTTCGGCCGTATCCTGAGCGTCCGCGGCGAGTTCGGCTACTGGGTCTTCGAGGGCGACTGGCAGCCCGCGCAGCGTCCGAGCTGGAACTACCGCGCCGAAGACGGCGGCGGCATCATCGTCGACATGTTCCCGCACTGGAACTACGTGCTCGAGAACCTCTTCGGCAGGGTCGAGTCGGTCTACGCGAAGGCCGTGACCGAGATCCCCGAGCGGGTCGACGAGAAGGGCCGGCCCTACCGTGCGACGGCGGACGACGCCGCGTACGCGATCTTCGAGCTCGAGGGCGGCATCACCGTGCAGCTGAACTCGAGCTGGACCACGCGCGTGAACCGCGACGAGCTCGTCGAGTTCCAGGTCGACGGCACGCACGGCTCGGCCGTGGTCGGCCTCTTCGGCTGCAAGATCCAGCCCCGCAACGCGACCCCGAAGCCCGTGTGGAATCCCGACCTCGCCGACGAGCACGACTACGCCGGCGACTGGATCGAATCACCCGGCAACCGCGAGTTCCAGAACGGCTTCAAGGAGCAGTGGGAGGAGTTCATCCGCCACGTCGTCGAGGACGCTCCGAACCACTACGACTTCCTCGCCGGTGCCCGTGGCGTGCTCCTCGCCGAGCAGGGCCTCGCCTCCAGCCGCGAAGGCCGCCGCATCGACCTGCCCGCCGTCACCCTCGAGGGGGCGGTCGACGCCAGCAGCACGAGCACCACGGAGGCCGGGTCGCCGGACGCCACGGTGCCGGCCCCGACGGACGCGACCGAGCTCGCGGGAGCACGCTGACCATGACCCCGCTCACGCTCCTCGATGCGGACGGCACGCTCCGCGCCGCCCCGCTGGCGGCGGCACCGGAGTTCGCGAAACCGCGGCATCCGCTCACGAGCCGCGTGGCCTATGCGGCCGCGCACGTCGTGCCGAAGCCGTTCGCCGACAACACGCCGGGCCGGCCGGCCGAGATCGACTGGGACGCGACGCTCGCGTTCCGCCACCACGTGTGGTCATGGGGCCTCGGCGTCGCCGATGCCATGGACACGGCGCAGCGCAACATGGGCCTCGACGCCGAGGCCACGCGTGAACTGATCTCCCGCAGTGCCGCCGAAGCGGCCTCCGTGGGTGCCCGCCTCGTCGTCGGCGTGAATACGGACCACGTCGACGACGAGTCCATCCCGCTCGAACAGGTGATCGATGCCTACAAGCAGCAGCTCCACCACGCCGAGGACGCCGGCGCTGGGGTCGTGCTCATGGCGAGCCGGCACCTGGCCCGGGCGGCCCGGACCGCCGACGACTACCGACGCGTCTATCGCGAGGTGCTCGGCGCCGCCGGCGGACCCGTGGTGCTGCACTGGCTCGGCGTCGCGTTCGACCCGAGCCTCGCGGGGTACTTCGGGTCGGACGACACGGATGCCGCCGCCGCGACGCTCCTGCAGATCATCGAGTACAACCGCGACAAGGTCTCGGGTGTGAAGATGAGCCTCCTCGACGCGGATGCCGAGATCGCCGTGCGCGAGCGGCTCCCCGAGACGGCGCGCATGTTCACGGGTGACGACTTCCACTACGTGGGACTCATCGAGGGCGACGGTCGCGGACACTCCGACGCGCTGCTCGGCGCCTTCGCCGCGCTCGCGCCGAACGCGTCGGCGGCCATCCAGGCGCTGGATCGCGGCGACACGGCCGCGTACCGCGACATCCTCGCGCCGACCGAGCCGCTGTCGCAGCAGGTGTTCGCCGCGCCGACCTACTACTACAAGACGGGCGTCGCGTTCCTGTCGTGGCTCAACGGTCATCAGGCGGCGTTCCAGATGGTGGGCGGCCTGCACGCCGCGCGCAGCCTCCCGCACCTCTCGCGCATCGTCGAGCTCGCGAACGCCTCGGGCGCCCTCGAACGGCCCGAGCTCGCGGCGGCGCGCTGGCACGAGCTGCTCACGATCAACGGTCTCGACGTGACGGCCCCGACGGCCGCACCCGGCGGCGACGACGCCGACGGCGCCCACGACGCCGATGCCGACGCCGACGGGCACACGGCGAGCGAAGCGGATGCCGCTGCGCGAACCCGGCCCTCGGAGGTGCTCGCGTGAGCGCCCACCCGCGCCTGTCGATGAACCAGGCGACGTTGAAGTACGCGCCGCTCGACGAGGCCCTGCGCCTCGTCGTCGCGGGCGGATACGAGTCGATCGGGCTCTGGCGAGAGCCCGTGCTCGACGTCGGCCTGGCCGAGGCGGCGCGCCGGTTGGGCGACACGGGACTCCGCTTCTCGACCTACTGCCGCGGCGGCTTCTTCACCATGGCCGAGGGCGCGGCCAGGCGAGCGTCGATCGATGACAACCGTCGCGGCATCGAGGAGACTGCGACGCTCGCCGCCGCGGGCGCGCCCGGATCGACCCCGATCTTCGTGCTCGTCGCCGGCGGTCTCCCCGAGGGGTCGCACGACCTCGTCGGCGCGCGCGAACGCGTCGCCGACGCGATCGCCGAGCTCGTCCCCGACGCCGAGGCCGCCGGCGTGACCCTCGCCATCGAGCCGCTGCATCCGATGTACGCCGCCGACCGGGCGGTCGTTTCGACGCTCGGGCAGGCGCTCGACCTCGCCGAGCCGTTCGACCCTGCCGTCGTCGGCGTGGCGGTCGACACGTTCCACATCTGGTGGGACCCCGAGGTGCTCCCCCAGATCGCGCGAGCCGGGGCATCCCGACGCATCGCGACGTACCAGGTGTGCGACTGGAAGACGCCCCTGCCCGCCGATGTGCTGCTGAGCCGGCACTACCCCGGCGACGGCGTCATCGACTTCGCCTCGCTGACCCGCGCGGTCGAGCAGACGGGCTACGACCGCGACATCGAGGTGGAGATCTTCAACCAGCAGATCTGGGACGCGCCGTGGCCCGAGGTCGTCGCCCGCACCGCCGAGTCGTTCGGTGCGGCGGTCGCCCCGCACCTCGTGGCATCCGTCACTGCGTGAATCTGCGGCTGCGCCGCTCCATCGCCACGTAGAACGCGACGTACACCGCCGCCGAGACGACGATGCCGACCGTGAACAGCCACGCGCTCGGCCGCTCCCACTCGAGGTCGCCCGAGCGCACGACGAGGGCGAGCACGATGCACGCGAGGCTCACCAGCTGCGCCTGGAACACCTGCCGGAACGCCGACCAGCGGGCGTCCCGCAGCATCCATACGTTCACCATCCCGGGCAGGGTCAGCACCGCGCCGACGATGCGCGCGGTGAGCGGCGTGACCTCCCACGCCCACGTGCCGATGAGGAGCTGCGGCACCGCGAAGAGCACGAGCCCGGTGACGGATGCCGCAGCGCCGACGAGTGCGAGCGAGAAGCGCCACGGCGCCGGGACGTCGACGTCCCCGCCCTCGGGTGCGCCCTCGTCCTCGCCGTGGTTCGCGATGATCGTGAGGAGCACGAGCACGGGGGTCGTCGCGTAGAGCACCACCCACGTGACGAACGACACGTGCCCGAAGTGGAAGCGATCCCAGTGCAGGAACGTCGACGCCGAGACGAGACTCGAGAAGACGAGCACCGCCGGGAAGCCGTGCCGCACCCGGTGCCACTGCCGCTGCACGGCGACCTGCACGAAGAACCAGATGCCGCCCGCGTACGCGGCCCCGAGGAACATGGCCGTGACGGGCGGCTGGATGGTCCACGCGAAGTGCTGTTCGGTGCCGCCCGGCAGCACCACGAGCAGGAACACGGCGGCGACGAGGAACGGGAGGATCAGGAAGGCGAGCAGTCGCGTCGAGAGCAGCACCCGATCGCTGTGCCCGTGGTGGGGCGCGGCGCTCGCCGTCACGAAGCGGGGGTCATGTCGCGGCATCCGCCACCTCCCGCTGCAGGCCGTACGCGACGGCGTCGTCGGCGTGCAGCGCGCGTCCGCGCTGCCGGGCGGCCTCGAAGTCGTGAGCATCGGGTCCCGCGAGGATGACGTCGACGTACTGCCGGTGGAACGTGAACGAGGGTGCGTTGTAGAGGCCGGTGCGCTCGCGCACGACCTCGGCCGCGCCGAGCAGGGTCCCCGACCGCACCGGATCGCCGGCGGCAGCGGCGACCGCCGTGAGCCCCTCGAGTCCGTAGGCGACGCCCTCGTCGTGGCGGAGCTTCGCCGAGCCCGCCAGGGACTGCTCGAAGTGGCCGCGGGCTGCCGCGATGTCGCCGAGGAGCAGCTCGGCCCAGCCCAGGTGGTGCAGCGCGATCGTCTCGCCGAGCTCGTCGCCCTGCCGGTTCGCGACCGTGAGGCTCTCACCGAAGCGATCGAGCGCGCCGGGGAGGTCGCGCATGAAGAGCTGCACGCGTCCGATGGTGACGAGGCTCATCGCCTCCCCCCACGTGTCGCCCGCCTCACGGAACAGCTCGACGCTCCGGTGCAGCGCCGCACCGGCGCGTGCCGTGTCGGGCTCGGGCCGGGCGAGCACGGCCAGGGCGAGGGAGATGAGCGCGAGCGCCTCTCCCGAGCGCTCGCCCTCCTGCTCGAACAGCCGGGCGCTCTCCGCGAGGCCCGGCACGATGTCCTCGTGCGGGTCCTGCCAGAAGGCGTTCGCGCACGTGAAGTAGAGCGCGATCGCCCGCGTGCGCGCGTCGAGGTCGTCGCCCGAGTCGAGCACCTCTCGCATCCACTCGCGCAGCTCGCCGAGATGCCCGTGGATCCACCAGTAGAGGTACAGCGTCCAGGCGAAGTGGGTCACGAGCGCCCACTGCCGCGTGTCGAGCAGTCGCCGCGCGGCGGCGCGCAGGTTGTCGGCCTCGTCGGCGAGCCGCTCGATCCAGCGCAACTGCGCCGCACCCTCGAGTTCGGCCTCCGCCTGTTCGCCGAGTCGCACGTAGAACCGCGCGTGCCGGTCGCGGAGCTCGTCGGCGTCG
Source organism: Agromyces sp. (assembly GCA_031178045.1). Taxonomy (GTDB): domain Bacteria; phylum Actinomycetota; class Actinomycetes; order Actinomycetales; family Microbacteriaceae; genus Agromyces. Next base: position 26,370 of record JAPSJT010000006.1, read on the forward strand.
GGGCGGCGGTCGAGCTCGGCGAGGGCGTACTCGCGCACGGGGGTGAGCATCGTGAACACGGCGCGGTCACCGCGGTCCTGCTGGCGCACGAGGCTGCCGTCGACGAGAGCGCCGAGGTCGTCGAGCACATCGGCGTCGGGGATGCCTTCGGCGATCCACTCGGCCGCGTCGATCGTGAATCCGCCCGAGAACAGCCCGAGCCGGGCGAGCAGCTGCCGCTCGGGCGGTCGCAGGAGCTGGGTGCTCCACTCGATCGTCGAGCGGATGCTGCGCTGACGCTCTGGCAGGTCGCGCACGCCGCCGCCGAGTTCGAGCACGTGCCGGTCGAAGCGAGCGACGAGCTGTGCGGGCGTGAGCACCCGAGCCCTCGCTGCGGCGAGCTCGATCGCGAGGGGCATGCCGTCGAGCGCGATGCAGATGCGCTCGACGTCGTCGACGTTCTCGTCGGTGAGCTCGAAGTCGGGTCTCGCCGCGCGTACGCGCTCGACGAAGAGGCTCACCGCCGCAGAGCCGAGGGCGCGCGCGACGCTCGCCCCGTGCCGCATGTCGGGCAACGCGAGCGGTCCGAGTTCGATGCCGTGCTCGCCGGTGAGGCGGAGCAGGATGCGGCTCGTCGCGAGGATCGTCAGCCCCGGGGCATCCGTCAGCAGTGACCGGATGGCGGGCGCCGCCTCGACGACCTGCTCGACGTTGTCGAGGAGGAGGAGCATCCGCCGGCCGCGGACGGCCATGCGGAGCTTCTCGTCGATGGTGCCGTCGCCGAGGTCGCGGATGCCGAGCGCGGCCGCGATCGCGCCGGGCACGAGGGCGGGGTCGCTGACGGGCGCCAGGTCGACGAAGGCGACGCCGCCCGGGAAGACGTCGGTGACCCGTGTCGCCGCCTCGACCGCGAGCCGGCTCTTGCCGATGCCGCCGGCACCCGTGATCGTGACGAGCCGTACGTCGTCGTCGGCGAGGAGGCCGGTGACCGCGTCGAGTTCCCGGTCGCGCCCGATGATGGCGGTGAGCGCGGCGGGCACCGGTGTCGCGCCGTCCATCGAGGGCGGCGGGCCCGGCCCCGCTTCGCGGGCGTCGGTGACGAGCGTGAAGCGCTCGGCGAGGAGCGTGGCGAGGTCGCCGCGTACGAGCTCGGCGAGCTGGTCGGCATCGGTGAAGTACGCGTACGACACCCGGTCGTCGGACCGGATCCGGTCGATGAGTTCCGCGAGGCGCGGCTCGCGGGTGCCGCCCTCCTTGAAGTAGACGAGCTTCGGCAGCTCGGGGGGCGCCAGGCGGTACTCGTCCTCGAGGCCGGAGATCTCCTCGCCCGGCGCCACCCAGCCGTAGCGTTCGCCGTACAGGCCGACGAAGATGTCGCTCTGCGCGAGGTAGGCGCGATAGAGCTCGCGCGGCGGGTGGGGCCGGGCGCCGAGCTCGAACATCACGGGTGCGAGGTGCAATTGCTCGATCGCAGCCCGGACCGCGCGACGCTCCGTCGCGAGCTCGCGGAGCGTCGAACTCACGAAGACGCGGAGACGCTGGTCTGGCGTTCGGATCGCCGGGCCGGCCGGTGCCATGTCTGCAGTCTGCTCCCGGCGCCCCGTCACTGTAAATCCCCAGCTCGGGTGCGGGCCGTGCGATCGCGGCGCGCCGGGTCTACACTCACGGCATGGCAGGGCCGCCCGTGATCCTCGCCGTCTCCGCCGACGAGTCGGTTCGTTCCGCCCTGCTCGAGCCGCTCCGGCGACGGTACTCCGCCGACTATCGCATCCTCGGCGCCGATGGCGCGGCCGCCGGACTCGACGCCATCGAAGCCCTCGCCGCGTCGGGCGATGACACGATCGCCCTCGTGCTCGCCGACGACGCGTCGCCCGTCGGCGATCACGAGAACGTCTTCGCGGCCGCCCGCCGCCACTTCCCCGACGTGCGTCGCGGACTCGTCATCGAATGGGGCTCCTGGGCCGATCGCACGACGGCCGACGAGGTGCTGCGGCTCATGTCGCACGTGCAGATCGACTATTACGTCGTGCGCCCCGTGCATTCGCCCGACGAGTCGTTCCACCGCGCCGTCACCGACTTCCTGCGGGAGTGGGAGGCCGCCGTGGGCAAGCGGCACCGCGGCTTCACGATCATCGGGGACGAGGCGCAACCGCGCACGCACGTGCTTCAGAGCCGGCTCACGCGCGGCGGCGTGCCGACCGAACGCCTCGACCCAGCCTCGCCCGATGCGGCCGCGCTGCTCGAGGAGGCGGGCGCCCGGTACGACGGCGTCCCGCTCGTGCGCACCTCGGACGGCCGCGTGCTCGCCGACCCCGACGACGCCGCCCTCGCGCGGGCCGTCGGGCTCACGACGTCGCTGCCCGAGCAGACGGTGGACCTCGCCGTCGTGGGAGCCGGCCCCGGCGGGCTCGCCGCGGCGGTGTACGCGGCATCCGAGGGGCTCGACACCGTCGTGCTCGAAGCCGACGCGATCGGCGGGCAGGCGGGATCGAGCTCGCTCATCCGCAACTACCTCGGGTTCTCGCGCGGCGTCTCGGGCGCCGAGCTCGCCCAGCGCGCCTACCAGCAGGCGTGGGTCTTCGGCGCGCGGTTCGCGCACACGAGACGGGTCGAGGGCATGCGCGTCGTGCCCGACGGCTTCGAGCTCGAGGTCGCGCCCGGCGAGCTCGTGAGGGCGCGCTCGGTCGTACTCGCGTCGGGCGTGAGCTACCGTCGGCTCTCGGCGCCCGGCCTCGCCTCGTTCGTCGGCGCATCGGTGTTCTACGGGGCGTCGTCGGTCGAGGCGCGCGCCCAGTCCGGCCGCGACGTGCTCGTCGTCGGCGGCGGCAACTCGGCCGGCCAGGCCGCGCTGCATCTCGCCCGCTACGCACGTTCCGTCTCGCTCGTCGTGCGCGGGCCCTCGCTCGCCGAGAGCATGTCGAAGTACCTCATCGACCAGTTGGATGCCGCAGGCGTCGGCCTCATCACCGGCGCCCGGGTCGTCGACGCGGGCGGCTCGGCAGACCCGGGTCGGCTCGACCACGTGGTGCTCGAGCGATCCGACACCGCAGAGCGGGTCGAGGTCGCCGCCGACGCCGTCTTCATCACGATCGGCGCGAGGCCGCACACCGAGTGGCTCGCGCCGGAGGTGCTGCGCGACCGCTGGGGCTCGGTGCTGACCGGAGCCGACGTGCTCGGCGAGGGCGGGCGCCGCGCCTGGCGCGGCGACCCGGCCACGGGGCCGGCGCCGCTCGAGTCGTCGGTGCCGGGGTTCTTCGCGATCGGCGACGTGCGACGCGGATCGGTGAAACGCGTGGCCTCGGCGGTCGGCGAGGGGTCGGTCGTGATCTCATCGGTGCATTCGCATCTGGGTGCCCATGCCGGCGGGTGATCGACGGTCGACGAGATGTTGCGCCGTGCGAGGTGCGGCGCCGATGAAGGAGGATCCGTGAACGAGGCCATCGCCGAACGCTGGTCGCGGGTGGCCGAGGAGTGGGACGAGCACTGGGGTCGGTTCGCGATGCCGGCGTGGCGGGCGATCGCCGAGGCGACCGGCATCACGTCGGGGTCCCGAGTGCTCGACGTGGGCTGCGGGGCCGGTGGCTTCCTCGAGTTCGTCGCTCGTCACGGTGCGGTTCCGTCGGGCGTCGACCCGGCACCGGGCATGGTGCGGCTGGCCCGCCGATCGATGCCCGGGCTCGACATCCGCGAGGGGGCGGCCGAGGACCTGCCGTGGGACGACGACTCGTTCGACGTCGTCACGGCCTTCAACGCGCTGCAGTTCTCGGGCGACCGCCAGTCCGCGCTCGCGGAGGCGGCACGGGTGACGGTCCCCGGCGGACTGATCGCCGTGGCGAACTGGGCCGAGACCACCCTCAACGAGCTCGAACGCATCGAGGATGCCGTGTCGCACGCGGCCGGCGAGCAACCCGTGCCCGACGGCCCGCTGCGTGTCGCCGGCGGGCTCGAGCGCGTGTTCGCCGAGGCGGGCCTCCAGGTCGTCGACTCGGGTCTCGTCGCCGTACCGTGGTCGGTGCCCGACGACGACCGGCTCGTGCGGGGCATCCTGTTCGGCGAGAACGACGAGACCATCCGCTCGCGGGCGGCGACCGTGATCGAGGCCGCGCAGCCGTACCGCACCCTGGGCGGCGGTTACTCGACGATGAACGCCTTCCGCTGGGCGGTCGCCCGCACCCCCGTGTGACGGCTCAGGCCGACTGCACGCGGTGCAGCTCGGCGTAGCGGCCGGCGGCGGCGACGAGCTCGTCGTGCGTGCCGATCTCGACGATGCGGCCGCGCTCGAGCACCACGATGCGATCCGCGGACCGGATCGTCGAGAGCCGGTGCGCGACGACGAGCGTCGTGCGATCCCGCATGAGGTGCTCGAGGGCGCCCTTGATCTTCGACTCCGACTCCGGGTCGAGGGCGCTCGTCGCCTCGTCGAGCAGGAGCACGCGAGGGTTCCGCACGAGCGCGCGGGCGATCGAGAGACGCTGACGCTGCCCGCCCGAGAGCCGAGCGCCGCGCTCGCCGACGATCGCGTCCCAGCCCTCGGGCTGCGCCTCGACGATCTCGAGCGCGTTCGCGTCGCGAAGCGCCGTGAGCACGCGTTCGTCGCTGACCTCGCCGAGGCCGTAGACGATGTTCTCGCGGATGGTGCCCTCGAACAGCACCGACTCCTGCGGCACGACCGACACGAAGCGGCGGAAGGTGCGCAGGTCGAGTTCCTCCATGTCGACGCCGTCGAGCAGCACGCGCCCGCGAGTCGGCCTGAGGAAGCCGAGCACGACGTTCACGAGCGTCGACTTGCCAGAGCCCGACGAGCCGACGAACGCGACCGTCTCGCCCGGGGCGATCTCGAGCGACACGTCGTCGAGGGCGGCGGGGGCATCGGGGTCGTAACGGTACTCGACGTGTTCGAGACGGATGCCGCCGTCGACCCGATCGACGGCGCGCTTGCCCTCGTTGAACTCGAGGTCGGGCTCCTGCACGACCTCGGCGATCGAGCGGATCGACTCCGACCCGCGCGCGACGATGGGCAGGAGCATGAGCAGGTTCGTGGCGGCACCGGTGAGCAGCGCGAAGTACGAGCTCAACAGCACGACCTGGCCGGCCGTGATGGGCAGCCACCCGCTGATCGAGAGGCCGGCGGCGAGCACGAGGCATCCGACCCCGAGCAGTTGCAGGCTCACCCACGAGACCGAGGCGAAGCGGCCGTTGAGCAGGTCGAGCTGGTAGCCCGCGGTGCGCACGCCCTCGGCGCCGTCGGCCACTCGAGTGACCGCGGTCTGCTCGAGCCCGTGCGCGCGGGTGATCGGCATGAGCGTCGCCATCTCGCCGACGCGCGCCGAGAACTGCTCGACCTCGCGGCGGAACCGCTCGTTGCGGGCACGGCTGCGCCGGTTGAGGATCGCCCGGAGCAGCACCGCGAGCGGGATCGCGAGGGCGTAGACCGGCAGGAACGCGGGCACGTTGATCGCGGTCATGACGACGGCCCCGCCGAGCACCATCGTCGCCGAGAGCAGCGGGTGAGCCGTCTGCTGCAGCATGACCTCGACGTTCTCGGCGTCTCGCACGACCTTCGTCTGCACGATCGCCGAGTTCGCCTTCGTGTGGAAGCCGATCGACAGCGACTGCAGTCGCGCTGCGAGCGCATTGCGGAGGTCGGCGCCGATCGAGCGCACCGCCCCCATGAAGAGGCGCGTGTACATGACGTGGTTGGGGTAGTTCTGCAGGAGTGCCACGAGCGCGATGCCGGCCCACAGCGCGAGGCTCGTGAGCGGCCCGCCGGCGACGACGACGTCGATGATCTCGGCGGTGACGACGGGCAGCAGCCAGAGGGGCGTGTCCTTCAGCGCGAAGAAGCCGACGGCCGCGAGCACGCGACCCCGGTGCAGGTCGAGCAACCGGAACACCGACCGCAGCGGATGCCGCCCGTCGATGGCACGTTCGATGTGGGAAAGCGCTTGCCCGGTCATCCCTCCATTCTGCCTCCTCGTCAGGCGGCCTCGCTACGCTGGGGTGATGGCCTTCGCGATCCCACTCGACCCGACCGCCGCCACCGATCTCGCCGCGCAGGGGCTCGAATACCGCACGCTCGATCACGACGACCGCGACGCGGTGCACGGCTGGATCGAGGCCGACTTCCGCGGCTTCCACCACGCGCGGCCGACCGACGCCGAGCGCGACCACGATCTGCGGGTGCTCGCCGACCGGCTCGTGCACGGCGTCTACGACCCCGACGTCACCGATCCCGCCATCCCGGTCGCCACGGTCTCCGCGTGGCCGACGGGCCTCAGCGTGCCCGGCGGTCGCAGCGTCGACGCCTGGGCCGTGAGCTCGGTCACGGTCGCGCCGACGCACCGACGTCGCGGCATCGCCCGGGCGCTCATGCAGGGCGAGCTCGCCAACGCGGCGAGCGCCGGCGCCGCGCTCGCGATGCTCACCGCGACCGAGGCGACGATCTACGGCCGGTACGGCTACGCACCGGCGACCCGGGCAGCGACCGTGTACGTCGATCGCCGGCGTGCGAGATGGAGCGGGCCGGAGGCCCCGGGGCGCCTGCAGTTCGTCGAACCGGCGGCGCTCCGCGACAGCGCACCGGCGCTCGCTCGCCGCGCCGTGGCCCGCACCCCCGGCGAGATCGACCGCTGGCCCGGGATGCTCGATCGGGTGCTCGGCATCGCCGAACCCGAGAGCGAGCGCTCGCGTTCGATCCGCGTCGTCCGGTACGACGACGAAGACGGGCAGGCCCAGGGCTTCGTCGCCTACCGCATCCGTCGCGAGCCCAATGAGCCGGGCGTGCTCGAGTTCGACTTCCTCGCCGCCGCGACCGACGACGCCGAGCGCGCCCTGTGGCGCTTCCTCGTCGAGCAGGACTTCGTCACCGGCATCCGGGGCCTCCTGCGATCGGTCGACGAACCGCTGCCCTGGCTCCTCGACGACCCCCGCGCGATCACCCTCTCCGACGTCGTCGACCACCTCTGGGTGCGCGTGCTCGACCCGGTGGCGGCCCTCTCGGCACGCAGCTACGGGTCGGCGGGCACACTGCGGCTCGACGTGAGCGACCCCCTCGGGTACGCGGCCGGTCGCTACGAGCTCGTCGTCGACGAGTTCGGCCGCGGCCAGGCGCGGGAACTCGATGCGGCGGAGGTCGCGGCATCCGCTCGGGGAGTCCGCGCGATCAGCCTGGGCGTGCAGGAGCTCGGCGCGATCTACCTCGGAGGCACGAGCCCCTCGGTGCTCGCCCGCGCCGGTCGGCTCAGCGGCCGGTCGCAGCGTTCGATCGAGCTCGCCGACCGCATGTTCCAGTCACCGCGTACGCCGCACCTCAGCGTCTGGTTCTAGGGTCGTCGGCGACGGGCGTCGACCCGCCGGCAGCTAGAGCTGATCCTGCCGGGGGAACACGACCTTCTCCATGATGATGATGAGCGACGCGGCGACGGGGATGGCGACGAGCGCACCGAGCACCCCGCCGAGCGTGCCGCCCGCGACGGCGGCGATGACGACGAGCGCACCCGGCACGGCGACGGCGCGGTTCATGATGCGCGGGCTCAGCACGTACGCCTCGAGCTGCATGTAGATGAGGTAGTAGATCACCGCGGCGAGCGCGGTCGCCGGCGACGCCGCGAGCGACACGAGCGAGATGACCACTGCACCCGTCAAGGTACCGACGAGCGGGATGAGCGAGGTGAGGAACGCGATGAACGCCAGCAGGATGGGCGCCGGCGCCCCGATGACCGAGAGGTAGATGAGGCTCAGCACGCCGTTGATGGCGCCGAGGCTCACCTGTCCGATCACGTACCGGCCGACGGAACCGGTGATCTCCTCCGACACCTCGCGGTATCGCCCGCGCGAGCTCGCGGGCACGAACCGCGCCGCGTAGCGCCGCATCGAATCGAGGGAGGCGAGGAAGTAGAGCGTGAGGATGAGCACGATCACCGCACCCGTGAAGCCGCCGGCGATGCCCGCACCGACCGCGAGGATGCCACCTGTGAGCGAGCCGAGGTTCGCGGGGTCGGCGAGGAAGTCGCCGGCCGAGCCGATCGCCTGGTTCAGCGCGTCGCCACCGGTCATGCTGTTGAGCCACGCGACGAGATCGCTGTTCACGATGTTGTCGACGATGTCGTCCCAGTCCTCGACGATGATGGTGGTCTGCTCGACGACGATCGGCACGATCGTGGCGATGAGCCCGACGAAGAGGCCGATGACGATCACGAAGACGAGCAGGATGGCCAGCCAGCGCGGGATCTCGCGTCGCTGCAGCCAGCTCACCACGGGGTCGAGGCCGAGCGCGAGGAAGAGTGCGAGCGCGACGTAGAGGATGACGGTGCCGAGCTGGCCGACGATGCCGCCGAGCAGCACGGCGAGGAGCACGCCGAGCGCTCCCACGAAGCCGATGCGGAACGCCCGGATCTTCAGTTCGGGTCCGGGCGAGTCCGCGCCGCCGGTGATCTCCGCCACAGGCGGGTCGTCGACCGGTCGAGCGATTCTGCGTCTCCACATGCGAGTGACGCTACGCGGTCGGGAACGGCGGAACGGGAGCCGCGCCGAGATCCGCGCGAGCAGGCCGGCGCGCGCGGGAGTCTCGTTCACAGGAACCGGACGCCGGCGACGGTTCCGGCGACGAGCACTCCCGCAGCGACGAGCGAACCGCCGCGGGAGCCGGCGAACAGGTTCGCGAGGGCCGCGCGTGCGCGCGGCAGGCCCACGGTTGCCGCGGCATCCGCCACGCCGGTTCGGTGACCGTGCCGCGCGTGGCCGCCCGACATCGAGCGAAGGATGTCGCGCATCGTCGCCGCCACGTCGTGTGCGGTCGGCCGCACCTCCGGCTCGTCGGCCGTCATGGCGGCGAGGAGCGCGCGCCAGTCGCTCGAGAGGTCGTCGGGCACGCGCGGCGGCCGTTGCAGGCGGGCGAGCGCCGCCTCGATGAGCGTTCCCCCGTACTCGCGCTCCCCGGTGAGCGACTCGAGCAACACGAGGCCGAGCGAGTAGACGTCGCTCGCGGTGCCGACGACGTCACCGCGCGCCTGTTCGGGCGAGATGTACGCGGCCGTGCCCATGATCGCGCCGTCGCTCGTGACTCGCGCTCCATCGTCGAGTTGTGCCACGCCGAAGTCGGCGAGTTTCGCCATGAGCGTGTAGCCGAACGCCGGCACCTCGTCGAGCAGGATGTTCTCGGGCTTGATGTCTCGGTGCACGATCCCCCGGGCGTGCACGTAGCTCAGGGCGTCTCCGAGCTGCGCGCCGATCTCCGCCGCCTGGCGCGGCGTGAGCGGACCCCGGGCGAGCCGGTGACCGAGCGAACGGCCCTCGAGGAGCTCCATCACGAGGTAGCGGCGACTCCGGCCATCGTGCTCGAGGGTGCCGGCATCATGAATCCCGACGAGCCCCGGATGCGACATGGCGCCGAGCAGGTGGATCTCGCGCTCGCGACGCTGGATGTCGGCGACGGTGCCCTCATCGTCGCGGAACACCTTCACGGCGACGTCCCGACCGAGTTCCGTGTCATGGGCTCGGTAGACATCGGCCATGCCGCCCGAGCCGAGATGCGCGCGGAACTCGTATCGGAGTGGTGCGTGCTCGGCGGTGGAGACGCCCGTCGTCGAACCGGCGTCTGCGATTCGTCGATCGGTCATCTCGCCCCCTGCGTGTGCGGCGTCCGCGGTCGGAGCCACGCTCCTGCTGCTGTGGTTCAATGGTCGGTCATCCGCCGCGCCGTGGGCGATTCCGGGAGCGGGCCTTGACAAACCCTCATGCATGATCGAAGCGCGGCGGGAATGAATCACGTGCCATGGCGTTGGGCTTTGCGTGCGGGGTTTCTCCGCGCCCGAGCACCGAGGAGCACCGTGACCGAGCAGACCGCCGTCGGCTTCCGCTCCGAGCGCGGGCCCGTGCTCATCGCGCTCATGCTCTCGACCGGTCTCGTCGCGATCGAGGCGACGATCCTCGCGACCGCGGTGCCCTCGATCGTCGCCGACCTCGGCGGGTTCAGCCAGTTCCCGTGGCTCTTCTCGATCTTCCTGCTCGCGCAGGCGGTCTCCGTGCCGATCTACTCGAAGCTCGCCGACACCGTCGGGCGGAAGCCGATCATCCTCATCGGCATCGCGCTGTTCCTCATCGGCTCGATCCTGTGCGGATTCGCATGGGACATGACCTCGCTCATCGTGTTCCGTGCGGTGCAGGGCCTGGGCGCGGGCGCCGTGCTGCCCGTGTCGATCACGATCACGGGAGACATCTACACGGTGCGCGAGCGCGCCAGGGTGCAGGGTTACATCGCGAGCGTCTGGGCCGCATCATCCGTCGTCGGCCCGTCGCTCGGCGGCCTGTTCTCGGAGTTCCTCGACTGGCGATGGATCTTCTTCGTGAACATCCCGCTGTGCTTCATCGCCGCATGGATGCTCATGCGGGCCTACCACGAGACCGTCGAGCGCCAGCGGCACCGTCTCGACCTCGCCGGTGCCGCCGTGCTGACGGTGGGGCTCACGCTGCTCATCCTCGCCGTGCTCGAGGGCGGACAGGCCTGGGACTGGTTCTCGTGGCAGTCGATCAGCGGCTTCTCGATCGCCGCGGTGCTGCTCGTCGCCTTCGTATTCATCGAGCGGAGAGCGGCCGAACCCGTGCTGCCCCTCTGGCTCTTCTCCCGCCGGCTCATCGTGACGACCTCGCTCATCTCGTTCGGCGTCGGCGCCGCACTCATCGGGCTCACCTCGTACGTGCCGACCTTCCTCGAGACCACGGCGGATGCCTCGCCCCTCGTCTCGGGCCTCGCCGTCGCCGCACTCACCCTCGGCTGGCCCATCTCGGCCTCGCAGTCGGGACGCCTGTACCTGCGCATCGGGTTCCGGGCGACCGCGTTCATCGGTCTCGGCATCGCCGTCCTCGGGGCAGCGGGCGTGTACGCCTCGTCGTTCGTGCCGAACGTGTGGACGACAGCGATCGGATGCTTCGTCGTCGGCCTCGGGCTCGGCCTCGTCGCCTCGCCGACCCTCATCGCCGCGCAGTCATCGGTGGCGTGGGCGGAGCGCGGCGTCGTCACGGGTGCGAACATGTTCCTGCGATCGATGGGCAGCGCCGTGGGCGTCGCGATCTTCGGGGCCGTCGCCAACGGCGTCATCGCGACGACGGGACTCGGCGAGCACTCCCCCGTCGCGATCCAGGCGGCATCCGCCGCCGTCTTCATCGCCGTCGTGGTCGCGACCGTCGCCACCATCGCGGGCGCGATCGCGATGCCCCGCGGACACGTCGACGACATCGAGCACCAGCCGGCCGAGGCATCCGCCGCCTGACGCCCGGCGTCGGTGCAGCCGCGCGGAGGGTCGGCCGACCGCTCAGCCGACCACCCCGGCGATGATGCGCTCGGCGAACCAGTAGAGCCCGACGACCGCGACGAGGACGCCGGCGATCCGGGTCGTCGGCTCCGCCACGGCCGTGCGCCGGAGCAGCACGAGCAGTGGGAACGCCACGGCGATGAGCGCCAGCTGCACGACCTCGATGCCGAGGTTGAACGCGAGCAGCGACGCGAGCAGCTCCCATGACCAGGCCTCGTCGATGCCGAGGGCGCCCGCGAAACCGAGTCCGTGCAGGAGCCCGAACGCGAACACGACCGGCGTCCGGTAGCGCGCCGGCGGCTCCTTCCCGGCGATCGCAGCGGCAGCGGCGGCGGCGATCGAGAGGGCGATGACGGGCTCGACGACGGCCGCCGGCACCGCCACGAGTCCCACGCCCGCGAGCAGGAACGTCAC
>JAPSJT010000101.1 GCA_031178045.1 Agromyces sp.
CCGCCGCCGAGCAGGTTGGTCCCGGCCCACGACCGGACGTGCATGCCGCGCTCGGTGAACATCGGGGCGAGGACGGTGCGCAGCAGGGTCTCGCCGGTCTTGCCGTCCTGGCCGGCGTACGGAATGCCGCGCCGCTCGGCGAGCTCGCGCAGCGCGGGGAGCCAGAGCCCCGCAGACGGCGTGAAGCAGGCGTAGGCGCTGCCCGACTCGACCGCCGCGAGCGCGGCGATCGAGCTCGGCGGGAGGACCTCCTCGGACGGGTCGGCGAGTGCCGCCTCGAGCAGCTCGACGTCGTGGAACTCGGGTCGGTCGGCGGGGAGTGCCTCCGTCGAGGAGACGTCGATCACGACCACGTGCGCCAGGGAGTGCCGGTCGCGGAAGTCGGAGATGTCGTGGGCGAGTCGTCGGATGGCCTCGGCCTGCGATCCGGCGTGAGCGGCCGCGATGTAGCCGGGCCGCACCTCCGAGTCGACCTCGCCGAGCGAAGAACGGGTGGCGGCGACGATGGATGCGGGAAGCATCCCGGCCTCTGCGAGCAGTTCGGCCCGTCGGCCGACCGGGACCGCACTGACATCGTGGCCGCCGATCACGAGGTCCTGGAAGCCGGGCAGCGGGACGCCGGTGAAGGCGGGACCGGCCGTCGTGCATCCGGTGGGCGGGGCGATCCCCGTCGCGAGCGCGTGGACTCCGACCGCGGCGGCCGTGGCGACGGAACCCCGCGCGCCGATCAGCCAGAGGCCGACACGGCCCCTCGTCCACCCCTGCGTCTCGGCTGCGTCGTCGTGCCGGGCTTCGGGCGTAGCGGTCATGTGCTTCTCCTTGTCGTGCAGGGGGTCAGTGCGCTCGCCCGCGCATGGTGCGGGCGAGTAGGGCCAGGTGATCCGCGAGTGCCGGTGGGAGGGCCTCCGCGGCCGCCCGGATGCCGTGATCGAGGTGGGAATCGATGAGCTCGAGCACGGCGGCCCGTGCTCCGGTCGCGGTCACGATCTGGCGCACTCGCTCGGCATCGCCCTCGTTCGCGGTCGGCCGGCCGAGCGCGCCGTCGATGACCGCGCGATCGACGCCGGACGCACGCTCGTGGGCGATCCTGATGTGCTCCGTGCGCTTGCCGTCGCGAAGGTCGGACAGGGTCGACTTTCCGGTCACGGCCGTCGAGCCGAACAACCCGAGATCGTCGTCGCACAACTGGTAGGCGATGCCGAAGGAGGAGCCGACCTGTTCGAGCGCGTCGAGCAGATCGGGATCGTGGGCGCCGGCGGCGATCGCGCCGAGGGTGAGCGGAAGGGTGACGCTGTACGGCGCGGTCTTCAGTGCGGCGACGTGCACCGGGTCCGACTGGGCGGGGGCGAGCGTCTCGGACCGCACGTCGAGGAGCTCGCCCTGGATCGTCCGCTCGATCGCGGCGAGTGCCGCCGTGGCGAGGCGGACCGGCGCGCCGCTCGCCGGCACCGAGAGCAGCGCGAGCAGCGCGGCGTTCAGCGCGAGGTCGCCCGCGAGGATCCCGGCGGCCTCGCCCTGGCGCACCGCCGCGGCGGCGCCGACGCCCGCCGCGCGCATCGACTGCTCGACCGCGCCGATCACGTTGGGCCGACCGTGCCGCACCCGGTCGCCGTCGATCACGTCGTCGTGCAGGCAGAGCCCGAGGTGCAGGAGCTGCTGGGCGCCGGCCACCCGACGCAGCACGGCGGTGTCGAGGCCGCCGAGGCCGAAGTACGACGCCGCCACGAGGCGCGGCCGAACGTACTTGCCTCCGTCGGCGGAACGGGCCGCCTGGATGAGCGAAGACACCGCCGGACCGGAGCCGGAGGAGCGTTGCTCGAGCTCGTCCCACAGCTCGGCCGCGAGCTCGGGAGCGTCGGCCATGAAGTCGTCGACGAGGTCGCCGAGTCGCCGGTCATGACGCGCGCTCGGGGGAGCGGGAGCCGCAGCACGGGACATCTCGATCCTCCGTCGACGTTGACCAAGCGCGTCGGCACCACGTCGACTCGCGTTCGCTCGGCCGCATCGCGCCGACGGGAGACATCCGTCGACCGGCCGAGTAGTTTGTAGGCTAGGCCGTCGAAAGTCCGCTGTCAACGACATCCGTTATGGGTATGTCGACTAATAAGCCGTGACGCAGAAGGAGGAAGCCCCGCGTCGGAGGGCCAGCGCCCGAGGGCGCGTGCGCGCGCCGTGGAAAGCTCGATTCAGAGGTCGAGCGCGTGATCGGACGCGTCCCGTGCGGTCCTACTCGGGGATGCTCCAGTAGTACGCGACGCCGCCCGGGTGCAGTTCGGTGATCGCGTAGTCGACGGTGCGGTCCCACGTGGCATCCGTATGCCCCGCGTAGTGGATGGTGACGCTGCCGTCGGCCGCCGTGACGACGGACGTGACGATGCCCGTGTGGTCGCGGTCGCCCGAGTCGTCCCAGTCGAACTGCACGAGGTCGCCGGGCTTCACGTCGGCGCGCTGGTCGTCGGTGAGGGCCGTCGCGCCGCGCTCGGGGTGCTCCTCGAGGTAGTCACGGAGGGCGGTCGAGCTCACCCAGGCAGGGGCGCTCGAGTAGCCGTCGCCCGACTCGTCGTACCACCACTCGTCGTCGACCGCCCACCCGCGGGCGAGCAGCGACTGGCTCGCGAAGTTCACGCAGTCGTTCTCGTCGAGGTAGCCGAACTGCTCGCTCGAGGTGTCATCCCAGTGTTCGCGCACGTAGGCGAGCTGGGCCACGACGGCGGGGCTCAGCGACGCGGTGCCCGCTTCGCTGACGGAGGTCTCGGCCGACTCGGTCGACGGAATCGCCCGCGCACTGTCGGCCTGCGCTGCGCTGGGGGCGCCGGCGCCCGCGTCGGGTGACTGCGAGGCGCCCCACGCGATGCCGCCGACCACGGCGACCAGCGCCGCGGCGGCAGCAGCGGCCGCGACTCGGGTTCGACGGCCGCGGACGCTGGGGGAGGGCGAGCGGTGCGACATCGCCTCAAAGGTACGCATCCCACCTGTGGGTCCCCTCAACGGGGGTGGTCCCCGCCCGGCCGCGACCCGGCGGCATTCCTAGACTTGGGCCGTGCACGCCGAGGATCAGCTGATCCGCTACACCGAGCGGGACGGAACGTCGATCGCATGGTCCGCGGTCGGCTCCGGACCGCCGCTCGTGATCGGCGGCTGGTGGTCGAGCCATCTCGAGCTCGACTGGCGCAATGCGAAGTTCCGCCGCTTCGTCGGCCTGCTCGCCGAGCATCGCACCGTCATCCGCTACGACCGCCCCGGCGCTGGTGTGTCCGACCGGGGAACGATGCCCGCCCGTTCACTCGAGGAGGAGCTCGCGACGCTCGAGACGCTCGTCGACGCGGCGACCGGGTCGCAGCGCATCTCGCTCTTCGGGGCGTCGTCGGGCGGAGGCGTCGCGTCGCTGTTCGCCGCGAGGCATCCGCAGCGCGTCGAGCGACTCGTGCTCTACGGCTCGTACGCGCGAGGCGCCGACCTCGCGCCGCCCGCCGCCCGAGCCACGATGCTCGGCCTCATCGAGCAGCACTGGGGGCTCGGCTCGCGCGTGCTCGCCGACCTCTTCCTGCCCGACGCGACCGCCGAGGAGCGGGCCGAGTTCGTCGAGTTCCAGCGCCGTTCCGCGTCGCGCGAGGTGGCGCTCGCGTCGCTCCGCGCCGTCTACGGGTTCGACTCGACCGGACACCTCGGCGACGTGCTCGCCCCGACCCTCGTGCTGCACCGGCGCGACGACCGCGCGATCCCGTTCGTCCTCGGCCGGGATGTCGCGCAGCGCATCCGCAACGCCCGATTCGTCGCGCTCGAGGGCGACGACCACTTCCCGTGGCGCGGCGACGCCGACGGGGTCGTGCGCGCGACGCTCGAGTTCCTCGGCGTGCCCGTCGACGCCCCGGGGCGCGCGCGTGACGGCGTGACGGCGGCATCCGCCCGGCTCACGGAACGTGAGCGCGAGGTGCTGCGGCGCGTCGCCGCTGGCGAGACCGACGCCGAGATCGCCGCTCACCTCCTGCTCTCGGTGCACACGGTGCACCGGCACATCGCCAACATCCGCACGAAGCTCGGCGTGCCCTCGCGCACCGCGGCCGCGGCGTGGGCCCTTCGCCACGAGCTCATCTGATCGACGCGCGGCGCCCAGCCGGCGCCGCCGGGCACGAGCGGATGCCTCGTGCTGGCCGATTCCGGCCATGACGGGTTGGCCGGTTCCGGCGATTCCGTGGCGGCGGCATCCGCGTTCAATGGCCCTTCGACCGAGCATTCGCCGGTCGACCGACGATGCAAGGGAGACCATCATGTCCGACACGATCACCATCACGACCGCGAGCGCCGACGCCGCCACGACGCACGCAGGGCGCACCAGCGGCGAGCTCGACGAGCTGGATGAACTCGCCGAGCTCGACGCCCTCGGCGGCGACGGCGCCCTCGGCGAGGCCGCGCGCACCGGGGAGCTGGCGCAACAGCTCGTCGGCATGCTCGGCTCGGCGACCGAGCTGCTCACGATCGAGCTGGGTCGACGCTTCGGCCTGTACCGCACGCTGCACGAGCGGGGACCGATCACCGCCCCGGCCTTCGCGGTGGCGGCGGACATCGCACCGCGGTACGCGCGCGAGTGGCTCGAGCAGCAGGCGGCCGCCGGATACGTCGCCGTCGAGGCGCACGGCACGTTCCGCCACGAGCGCCGGTTCCTCCTCCCGGCCGCCCACGCACCGGTGCTCCTCGACGAGACGCATCCGGCGCACTCGGCGCCCGTCGCGGGCATGTTCGCGGGCGTGGCGCTCGCCTTCCCCGAGCTCGTCGCCGACTTCCGTCAGGGACGCGGCGTCGCCTTCGAGGAGTACGGGGCCGAGCTCCGCCGTGGCCTCGGTGCCGTGAATCGCCCGGCCTTCACGCACGCGATGCGAGAGTGGATCGAGCAGCTGCCCGACCGTGCGGCCGCCCTCGATGCCGGCGGCGTCGTGCTCGACGCCGGCTGCGGCATCGGCTGGTCGACGATCGCGCTCGCGAACGCCTTCCCGAACGCGCGCGTCGTGGGCGTCGACCTCGATGCGGTGTCGATCGAGGAGGCGCGGACGAACGCGCGGGCGGCGGGGGTCGACGACCGCGTGTCGTTCGTGCGGGGCGACGCCGGTGAGCTCGAGGTGCTGCGCCGGGCGTCGCGCGGCACTGATGCCGAGGCATCCGGATTCGATCTCGTGACGGTCTTCGAGGCGCTGCACGACATGGCGCAGCCCGTCGACGCGCTCGCCGCCGTCCGCGCGCTCCTGCGTCCGGGCGGAGCGCTCCTCGTCGCCGACGAGCGGGTGGCCGACGAGTTCCACGCGAACGCCGAACCCGTCGAGCGCATGCTCTACGCGATGAGCGTGCTGCACTGCCTACCCGCCACGACGGCGGAGTCGGCAGACATCGCGAACGGCACGGTGCTGCGCACGCCGACGCTCCGGCATTGGGCGGCGGCGGCCGGCTTCGGCCGCGTCGACGTGCTCGACGTCGATCATCCGTTCTGGCGCTTCTACCGTGTTGCGTGAGGGATGCCCGTCAACACGAGCGCAGCGGATGCCGCGGCCGACCGAACGGCCGCGGCATCCGCCGGCCGTTGCGCCCTCAGGCGACGTCGCGGTCGTCGTCGGCGACTCCCTCGACCATGTCGACCCACCGCGAGAGGAACGCGGCGCCGGCCTCGTCGTGGATGAGCTCTTCGGCGGTCAGCACCGGGTACGGCTTCGCGGGCACCCCGTCGGCCGGCCGCACGTCGACGTGCGCGACCTCGAAGCCGTGCTCGTGCAGCCAGTCGGCCATCGCGTAGTCGGTGCGCGAGTCTCCCACGGTGCGCCACGCGACCGGCAGGGTGCCGTGCCGTTCGAGCCACTCGATCGCGCGTCGCGCGCCGAGGTCCTTGCCGAGCAGCACCGACTCGATGTCGGTCGAGATGATCGTCGCGTCGATGCGGAAGTCGACGGCGCCGTCGGATGCCGCGACCTCGCGCTCGCCGTCGGTGACGCCGAGTCCGTGCCGTTCGAACTCGGCGAACGCCAGGGCATCGAACTCGCGCTGCACGGGGCGGTACTCCTCGTTCGTGATCTCGGTGCGCTGCTCGACCGAGACCATGGCGCGCTTCGTGTCGTCGAAGAAGACGTGCTCGGCGAAGCGCTCGGCGACGAGGGACGCGATCGCGCGACCGTATGCGACGGGCACGGCGAGTTCCTCGGCGACGTGCACGTCGCCCATGCCCGCGGCGGTGATCTCGAACCACACCGCGCCCTTCTCGCAGACGGCGAAGACCGTCGCCTGCTCGGGAAGCCCGGCATCGAGGAGCGGGCCCACGACCTGCTCGCGCAGGAAGGCTTCGGAGCGGCCCGTGTTGAAGACGATCGGCACGCCGGCCGCGGCGAGGCGCACGAGGTCGCGCGTGATCGTCGGGATCGCGATCGAGCGGCTGACCGGGCTCGCGATGGGCCCGTCGACGTCGAGCAGGAGCCCGAGGAGCGGTGCCTGCGCGCGCGGTCGCCGTTGCGCGTGCCGGCGTGCGGATTCGTTCGACGGGGGCATCCGTCCACCGTACCGACGGGCGGATGCCTCCGATGGCATCGTCGTCATCCGGCGCCACGCCCGGCGACCCGCGAGGCGCGGCATCCGTTCATCCCAGTCATAGGAAACGCAAAGGCTGCTGCGGATACTTGGTGACATGAGCACGAGCACGACCACTCCGCACCGGGCGCCGCAGATCACGAAGGGCGACGGCTCGATGGTGCGCGTGCTGGTCGTCGACGACGAGCACTCCCTCACCGAGCTGCTGAAGATGGCCTTGCGCTACGAGGGCTGGGACGTGCGCACCGCCTCCGATGGGTTCAGCGCCGTGAAGGTCGCCCGCGAGTTCCGTCCCGACGCGATCGTGCTCGACATCATGCTGCCCGACATCGACGGCCTCGAGGTGCTGCAGCGCGTGCGCGCCGACGGTACCGAGACGCCCGTGCTCTTCCTCACGGCGAAGGACTCCCTCGACGATCGCATCGCCGGGCTCACCGCCGGCGGCGACGACTACGTGACGAAGCCGTTCAGCCTCGAGGAGGTCGTCGCGCGCCTGCGCGGACTCATCCGCCGCTCGACGCTCACGCTCGCGCAGGCGAAGGATCCCGTGCTCAGCGTCGGCGACCTCACCCTCGACGAGGACTCCTACGAGGTCGCGCGCGCCGGCACCCCGATCGAGCTCACGGCGACGGAGTTCGAGCTGCTCCGCTTCCTCATGCGCAACCCGCGCCGGGTGCTCTCGAAGGCGCAGATCCTCGATCGCGTGTGGTCGTACGACTTCGGCGGCAAGGAGTCCGTGGTCGAGCTCTACATCTCGTATCTGCGCAAGAAGATCGACGCCGGGCGCGAGCCGATGATCCACACGGTGCGCGGCGCCGGGTACATGCTCAAGGCCGCCGGATGACCAGGCCCGGCGACCCCGGTCACGCCGCGGCGTCCCGCGAGGCGCACACGGCGACCGGCGATACGTTCGAGACCGCCGGGCGGCCGGATGCCGCGGGCCCGCGCCGGGCCTGGACGCTGCATCGGCGGCTCCTCGCCATCGTCGCCGGGCTGCTCGTCGCCGTGAGCGTCGTCATCGGCCTCGCGACGGTCGCCGTGTTCCACACCTCGTCGGTGGAGCGGCTCGATTCGTCGCTCCGCTCGACGTCGGCACGAGCCACGGAGGTCGCCCAGCCCGGGCTCCCGGTCGACCCCGATGCCGCCGTCCAGGAGTTCCTCCGCGTGCCGGGGCAGCCGGCCGGCACCCTCGGCGCGATCGTCCTGCCCGACGGTGGTGTGGTCGCCAGGTACATCTCGACGGGCGGCGAGCTTCCCGACCCGGGGGCGGGCGACACGTCCGCGATCGCGGGAGTGCCGAGCGACGGCGAAGCGCACACCATCAGCGCCGGTTCGCTCGGCGACTACCGGGCGCTGGCCGTGCAGGTCCAGCCCGAGCTGCGGATCGTGCTCGCGCTCCCGCTCTCCGACGTGAACGCGCAGACCGCCCAGCTCGCGCTCACCGTCACGGTCGTCGCGCTCGGCGGGCTCGCTCTCGCCCTCGCGCTCGGCTCGGTCGTCGTACGCCGCGCGCTGAGCCCGCTCGAGGAGGTCACGGCCACGGCGCAGCGCGTCTCCGAACTTCCACTCGATCGTGGTGACGTCGCCCTCGGCGAGCGGGTCCCGGTCGACGACGAGCGCACCGAGGTGGGCCGGCTCGGCACGGCGTTCAACCGCATGCTCGGCCATGTGGCATCCGCCCTCTCGGCCCGCGAGCAGAGCGAGCAGAAGGTGCGCCGTTTCGTCGCCGACGCCTCGCACGAGCTGCGCACGCCGCTCGCGTCGATCCGCGGCTATGCGGAGCTCACCCGTCTGCACGGCGGCGAGCTGCCGCCCGACGTGGTGCACGCGATCGGCCGGATCGAGTCGGAATCGGTGCGGATGACCGAACTCGTCGAGGACCTGCTGCTGCTCGCTCGCCTCGACGAGGGCCGCGAGCTGTCGGCGCTGCCGGTCGACCTCGGTCACGTCGTCGTCGAGGCGGTCGGCGACGCCCAGGCGGCCGGTCCCGATCACGACTGGGAGGTGCGCATTTCGGATGCCGCGACCGTCGTCACGGGCGACGAGCCGCGGCTCCGCCAGGTCGTGACGAACCTGCTCGCGAACGCCCGTGTGCACACGCCCGAGGGCACGAGCGTCGTGGCATCCCTCGACCGCGACGGCGACGACGTCGTGCTCGCGGTCGAGGACGACGGTCCGGGCATTCCGCCCGAGCTCGCCGGTTCGCTCTTCGAGCGCTTCGCGCGCGGCGACTCCTCCCGCTCGCGCCGGGCCGGCAGCACGGGGCTCGGACTCGCGATCGTGCGCGCCGTGGTCGAGGCGCACCACGGCACGGTCGACGTCGAGAGCCGGCCGGGCGCCACGCGGTTCACCGTGCGCCTGCCGGCGAGCCCGCCGACCCCGCGGACCTCGTCCGCCCCGGCCGTCGACGAGGGCTCGAGGGTGCCGAGCCTGTCGAGGGCCGAACCCGGCGCGTAGCGGAGCGCGCCGGCGCTCAGGCGCCGGGCGTCGGCTCGTCGCCGCCGATCTCGCTCGTGAGCCGGCCCAGCAGGCGCGCCAGTTGCGCGACGTCGTCGGCCGGCCACGCCTGCAATTGCTCGTGGAGCCGGCGGTGCATCCGCGAACCACGCTGCCCGACGCTCTCGATCGCCACGGGAGTCGCTTCGATGAAGCGGGCCCGTCGGTCGTCGGGGTCGGCGACGATCTGCGCGAGTCCGAGGGCCTCGAGGTGCTTCACCTGCCGGCTGACGACGCTCTTGTCGATCTCGAG
>JAPSJT010000007.1 GCA_031178045.1 Agromyces sp.
CCGAAGTGCACGCCGCTGTCGAGCAGCTGGCGGATGGTGACGACGGCCATGAGCCGTACTCCTTCTGTTCTCAGTTGACGCTCCGGCCGGCGGCCGTGAGCCCTGGTGCCCGGCACGGCTCCGCCCGGCTCTTACGAGTGGGACTGAGTGGAGTCGTCGGCCGAAATGGCACGCGTAGTCACCCCGGCGGACCGAGGTGCTCCCGACACTCTACCACCCCACTCGTCCTCCACAGCCGGCGAGCCGCGACGCCGACCCACCGGTGCGCCGAGGACCCGATCATGGGTGCCGGGCAGCGAGCAGGCTCATCGACATGGCCTCGCTTCACAACACCGCCCCGGATTCCTCGCGCCGCCACCGTCGCCGAGCTCGCGCCGCGAGCGCGAGCGCAGCATCGGCCCTCGCCCTCGCGGTCGCCGCCGCGTTCACTGCGATCACTCCGGGCGCCGCGGAGGCCCTCGGGATCCGGTCGACGGATACCCGGGATGCGCCGACGGGCACCGGCGCCACCGGCACCACCGCGCATCTCGGGCAGTGGACCTGGCCGGTGCCGGCCCCCATCCGCGTGATCTCGCCGTTCCGGGCACCGCCCACCCCGTACGCCGCCGGGCACCGTGGCATCGACATCGCCGCGGGGCCGGGCGCACCGGTCGTCGCGCCGGCCGACGGGGTGGTGAGCTTCGCCGGGCCGGTCGCCGGTCGAGGCGTGCTCGCGATCGACCACGGCGACGGTGTGGTCAGCGCGATCGAGCCCGTCGACGCCGGCGTGACGGCCGGCGCGCGCGTCTCCGCCGGTGAGCCGGTCGCCGTCGTCGCCTCCGGAGGCCACTGCGCCGACGCGTGCGTCCACTTCGGCGTGCGTGTCGATGGCGAGTACGTCTCGCCGTTCCTCTTCTTCGGCGGCATCCCGCTCGCGGTGCTGCTGCCGATGAACTGAGCGTCAGGCGCGGGGGTGCGCGGTGCGGTAGCTCTGCTTCAGCCGTTCCGACGAGACGTGGGTGTAGATCTGCGTCGTGCCGAGGCTCGCGTGGCCGAGGAACTCCTGCACGGCGCGAAGGTCGGCACCGCCATCGAGCAGGTGCGTCGCGGCGCTGTGCCGCAGGGCGTGCGGCCCACTGGGCCCCGCACCGGGGATCGATGAGAGCATCGCCGCGATCTCGCGTCGAACGCTCCGGACTCCGAGGCGACCGCCACGCACGCCGACGAACACCGCCGCGATCTGCGGCGATCCTGCCGCCGCCAGGAGGGCGGGCCGAGCCGACTCGAGGTAACGGTCGAGCGCTCGGGCGGCTGGCGCTCCGTACGGCACGACGCGTTCCTTGGATCCCTTTCCGGTCACCCGGACGGTGCGTCGCCGGCGGTCGACGTCGCCGAGGTCGAGCCCGACGAGCTCCGACACGCGCAGCGCGGCCGCGTAGAGCAGTTCGGCGACGGCCGCATCGCGGATCGCCACCGGATCGTCACCCGCGGCGCGCGCCTCGAGTGCTGCGAGGGCCTCGGCGAGCGCCCGCTCCGCGACGACCCGGGGCAGGGTTCGCTGAGCCCGCGGCGCCTTGAGCCTGGCCCCCGGATCGGCGGCGAGGTGGCCGCGGCGATGCAGCCAGGCGCTGAAGCCCCGGGCGGATGCCGCGCGCCGGGCGATGCTCGTGCGTGCGAGCCCGCGCTCGGTCGCGGTCCACAGCCAGTCGCGCAGCAGGCCGAGGTCGAGCTCGCCCGGCTCGGCGACGCCACGCCGGTCGGCGAAGGCGATGAGGTCGGCGAGGTCGGAGCGGTACGCGGACACCGTGTGTTCCGAGTAGCCGCGCTCGGCGCGGACGTGCGCGAGGTAGTCGTCGAGCGCCCGGTCGAGGTTCACGGCTCCAGCCTGCGCCGGGATGCCTCGCGCGGCGATGTACGACGCCCGTGTGCCGCGGATTCGCCGTGCCACCGCGCACGCGCGTTTCTCACTCGGCGGGACCGGCCGGCTTGCGGGAGAACCGATCGAGTCGGGCTTCGGGCTCGAGCGCCTCGATCTCGGCCAGGAAGTCCTCGCCGAAGCTCGTCACGACGGGGAACGGACCGATCGGCACGACCGAGGTCACCACGGAGTCCTCCCCGAGGTGGACGAGCGTCAACGACCGACCACCGTCGACTCCGAGGAGTTCGCGCGGTGGTGCGGACAGGTCCATCGTGTACGCCGTCGCCCCAGCGACGGAGACGGGGATTCCGGCGAACGTGCCGCTCGTCGGATAGTGGAGATGCCCGCCGAGGATGAGCCGGACGTCTCGTCCGTGCACGACGTCGGCGAGATCGTCTTGTCCGCGCAGTTCGAGCAGGTCCATGAGCGCGAGGGGTGTCGAGATGGGCGCGTGGTGCATTGCGAGGATCGTGCCCTCGGGCGCCGGTTCGGTCAGCACGTCATCGAGCCAGGCGAGCGTCTCGGCGTCGACACCACCATGGTGGAAACCCGCCACGGTCGTGTCGAGCGCGACCACTCGAAGGCCACCGAGATCGATGACGCCGTGCACCGGCGAGTCGCTCGGCGCCTCGTCGAGAAGCGCTGTGCGGAATGCCGGGCGCTCGTCGTGATTGCCCATGACCCACACGAGGCGTGCCCCGGTCGACTGCGCAAGCGGCTCGAGGGTCGCGCGGGCGATGCGGTACGCGTCGGGCTCGCCCAGATCGGCGACGTCACCCGTCACGACGACGGCGTCGAGGCGATCGCCGAGCCGCGCCAGCTGTGCCACTGTCTGCTCGAGTGCCCCCACCGTGTCGGCGACTCCGCCGAGCGGCGCGCCTCCATGGAGAAGGTGCGTGTCGCTCACGTGGGCGATCACGCGCCGTGCTGCCGGATACCTGCCGAGCTGTTCTGCCACCGTCGACCCCCTCGCCGTCAGCCTAGGCGGTCCCTCCGATACCGGACGGTCGCGGCGCACCGGCCCGGGGCGTCGATCAGCCCTCTCGACGGCGCCGCCAGCCGTCGGGATGGCGGGCGGCGAGCCCATTCGCCTCGAGCGACCCGAGCACGCCCTTCACCTCCTGTGCGGTCATGCCGGATCGCCGCACGAGATCGTCGACGCTCCGCACCGCCCGGACGCTCAACGCGTCGAGGACGCGCACCGTGCCCGGTTCATCGCTCCATGCCGGCTCGTCGAGGTTCGCACCGGTATCGGCCTCGAGGCCGGGAACGGACGGCCCGCTCCTGAACACTCCCCCTCTTCCGGCGAGCTCCGCCATCTGCTCGGCATCGACGACGCAGACCGCGTCGAACTCCCGCAGGAGCCGGTGGCACCCGGCGGAAGCCGGACTCGTCACCGGGCCGGGCACCGCGCCGAGCGGTCGCCCGAGTGCCGCAGCGTGACCCGCGGTGTTGAGGGAGCCTGATCGCAGGCCCGCCTCGAGTACCACGGTGGCCTCGCTCGCGCCGGCGATGAGCCGATTGCGTTGCAGGAACCGCCATTTCGTCGGCGCTGCCCCGCATGGCAGCTCCGAGACCACCGCACCCGCCTCGACGATGCGGCCGAGCAGCGTCTCGTGGCCGAGCGGATAGAACCGGTCGACCCCGCCGGCGAGGAAGGCGACCGTCGTGCCGTCGCTCGCCAGCGCAGCTCGATGCGCCATGCCGTCGATGCCGTACGCCCCGCCCGACACGATGGTGAAGCCGCGGTCGGCGAGACCGGCGGATGCCTCCATCGCAACGTGTTCGCCGTAACCGGTGGCTGCCCGGGCACCGACGAGCGCGATCGCGGGTCCTGCGTGTGCGAGTGCATCGATGCGGCCTCGCACCCACAGGCCGATCGGTGCGTGGGCGCCGAGCTCGTCGACGCCGGACGGCCAGCGCCGGTCACCGGGAACGAGGAGACGTGCACCCACCCTCGCGGCCTGTTCGAGCGCGCGGACGAATGCAGCATGGTCGATGCGCGCCATCCATCTCGCGAGGCCGGCCGTCGCCTCGCGTTCGTCGAGCTCGCCTCCGGCATCGCCGACGGAAGCGACGAGCGCCTCGGCGCTGATCCCTTCGAGCAGGAGCGCTGCGGCGCGTTCGGCCCCGAGCGCCGCGATCACCCGACCGAGGACCCCGTCGCCGGGCTCCGCGAGCATGCCGAGCACCGCACGCGCGAACGCATCTGCCTCGCGATCGTCATCGCCGGAGCCGTGCAGCCGAGCGACGTGGTCGCGCACGGTATCGAATGCCCGGAGCGAGCCCTGCATCGCGCGGCGGATGACGTTCACGGGTTGACCCCCTTCCGAAGGAACAGCGCACGACCGACGTGCTCGCGAGTGGGAACGGCGGCACCCTCGAGATCGGCGATCGTCCACGACGTCTTCAGGACGCGGTCGTAGCCGCGCATGGTGATGCCGCCTCGTTCGAGCGCCCGATCGAGCGCCACGGTGGCGCGACCGCCCGGGTGCAGCCGGCCCGCACCGCGCAGCCATGGCCCCGGCATCTCGGAGTTCGTGCGCCAGGGCGTTCCGCGCAGTCGCTCGCCGGCGGCGGCTCGAGCTGCGACCACGCGGGCGCGCGCGTCGCTCGAGGAGAGGCCGGGTCGCTCCTGCGCGACGCGCAGTGCCGCCGCCGTGACGCGCGGGACGTCGACCTGCAGGTCGATGCGATCGAGGAGCGGACCGGAGATACGGGCGAGATACCGACGGCGCGCCATCGGCGAACACGTGCAGTCGGCGTCCTTCACTCCGTGGTTGCCGCACGGACAGGGATTGGCGGCGATGACGAGCTGGAAGCGAGCCGGAAACGACGCGACGGCGTTCGCACGATGGATGCTGATGGAGCCCGACTCGAGCGGCTGCCGCAGCACGTCGAGCACCGCGGACGGGAACTCGGGCGCCTCATCGAGGAAGAGGACGCCGTGCGACGCGCGCACCGCGGCGCCCGGTCGGATGAGGCGGCTGCCGCCCCCGATGATTGCGGCGGCCGAGGCTGTGTGGTGCGGCGCCTCGAACGGCGGTCGCGTCGAGAGCCCACCGTTGAGCGGCCTCCCGGACAGTGAACGGATCGAGGCCACTTCGAGCGCTGCGTCCGAGTCGAGGTCGGGAAGGATGCCGGGCAGCCGCGAGGCCAGCATCGTCTTTCCGGCTCCCGGCGGGCCGAGCAGGAACAGGTGGTGGCCACCCGCCGCCGCGGTGAGGAGCGCGTCGACGGCGCCGTCGTTGCCGGCGACGTCGGCCAGGTCTCCCCCACCGACCGGTTCGACGAGGCCCGGCCGCACCGCAGCCGGCACGGGCTCGACCGCGCGCTGCTCGTACTCGCCGCCGTGCCGGATGGCCGCCTCGAGGAGCGAGGCGACGCCGATGACCTCGATGCCCGGCACGAGCGACGCCTCGGCGGCGTTCGCCTCGGGAACCATGACCGTGTCGTGCCCGGCCCGAGCGGCCGCGAGGACCGCGGGGAGGATCCCGTCGACCGGCCGCAGCCGACCGTCGAGTCCGAGCTCGCCGAGATGCACCACTCGGTCGATCGAGGTCGCAGAGATCTCACCGGCGGCGGCGAGGCACGCGAGCGCCACCGCCAGGTCGAAGCCCGAGCCGTGCTTCGGGAGGGCGGCGGGCGAGAGGTTCACGGTGAGCTTGCGCTGGGGCAGCGGGCATCCGGCGTTCACCGCTGCGGAGCGAACCCGCTCACGCGCCTCGCCGAGCGCGGCGTCGGGCAGGCCGATGATCACGAAGCCCGGCAGTTGGGCGGAGAGATCGGCTTCGACCTCGACGATCGAGCCGGCGAGCCCGATGAGGGCGACCGAGCGGGTCCGTGCGACGGGCATCAGCTGATCCCCTCGAGGTGCTCGATGAGCGCGGGCGCCTCGACCGGCGCAAGCACCGCGACGGCGTCGATGCGGATGCGCGAGACCGGGGCATCCGTCGCCTCGCACCAGGCGATCGCGAGCCGACGCAGGCGCGCGAGCTTGACCGGAGTGATCGATTCGAACGGGTGGCCGTAGTCATGGGAGGTGCGTGTCTTCACCTCGATGAAGACCGTGTCGTGCCCGTCGCGCGCGACGATGTCGATCTCACCGAGCCGGCAACGCCAATTGCGATCGATGACCGCCATTCCGCGTGCTTCGATGTGATCGACCGCGAGCTGCTCCCCGCGCCGACCGAGTTCCGCATTGTGGGCCATCCGCACCACCTCCACGGACAGCGTGGCGGGGCAGTGTCGGGCACCGGGCCGGATGACTCGTCAGGTGCGAGGAGCGCGGGACGCGCCCTCGTGGGGAGGACGAGTGCTATTCGTCGAGCGCGAGTTCCTTCGGCAGCTCGAACTCGCGCGTCGCGAGCTCCTCGATGTTCACGTCTTTGAACGTGAGCACGCGAACGGCCTTCACGAAGCGATCGGCACGATAGACGTCCCAGACCCAGACGTCCTTCATCGTGAGCTCGAAGTAGAAGTCGTGCTCGGTGTCGCGGCGCACGAGTTCCACCTCGTTCGCGAGATAGAAGCGTCGCTCCGTCTCGACCACGTACTGGAATTGCGAGACGATGTCGCGGTACTCGCGGTACAGGGCCAGCTCGACCTCGCGGTCGTAGTCTTCGAACTCGTCTTCATCCATCGGACTCATCCTACGCCGAGGTCGAAGAGCGTCGGCGCCTCCGCCGACCGCTCGTGCAGCCAGGTGCGCCGGTGCAGGGGACTCGGTCCGTGCTCACCGATCGCGGCGAAGTGGGCGGGACTCGAATAGCCCTTGTTCTCGTGCCAGCCGTAGAGCGGGAGCTCGTCGTGCGCGCGGCGCATGCCGCCGTCGCGGTGCACCTTGGCGATGACGGACGCCGCGGCCACCGACGCGCAGTCGCGGTCGGCCTTGATGCGCGTCGTCACCCGAGCCCGGTATTCGATGGCGGGACTCAGCCAGTCGTAGTTGCCGTCGAGCAGGAGCGGTGCGTCGGCGAGTTCGCTCGCGGTGCCGGCCGCCTCCTCGGCGGCGAGGAGCGCCGCGAAGGCGCGAGCGCCGGCGAGGCCGAGACACGCCATGATGCCGAGTTCGTCGATCTCGGCGGCCGACGCCTCCCCGACCGCCGAGGCGCGGACCCACGATGCCGCCCGCGGCGCCATCGCCTCGCGCTTCGGCTCAGCGAGCAGCTTCGAGTCGCGGAGCCCCGCCGGCATGCGTCGCACGCCCGCGTCGATGACGACGAGACCGACCGAGACGGGACCGGCCAGGGCGCCCCGCCCGACCTCGTCGCAGGCGAGCACGACGCCGGCGCCGCCCTCGAAGAACTCCCGCTCGACCCTGAGGCTCGGGACCCCGACGGGGCTCATCTCAGCGCATCCCCCTCGTCGACTCCCTCGAACACCTCCGGGTAGTTGCCGAGCCACGCCCAGTGGTCGACGGGCCAGCTCACGACGAATGCCCGGCCGACGACGTTGTCGATCGGCACGAAGCCCTTGAGCGGCGTTCCGCCGTTGTACCGCGAGTCCTTCGAGTTGTATCGGTTGTCGCCCATGACCCAGAGCGAGCCGGTGGGCACGACCTGGTCGAAGTCGTCGCGCGAGACCTTCGTCTCGCCGGGCGGGAGCGCGACGTACGGCTCTTCGAGCGGCACGTCGTTGACGCTCATCTGCCCGAGCGCGTTGCAGCACACGACGTGGTCGCCGGGCAGTCCGATGACGCGCTTCACGAGGTGGTCGTTCGAGTCGGGAGCCGAGAGGCCGACGAAGGCGAGGAACCAGTCGACCGCCGCCACGAGCGGCGGCTGCGGCGTCTCGACGCGGGCCGGGAGCCATCCGCCGGGATCCTTGAACACGACGACGTCACCCCGTTCGATGGGCGTCATCTCGGGAACCAGCTGGTTCACGATGATGCGATCGTCTTGCACGAGCGTCTGCTCCATCGACTGCGACGGGATGAAGAACGATCTGATGAGGAACGTCTTGATGAGGAACGACACGAGCACGGCCACCACGAAGATGACCAGCAGGTCGCGGAGGAAGAGGAGGATGCCTCGTTTCCTGCGCGCCGACGCCGAGCCCGCGCGGTCCGACCGCGAGGTGAGTGTTTCTTCTGTCATTTAACCGCCCGAGCTCCCCACCCAGTCTAGGGGTGGGGAGCTCGGTGACGATGCCGTTCCTCGCGAGCGAGTGACGCCGCGTCGGATCAGCTGTCGCGCTTCTCCTTGATCTTCGCCTTCTTGCCGCGGAGCTTGCGCAGGTAGTACAGCTTCGCGCGACGGACGTCACCACGGGTGACGATCTCGATGTGGTCGATGACCGGCGAGTGCACCGGGAACTTGCGCTCGACGCCGACCTGGAAGGAGACCTTGCGGACCGTGAAGGTCTCGCGCACGCCCTCGCCCTGACGGCCGATGACGACGCCCTGGAAGACCTGGATGCGCGAACGGGTGCCTTCGACGATGTTGACGTGCACCTTGACGGTGTCGCCGGGGCGGAAGTCGGGAATGTCCGACCTCAGGCTCGCGGCGTCGACGTGGTCGAGGATATGCATGATGGTTCGCTCTCTGCGCCCGCCACCGGTCGAACGCGGATCAAAGATGGAAGTGAACGGTGCCGCCTGCGCGATGACTCGCGCTGTGCATGCTCCCCGGAGGCAGAGCCACGCGGCGGCACAATCCTCTATTGTGCCATGTCGCGGGCTGCACCGCCAAAGCGAGGGCGGGCGGATGCCGCGTCGGCGCGCCCTGCGTCAGTCGCGGACCTCGGGAACGATGATGACGTCGCCGTCGCCGTCGCCGTCGTCGAACGGCGGCCGTCGGCCGGTCGTGCCGCCGGAGGAATCCGGACGCAGCCCGGCCGCGCCCGTCTGCTGGGCGGCGAGGCGTTCGAACTCGTTCATCGTCGCCTGCACCCGACGCGCACCGTCGGTCACGAGCTGCCACACCGCCACCCAGAACGCGGCGACGCCGAGGAGGATCGCGAGCACGCCGAAGATGGTGGCGCTCGCGCCGTAGAAGCCGATACCGATGATCGAGGCGTGCCAGGCGCCGATGACGCCGACGTCGATCCACGATGCCGCGCGCTCCGCCCGCACCGCGGGCCGCACACGCACGAGGAGGGCCACGATCGCGAGCGCGACCGCCGAGACCGGCACGACCACGACGAGGCCGAGCGTGCCCCACCCACCGCCGCCGAAGACGGCCCAGCCGACTGCGAGCCAGACGGGAAGCACGATCGCCGCCGGCCCGAGCCAGCCGAAGAACGCGCGCCGCAGGAACATGTCGACAGCGTAACGCCGGACGTCTCCGCGCGCGCCGGGTGTTCACTCAGGGCGGAGCCGACAGAATGGTGGGCGGAGAGGATGAGCGTGATCGAACTGAGGACCCCTGCCGAGATCGAGCAGATGCGGCCGGCGGGCCGCTTCGTGGCGAGCGTGCTGGAGGCGACGGCCGCCGCCGCTGCGGTCGGCGTGAACCTGCTCGAGCTCGACGCGCTCGCCCACGAGATGATCCGATCGGCCGGCGCCGAGAGCTGCTACATCGACTACCACCCGTCCTTCGGAGCGAGCCCGTTCGGCAAGGTCCTCTGCACGTCGGTGAACGACGCGGTGCTGCACGGGCTCCCCCATGACTACCGCCTCCGCGACGGCGACCTGCTGAGCCTCGACTTCGCGGCCTCCGTCGACGGCTGGGTCGCCGATTCGGCCCTCTCGATCGTGGTGGGGACTCCCCGCGACGGCGACCTCAGGCTCATCGACACGACGCGGCGCGCGCTCGACGCCGGCATCGCCGCAGCCGTCCCCGGCAACCGCATCGGCGACATCTCGCGGGCGATCGCCGACGTCGCGAAGTCCGCGGGCTACTCGATCAACACCGACTTCGGCGGCCACGGCGTGGGCCGCACCATGCACGGCGATCCGCACATCCCGAACAACGGCCGACCGGGCCGCGGCCTCCCGCTGAAGCCCGGCCTCGTCATCGCGATCGAGCCGTGGTTCCTCGAGACCACCGACCGCATCTTCACCGATCCCGACGGCTGGACCCTCCGCAGCGCCGACGGATCCCGGGGAGCGCACTCCGAGCACACCATCGCGGTCACCGACGGCGACCCCATCGTGCTCACCCAGCGCGGGTGAACGGATCGGCCGGCCCGGCCGATCCGGGGGGCGTCATCCCTCGAGCTCGACCTCGATCATGCCGCCGACGATGCGCGTGCGGTACGTGCGGAGGGCGAGCGAGCCGTCGGTGAAGCACTCGCCCGTTCCGAGGTCGTAGACCTCTTTATGCAGGGGCGACGCGATCGTCGGCCGATCGCCGCGTGATCCGACGATGCCGCGCGCCATGACCGGCGCGCCCGTGTGCGGGTCGTGGTGATCCACGGCGTACACCTCCTCCTCCGAGATCCGAACGAGGGCGATCTGGCGGGTGCCGATGAGGGCGACCTCGCCCCAGCCCGGCTCCAGGTCGGCGAGCTCGCACGTGGCCACCCACGTCGTCGTCATCTCCATGGTCGGTGTCATCCCGGCTCCTCTCGTCGTGCTGCGACGGTACGTCGGGGGTGTTTCGGCCGCGGCATCCGAGTGTTTCCCCGAGGTGAAACCGCCCTCACATCGAGGCATCGCGGCTGTGCGATCCCGTACAGGTGCGGTTACGTGCACGAAACAGAGCCGAAACGGCCCGGTCGTACGCTCGCTGCAATTCGAGCTCCGGAGGGCAGCCATGACCGAGACCACCCACGCGACGACGGGCGTGCGCGATGTCGTCATCGTCGGCGGCGGGCCGGCGGCGCACCGCCTCGCCGACAGCCTGCATGCTCGGGACACCGATCACGCACTGCGCGTGACGGTCGTGGGCGAGGAGCTCCACGCCCCGTACGACCGCGTCGCGCTCAGCACGAGGCTCGCGGATGCCGCGACCGACCTCACCCTCCAGCCGACCTCGATGTGGGATGGCGAGCGGATCCGGCTGATCACGGGCGAGCGAGTCGACGCGGTCGATGCCGTCGCCCGCACGGCGACGACCTCGGCCGGAACCGTGCTGCACTGGGACGAACTCGTGCTCGCGACGGGCTCGAGCGCGCCCGTCCCCGACCTTCCGGGCCGCGAGCATGCGCGGGTCTACCGCACGATCGACGACGTCGACGCGCTCGTCGCCGAGTCGCGTGAGCTCGCGGAGCGGCACGGCCGTCCGGCGCGCGTGCTCGTCGCCGGTGGCGGCCTGCTCGGGCTCGAGGCCGCGGGCGGACTGGCGAAGCTCGGTGCGGATGCCGCGGTGGTGCACTCCGGGCGCTGGCTCATGTCCGCCCAGCTCGACGAGGGCGCCGGCCGTGCGCTCGGCCGCATCATCGCGGGCCAGGGCATCGCGCTCCATCTCGGCATCCGCCCGTCGTCGATCCTCGTGGAGGACGGTGCCGTCGTCGGCGTCGAGTTCACCGACGGATCGCGCACCGATGTCGACCTCGTCATCTTCGCGATCGGCATCAGCCCGCGCGACGAGCTCGCACGCCAGCTCGGACTCGAGCTCGGCCCGCGCGGCGGCGTCGCGATCGACACGGCGTGCGCGGCATCCGCCCCGCACATCTGGGCGATCGGCGAGGTCGCGAGCTTCGAGGGCCGCTGCACCGGCCTCGTCGCCCCGGCGAACGCGATGGCCGAGGTGGTCGCCGATCGCCTGCTCGGCGGCGCGGCCGAGTTCACGAGCGTCGACGACGCCACGAAGCTGAAGCTCTCCGGAGTCGACGTCGCAAGCTTCGGCGACGCGCTCGCCCGCACCGAGCAGGCCCTCGAGATCGTCTACGCGGACCCCGCTCGCGGGCTCTACCAGAAGCTCGTGATGACCGATGACGCGAAGACGCTGCTCGGCGGCATCTTCGTCGGGGATGCCTCCCCCTACGCGTCATTGCGGCCCCTGCTCGGCACCCAGCTCTCGAGCGAGCCGGCCGCCTACCTCTCCGCCTCGGGCATGGAGGCCCCCGCCGGCGACGAGCTGCCCGCGGCGGCGCTCGTGTGCGCGTGCAACAACGTCACCGCCGGCACGATCCGCGACGCGGTGAACGGCACCGAGCACGCCGACGGGTGCACCGAGCTCGGGGCGCTCAAGACCTGCACGCGGGCGGGAACGCAGTGCGGCTCGTGCGTTCCGCTCGTGAAGAAGCTCCTCGAGGCCGAGCTGAAGAAGTCGGGCGTGACGCCCTCGCGAGCCCTCTGCGAGCACTTCGAGCTCTCGCGTCAGGAGCTCTTCGAGTCGATCCGCGTGCTCGAGCTCACCTCGTTCGACGAGATCATCGCTCGATTCGGCACGGGCCGCGGCTGCGATGTCTGCAAGCCCGTCGTCGGGTCGATCCTCGCCGCACAGCACGGCTCGTACATCCTCGACGGCGGTCGCGGCGGCCTGCAGGACACGAACGACCGTGCGATGGCGAACATGCAGAAGGACGGCACCTACTCGGTCGTGCCGCGCATTCCGGCCGGTGAGATCACGCCGCAGAAGCTCGCCGTGATCGCGCAGGTCGCCACCGACTTCGATCTCTACACGAAGATCACGGGCGGCCAGCGCATCGATCTCTTCGGAGCACGCCTCGACCAGCTGCCCGAGATCTGGAAGCGGCTCGTCGATGCCGGATTCGAGTCGGGGCAGGCCTACGGCAAGGCGCTGCGCAACGTGAAGAGCTGCGTGGGCTCGACCTGGTGCCGCTACGGCGTGCAGGACTCGGTCGCCATGGCCGTGCAGCTCGAGCTCCGCTACCGCGGCCTGCGCTCCCCGCACAAGCTGAAGTTCGGTGTCTCGGGATGCGCGCGGGAGTGCGCCGAAGCCCGCGGCAAGGACGTCGGCGTCATCGCGACCGACCAGGGCTGGAACATGTACGTCGGCGGCAACGGCGGCTTCCAACCGGCGCATGCCCAACTGCTCGCGAGCGACCTCGACGACGAGACCCTGCTGCGCTACATCGACCGCTACATCATGTACTACATCCGTACCGCGGACCGGCTCCAGCGCACCGCGCGCTGGATCGAGGACATCGAGGGCGGCCTCGACCATGTCCGCGATGTCGTCGTGAACGACTCCCTCGGTCTCGCCGACGAACTCGAGCGGGCCATGGCGAAGCACGTCGACACCTACGAGGACGAGTGGGCCGCGACGCTCGCCGACCCCGAGCGGCTGCGACGGTTCCGATCATTCGTCAACGCGCCGAACCAGCCCGACCCCTCGGTCGCCCGTGTCCCCGACGAGCGCGGCCAGTTCCGACCCGCGACCGCCGAGGAGCGGGAGCGCGGCGAGGCGGTGCTCGTCGCCGGCACCACGATCCCGGTCCGGGGGGCGGACGCGTGAGCGGCCGGGTCACCCTCGTGGGCGGCGGCCCAGGGCGTGAGGATCTGCTGACGCTCGCGGCCGTCCGTGCCCTCGCCGCCGCCGACGTGGTGCTGTACGACCGCCTCGCACCGCACGAGGGGCTCGCCGGACTCGCCCCGAACGCCGAGCTCATCGACGTCGGCAAGCGTCCGGGACACCACGCGATTCCGCAGTCGGAGATCGAGTCACTGCTGGTCGACCGGGCGCTCGCCGGCCTCCACGCGGTTCGCCTGAAGGGCGGCGACCCGTACGTGCTCGGTCGCGGCAGCGAGGAAGTGCTCGCCTGCCACCGCGCCGGCATCCCCGTCGACGTGGTCCCCGGGGTCACGAGTGCGATCGCCGTGCCGGGAGCGGCCGGCATCCCCCTCACCCACCGCGGCCTCAGTCATCTCTTCACCGTCGTCTCGGGGCACGCCCCGCTCACCGACGACGAACTCGCCCACCTCGCCGGGCTCGGGGGCACGATCGTCGTGCTCATGGGCGTGAACACCCTGCCGTCGCTCACGGCCGGGCTCGTCCGCGCCGGGATGTCGGCGACCATGCCCGTCGCGATCATCGAGCGAGGCTTCCGAGACGACCAGCGCACGACGATCGGCGACCTCACCGATATCGTCACGACCGCCGGACGCGCGCGCGTGAGCTCCCCCGCCGTCATCGTCGTCGGCGAGGTCGTGCGTCTGGCCCACGACGGCGATGCGAGCGCCACCGAGCTCATGGAGCGCGCCGCCTCGCTCGGGGCGGTCGTCCCGTGATGACGGCGACCGTCCCGACGACGGGACTCGCCGACTGCCCTCCCGGGTTCCGGCCCGACCAGCTCGAGGGGTTCCGGATCGGCGTGACGAGCGATCGCCGCTCGGCCGACCTGATCGACGCGCTCGCGCGACGGGGCGCCCAGGTGCTGCACGCCCCGACGCTTCGAATGGCCAACGCGATGTCCGACGACCCGGTGATCGCCGACACGCGCGCGATCATCGAGGCACGTCCCGACGTGCTGCTCGCGACGACGGCCTACGGCGTCCGTCGCTGGTTCGAGGTCGCGGATGCCGCCGGCCTCGGCGAGGACCTCGTCGATGCGCTCGCCGACACCGCGATCCTCGTGCGGGGGCCGAAGGCCCGCGGAGGCATCCGTGCCGCCGGCCTCAACGATGTCGGCATGAGCGCCGAGGAGACGACGGAGTCGCTCATCGACGAGGTGCTCGCAACGCGTCCCGCCGGACTCACGGTCGCCGTGCAGCTGCACGGGTTCCTGAACCCCGCGCAACTCGACCGTCTCCGTGATGCCCACGACCGGGTGCTGACGGTGGAGCCGTACCGCTGGATCGAACCCGAGCCGGGCGATGAGCGGGTCGATCGGCTCATCGACGCCGCCTGCTCGGGCGGGCTCGACTGCATCACATTCACGAGCGCGCCCGCCGTGCACGCGCTCTTCGCCGCCGCCGAGGTGCGCGGGCGTTACGAGGACCTCATCGACGCGATGTGCGGACCCGTCGTCGCCGCGGCGGTCGGGCCGGTCACCGCGGCTCCCCTGATCGCCGCGGGCATCGACCCCATCCAGCCCGAGCGCTATCGCATGGGCGCGCTCATCCGGCTCGTCTGCGAGCACCTCGAGTCGCGCGGCGTCATCCGCCTCGACACGCGACACGGCCCGCTCGCGCTGCGTGGATCCGTCGTCGAGGTGAGCGGCCGTCGCGTGGCGCTCGCGCCGGTCGCGCTCATGATCCTCCGCTCCCTCGTGCAGGCGAGGGGTTCGGTGGTGAGCCGCGACCGGCTCGCCGCGGGCCTGCCCGGCACGAACGACGAGCACGCCCTCGAGGTCGCCCTGTCGCGGCTGCGACAGACCCTCGCCGTGCCCGGGCTCATCGCGACGGTCGTCAAGCGCGGCTACCGGATCGATGTGTGACCGCCATGTACCCGGCCTCACACCGCCCGCCGGCTCGGGTGAGCAGGTGGAGACGCAGGGTTTACGACCCGACCGATTCGCGGAAACACGGCCTGCATAGCGTCGGTGTCACGAACCCCCACCGTGACCGACTCCACCGGAGGCACCGATGACCGAAACCGTGAGCGCCGCTCCCACCCACATCGCTTCCCCGCCCGCCGTCGACGCCGGTGCGCCGGCACTGTCGAGGCGCCCGGGCCGCTGGATCGACCACTGGGACCCCGAGAACCACGCCCAGTGGGAGGCCGAGGGCCGGAACATCGCCCGCCGCAACCTCCGCTGGTCGATCTTCGCCGAGTTCCTCGGCTTCGTCGTCTGGCAGCTCTGGAGCATCGTCGCGGTGACGCTTCCCACGGCCGGCTTCGCGCTCGATACCGGCCAGGTCTTCTGGCTCATCTCCATCCCGAGCCTCGTCGGCGCCACGCTCCGCATCCCGTACTCGTTCCTCGTGCCGATCTTCGGCGGCCGCAACTGGACGATCATCTCGGCAGGGCTGCTCCTCGCGCCGGCCATCCTCCTCGGCGTGTGCGTCTCGAACCCCGACACGCCGTTCGGGGTGCTGCTCCTCGTCGCCGCCCTCGCCGGCTTCGGCGGCGGCAACTTCGCAAGCTCCATGTCGAACATCACGTACTTCTACCCGCAGCGGGAGAAGGGCTGGGCACTCGGCCTGAACGCCGCGGGCGGCAACCTCGGGGCATCCGTCGCCCAGTTCGTCGTGCCGATCGTCATCACGATCGGAGCCGGCGCAAGCCTGAACCTCCCCCTCGCCGGCTTCATCTGGGTGCCGTTCATCCTGCTCGCGATGTTCGGCGCGTACCGGTACATGGACAACCTCTCGAACGCGAAGGCCGATCTCGCGGGCTCGGCCGCGGCCCTGAAGGAACCGCACCTCTGGCTCCTCTCGCTCCTCTACATCGGCACGTTCGGTTCGTTCATCGGCTTCGCGAGCGTCTTCCCGAAGCTCATCGCCGACCAGTTCCCCGAATTCTCGGGGATCGCGGTGGCCGGCGCGTCGGTCTCCCTGGCCTTCCTGGGTGCACTGGTCGGCTCGCTCGCCCGCCCCTACGGCGGCCGGCTCTCCGACCGGTTCGGCGGCGCCCGCATCACGATGTTCGCGTTCGGGGCCATGGGTGCGCTCGCACTCGCCGTGCTCCTCACGCTGCCGGTCGGCAGCTTCTGGTTGTTCCTCGGCCTGTTCCTCCTGCTCTTCGCATCGGCGGGCATCGGCAACGGCTCCACCTACCGGATGGTGCCGATCGTGTTCGCCCTCCGCGCCTCGGGCGATGACGTCGCCCGCAAGCGCAAGGCGGCGGCGGCCCTCGGCCTCATCTCGGCGATCGGGGCCTACGGCGGCTTCCTCATCCCGCAGGCGCTGAACCTCTCGTTCCAGGCGACCGGCGGCTATGGCGGCGCATTCGTCGGCTTCGTGGCCGGGTACGTCGTCCTCCTCGGCCTCACCTACGTCGTGTACGTGCGATCGGGCCACCTCCGCGAGCACAAGATCTGAATCGAGACGGCATGAGCGTTCCCTCCCCCACGCACTGCCCGTACTGCGCCCTGCAGTGCGCGATGACCCTCACCCCGACGGTGCGTCCCGACGTGGTCGATGCGGCATCGGATGCCGCGCCAGCGCCGGTGACGGTCGCCGGTCGCGACTTCCCGACGAATCGCGGCGGCCTGTGCAAGAAGGGCTGGACCTCGGCCGAGCTCCTCCGCGCCCCATCGCGCCTCGGCGCCCCGCTCGTGCGGGGCGCCGATGGCGCGTTGCACGAGACGGGTTGGGACGAGGCGCTCGATCTCGTCGCGGCATCCGTGCGCCGGATCAGCGCCGAAAGCGGCGCCGATGCGGTCGGCGTGTTCGGCGGCGGCGGCCTCACGAACGAGAAGGCCTACCTGCTCGGGAAGTTCGCACGGCTCGCGATCGGCACGAGCCGCATCGACTACAACGGGCGGTACTGCATGTCGTCGGCCGCCGCGGCCGGCAACCGGGCGTTCGGCGTCGACCGCGGACTGCCCTTCCCGCTCGAGGACCTCGACGGCGCATCGACCATCCTCCTGCTCGGCACGAACGTCGCCGAGACGATGCCGCCGTTCATCGGCCATCTCGCCGGAGCGCAGGCCGCCGGCGGCCTCATCGTCGTCGACCCCCGTCGCACGGCCACGGCGCGGCTCACCGAGGAGGGCCGCGGCCTGCACGTGCAACCCGCCCCGGGCACCGACCTGGCGCTCCTCCTCGGCCTCATCCACATCGTGATCGCCGAGCGGCTGGTCGACGCCGACTACGTCGCGACCCGCACCGTCGGCTTCGAGGCGGTGCGGCGCAGCGTCGCGTCGTGGTGGCCCGAGCGGGTGCAGTCGGTCACGGGCGTCGCCGCGCTCACGCTCCGACGCCTCGCCCGGCGCCTCGCCGGCGGCGGAAACACCTACATCCTCACCGGACGCGGCGTGGAGCAGCACGTCGACGGCACCGACACCGCAACGGCGGCGATCAACCTCGCCCTGCTGCTCGGGCTGCCCGGACGGCAGGGCAGCGGCTACGGCACCCTGACCGGTCAGGGCAACGGCCAGGGCGGGCGCGAGCACGGGCAGAAGTGCGACCAGCTTCCCGGATACCGCAAGATCGTCGACCCCGAGGCTCGGGCGCACGTCGCCCGCGTCTGGGGCGTCCACCCCGACACCATCCCCGGTCCGGGCGTGCCCGCCGTGGAGCTGCTGCAGTCGCTCGGCCGGCCGGGCGGCGTGCGCGCACTCCTCGTGCACGGCTCGAACCTCGTCGTCTCATCGCCGAACGTCGCGGCCGTTCGCGAGGGACTCGCCGCCCTCGACCTGCTCGTCGTCTGCGACTTCTTCCTCAGCGAGACCGCAGCACTCGCCGACGTCGTGCTGCCGATCACCCAGTGGGCGGAGGAGGAGGGCACGATGACCTCGCTCGAAGGCCGGGTCATCCGCCGTCGCCGGGCGATCGCACCGCCGGCGGGAGTGCGCGACGAACTGTGGATCCTCGCCGAGCTCGCTCGGCGCCTCGGATGCGTGGCGACCTTCGACACCGACCCCGAACTCGTCTTCGAGGAGCTCCGGCTCGCCTCGGAGGGCGGCATCGCCGACTACTCGGGCATCGATTACCAGCTGCTCGACTCGGGCGCTCCCGCGTACTGGCCGTACCCGCGCGGCAGTGCCGGAACGCCACGACTGTTCGCCGACCGCTTCGCCCATCCCGACGGCCTCGCGAGGCTCGTCGCGGTCTCGGTGCGCGAGTTCGCGCGCCCGAAGCCCGGCGACGGCGAGGTCACCCTGGTCACCGGACGACTGCTCGAGCACTACCAGAGCGGCGCGCAGACCCGACGGGTGCCCGAGCTCCTCGACGCACAGCCCGCCGCGTTCGCGTCGATGCATCCGGCGACCGCGGAACGGCTCGGCATCGCCGACGGCGACCCCGTTGAGCTCACGAATCCGCGCGGCACGGTGCACTGCGTCGCCCGGCTCAGCCCCGACATCCGGCCCGATGCGGTCTTCGTGCCCTTCCACTACGGCGACGAGCAGGCGGCGAACCTGCTCACCTCCGACGCCGTCGACCCGATCTCGGCGATGCCGGAGTTCAAGACCAACGTCGTGCGCATCACGCGCCTCGTCGAAGCCGGAGTCCCCGCATGAGCAGCACCCTGAAGATCGTCCTCGTCGGCTACGGACCCGTCGGCGCCCGCTTCGTCGAAGAACTCCTCCCCGCCGTTCGCGCCGGCGCCATCTCGCTCACCGTGCTCGCGGGCGAGGACATCGAGGCGTACAACCGAGTGCTCGTCGCCGAGTACGCGGTCGGCAACACCGATCTCGACGCGATGCTCGTGGGCGACCGGCATGCGGCGGAGCAGGCGGGTGCTCGCGTGCTCCTCGGCGTCGCGGCGACCGCGATCGACCGCGACACCCGCACGGTGACGCTCAGCACGGGCGAGGAACTCGAGTACGACCGGCTGGTGCTCGCGACCGGCTCGCGGGCGAACGTGCCGACGCTCGAGGGCGTCGAGCGGCACCGGCGCGACCTGTCGTCGCTCGAGAAGTACGCCGCCCAGCTCGTGGCTCGCGACGATGCGCTGCCCGACGGGATCACGGCGCTCCGCGACCTCGCGGACGCCGAACGGGTGCTCCAGGCCGTGCGCGAGCGTCGTCGCATCATCGTGCTCGGGGCCGGCGTGCTCGGACTCGAGCTCGCCCTCGCCGCCGCACACGCGGGCGCCCAGGTGTGCGTCGTGCACCACGGCCCTCACCCGATGCCGCGCAACCTCGACCGCGGCGGTGGCCAGGTGCTCCGCGCGGCGCTGCGGCGCACCGGCATCACGGTCATCGCCCACAGCCGGGCCGAGGCGGTCGCCTTCCGAACCGACGACGAGGGTCGACGCCGCTTCGACATGCTCGTCACCGCCGACGGCAAGCAGCTGCGTGGCGACCTCCTCGTGCTCTCTTGTGGCGTGAGCCCGCGTAACGAGCTCGCGACACTCGCCGGCCTCCGCACCGCGGTGGGCATCGTCGTGCACCCGTCCCTGCAGTCGTGGTCGGACCCGAACGTCTACGCCATCGGCGATTGCGCGCAGGTCGTCGAGCGCACCGACGAGCTCGTCGGCCAGCGGGTGCTCCCCGGCGCTCCCTCGGGCCTCATCGGGCCGGGATGGCGCCAGGCGGCGTGGCTCGCGGAGTCCCTCGCCGCCGAAGCGACTGCACGCGCGGCGTCGACGCCGGCGCCGCCGGTCGAGCGCGACTCGATCGTGATGCTGAAGGCCGAGCACATCGACGTCGTGGCCGTCGGCGAGATCAGCGCCGACCCCTGGGACGATGACGCACTCCACCCGAAGCGCCGGGTCTCGCAGTGGGCCGACCCCGAGCACTTGCGTTACGTGAAGATGGTCACCGAGGACGGTGTGCTGACGGGGTTCGTGAGCGTCGGGATGCCGCGCACCGCCGCCGAACTGACCCTGCTCTTCGAGCGGCGTGGCGAACTGCCCGCCGATCGATCGCTCCTCCTGCGCTTCGACGGGCCCGACTACGACCCGGCCGCCGATGCGGACGCGTTCGCCCCCGCGACCACGGTCTGCTGGTGCAACGGCGTGACCGTCGGACGAATCGAGGAGTCGGCGGCGTGCGGGAACACGACGGTCGAGTGCGTCGGTCGCGATACGCGCGCGGGAACCGGCTGCGGCGGCTGCAAGGGGCGGATCGCCGAGGTGCTGGCGCGTGCCGCCGAGGCGGACGGAACACCGAGCCTCACGCCGTGAGTGCCGGGCTCCGCCACGGAGCCGGCAGCAGCGCCACGCGGCCGTCGCCGGCCGGCGAGACGAGCATTCCGTCGGCATCGGCGAGACCGCGCAGCATCGACGGGCCTCGCCACCGGCTCGGCTCGGGCGCGCCGTCGCGCCACTCGAACGGCGTCAGCACGCGTTCGTGCTCGCGCCGCGGCAGCTCGGGCGCAGTGACCTCGGCGAGCGCAGCGAGCGGCCGGCCGGAGGCGCCGTCGAGCCACGGCGGGATGAAGCTCAGGAGGCACGCGAACGCCGCGAGCGGGTTGCCGGGAAGCCCGAGCACCGGGATGCCCGCGCTCGTCCGGGCGAAGCACACCGGATGCCCCGGCCGCATCGCCACGCCCGCGAACTCGATCGAGCCGCCCTCGGCGAGGACCGCCGCGCGGAGGTGATCACCTCGTCCGCCGGCGGTACCTCCCGTCGTCACGAAGATGTGGGGTCGGCCTCCCCTGAACAGCTCGACGAGCACGTCGGCACGATCGGCGACGCGGCTCGTCGTGGTGCGCGCGCCCAGGCGCGCGAGCAGCGCCGGCATGGAGGGCCCGAACGCGTCGCGGACGGTGCCCGGTCGCGGCACACCCGAGGCGACGACCTCGTCGCCCGTGATGACGAGGCCGACGGTCGGCTGCTCGAGCACGTCGAGCGTGTCGTGGCCGCCGGCTGCCGCGAGCGCGAGCCGCGGCGGCGTGAGTCGCGCGCCGGCCGCGACGAGCGGTTCGCCGCGACGCAGTTCCTCACCGCGACGGCGGATGTCACGGCCCGCGACGAGCGACGGCACTGCGGCCCGCAGCAACCCGGTCGGCCCACCTCGAATCGTGCCGTGCTCGCTTCGCAGCACGGCGGTCGCTCCGTCGGGCACCGCCGCGCCCGTCGTGATCGCACGGGCGAACCCCGGCTCGAGGCGTTCGCCGGGCCGGGCACCCATCGAGACGGTGCCGGCGAGCACCCAGGGGCCGTCGCCCGCGACGGCCCAGCCGTCCATCGCGCTGACGTCGACGGTCGGCAGGTCCACGCGTGCCCGCACCGCCGTCGCGAGGCGGCGGCCGTCGCCCGCCTCGACCCGCACGGTCTCGGTGGCGAGCGGGCGCGTGGCCCCGGCGGTCCACGCGATCCGCCGGGCCTCGTCCCACCCGGTGCCGCTCATTCGGACTCCTCGGGCTCGGCCGGGATTCGCCGCTCGACCTCGGCGAGCACCTCCGTGAGCGGGATGCCGCGAGCGACGGCGAGACCCGCGACGAAGGTCGTGATCGGCGCAGCGGGCCGTGCCACACCGTGCGCGGCGATCCTCGCAAGGTCGAGCACGGCGGCGATATCGACGTCGTGCTCGACTCCGAAGGCCGCCGCGAGCTCGCGCGACCAGGTGGGCAGGTCAGGCGACGCGGTCACGGTCGGCCTCCGCACCGGGGATCGCGATTCCGTGACGCATCGCGTCGGCCGGGGTGTCGACGTCGGCGCACGCGTGCCAGGGCAGTGGGACGTCATGGAGTCGCAGGCGATCGAGCACCGCGCGCATCGAGGGGCCGCGCGCTCCCGACGCGGGATCCGGCGCTGAGACGGCACCCACGGCGTCGAGCAGCGGCCGGGTCCGGTACGCGGCCAGCAGGGGCTGCCGGCTCCCACCCGGGTCCACGGCGACGACGCCATCGATCCACTCGTCCCGCACCACGCCATCCAGGCGTGCGAGCAGCGCCCTGACGGCGACGGCGGGTTCGATGAGGTCGGCGGCGAGGACGACGGTCAGAGGCGCCGCATCGTCACCGCACGCGGCAAGTCCGGTGGCGAGCGCGACGACGGGGCCCGACCATCGCGGCTCCTCGGCGGCCGGCACGACGCGCGGGTCGTCGACGGCCAACGGGGAGTGCGTCACGACGGCGATGCGACGCGCGGCGGCGACGGCGTCGATCGCCCGCTCGAGGAGGGAGCGCCCCCTCAGCCTCAGGGCGGGCTTGTCCACTCCGCCGAGCCGCGTGCCGCGCCCGCCCGCGAGCACGACCGCGTCGTAGCGGGTGACGG
The DNA here is from genome assembly GCA_031178045.1 of Agromyces sp. Classification (GTDB taxonomy): domain Bacteria; phylum Actinomycetota; class Actinomycetes; order Actinomycetales; family Microbacteriaceae; genus Agromyces. Next base: position 22,465 of record JAPSJT010000007.1, read on the forward strand.
GCGTCATGCCCGTTCCCGGTGCGTCGTGCCGACACTCGCGTACCGTTCGAGCACGAGCTCCACCAGCTCGTGCGGCGGCGGCCGGTCGGGAAGCAGGAGCGGGTCCGCGACGAGATCGGCGCCCGCGCCGGACGCCGCGTCGTAGAAGGTTCCCGGAGCGAGCAGGTATGTGCCCACGACGACGCGCGAACCCGGATGCACCTCCCGCACCATCTCGATCGCGTCGGGCAGGCGAGGGATCGCCGCGGCGATGAAGCCCACGGTCACGGGACGCCCGAGCAGGTGACCGAGTCGGCGCGCCGTCTCGAAGCACTCGCGCACCGCCCGGGGGTCGTTCGACCCCGCCGCCGCGAGCAGCACGGCATCGCCCTCGGCCAGACCGAGGGCGAGCAGGCGATCGGCGAGCACGGCGACGATGCGGTCGTCGGGCCCGAGTTCGCCGGCGAGGTGCGCCCCCGCGCCGATCCGGTCGAGCCCGAGCGAGAGCCCCGTGCGCACATGGAACCCGGCGGAGAGCACGAGCGGCACGATGACCGCGGCCGGTTCGGCCTCCGCCGCGAGGGCGGCGGCGACATCCGAACTGCTCGCATCGACGAAGCTGATCGAGACGTCGAGCTCGGGGCGTTCCGACGCCACGGCGTCGACGAGTCGGATGACGGCCTCGCGGTTCGCGGTCGACGGCGTGCCGTGGGTCACCGCGAGGAGCCGCATGGGATGAACGCCGATCGGAGCCACCGGGACGCCTGCACCATTCGACCCGACCATGCTCGAAACCCCGCGCTCTCCGGCGGGATCCCGCTCACCCGCCGGTTTCGACGCTATGCACGGCGTGTTTCGCGGACCGCACCCACGTGTTTCGGGGAGGTGAAGAGTGCCTCACGCGCGAGCACCGCCACGAGAGCGCGCTCAGTCGTCGAGCAGCTCGGGCCGGACCCGTCGGGTGCGCTCGAGCTGCTGCTCGCGGCGCCACGCGGCGATCGCGCCGTGATTGCCCGAGAGGAGCACGGGGGGCACGTCGTGCCCGCGCCACGAGGCGGGTTTCGTATAGCTCGGATACTCGAGCAGGCCGTCCTCGTGCGATTCCTCGACGAGACTGTCGGGGTTGCCGACGACGCCGGGGACGAGGCGGCCCGCCGCCTCGATCATGGCCATGACGGCCACTTCGCCGCCGTTCAGCACGTAGTCGCCGAGGCTGATGAGGCGCACCCGCATCCGTTCGCCGAAGTGGTCGACGACACGCTGGTCGATGCCCTCGTAGCGGCCGCACGCGAACACGAGATGCGGCTCCTGCGCCAGCTCGCGAGCGATCGCCTGCGTGAACGGCTCCCCGGCGGGCGACGGCACGACGAGCAGGGCGTCGGATGTCCCGTCGCCGACGATCGCGTCGAGCGCCTCGCCCCACGGCTCGGGCTTCATGACCATGCCGGCTCCCCCGCCGTAGGGGGTGTCGTCGACCGTGCGGTGCCGGTCGTGCGTGAAGTCGCGGAGGTCGTGCGCGTGCACGTCGATGAGGCCCGCCTGCCTCGCCTTGCCGAGGAGCGACAGATCGAGCACCGAGAAGAACTCGGGGAAGATCGTGACGATGTCGATCCGCATGGGCCGACCCTACTCGGCGGGCGAATCGGGCGCGTCGGATGCCTCGGCGCCGCCTGGCGCCTCGGAGTCGGAGGATGCCGCGCCCGCGGCATTCTCCACGTCGCGCTCGGGCAACTCCTCGAAGAGGCCCGGCGGCGGGGTGACGGTGAGCGTGCCCGCCTCGACGTCGACCTCGGGGACGATCGCCGAGACGAAGGGCACGAGGACCTCGCGGCCGCCGGCCTTCACGATGAGCAGGTCCTGCGCGGGCAGGTGGTCGACCGCGGTGACCTCGCCGACCTTCTCGCCGTCGCGGAGCACCGCGAGGCCGACGAGCTGGTGGTCGTACCACGCGTCGGGCTCGGGCTCCTCCTGGTCGACGTGCTCGACCCAGAGGATCGCCTTCACAAGGCCCTCGGCGGCGGTGCGGTCGTCGACTCCCTCGAAGAATCCGACCGGGTGGCCGTTGTACCAGCGGAGCTCACGGAGCGTGAGGCGCTTGCCGTGCCACGGCGAGGACTCGGGCACCTGCAGCGAGAACTCGGCGCCCGGCACGAAGCGGCGCTCGGGGTCGTCGGTGTAGAGCTCGAGCTTGATGGCGCCCTTCAGGCCGTGCGCCTTCGTGAGGCGGCCGACCCGGAGCTGCGTTCTGGGTGCGTCGGCCACGTCAGTCGTCGGTGTCGACGACGTCGACGCGGACGCGGCGACCGTCGGCGAGGGCGGTGACGAGCGTGCGGAGGGCCTTCGCGGTGCGGCCGGCACGGCCGATGACGCGACCGAGGTCCTCGGGGTTCACGTGAACCTCGAGGACCTCGCCGCGTGCGCTCGACGCGGAGACGACCCTCACATCGTCAGGGTGATCGACGATCCCCTTGACGAGGTGTTCGAGCGCGGACTGGAGCAAGGCCTACGCCTCGTCCGTCGTGGCCTCGGCGGCGGGAGCCTCGTCGGCAGGGGCCTCTTCGGCCTTCGCGGGCTTCTCGGCCTTGGGCTTCAGCACGGGCTTCTTCTTGTCGTCGGCGACGAAGGCGGTCTTGGGCTCGGCGACCTTGACGGTCGAGGCGGCGTTCTTGTCGCCCTTGAACTTGCCCCAGTCGCCCGTCAGCTTGAGGATGGCCGCGACCTGCTCGGTCGGCTGTGCGCCGACGGAGAGCCAGTACTGGGCGCGGTCGGAGTCGACCTCGATGAACGACGGGTTCTCGGTGGGGTGGTACTTGCCGATCTCCTCGATCACGCGACCGTCGCGCTTGGTGCGCGAGTCGGCGACGACGATGCGGTAGTACGGCGCACGGATCTTGCCGAGGCGCTTGAGACGGATCTTGACAGCCACAATTCTCCTGAAAATGTTGTGAGGTGGGCGAACTGACAGCCGTGAGCGTGGGGTGCACACTCGGCGGAAGCTCAATGAGGCTCTGCGCGCCGGATAGAGGGTCGGGCGGTACAGAACTCGACTGACCATTCTTGCAGATTTCGAGTCGGAAGGATAATCGCCGGGTGCGCATGCCATGATGGGCGCACGCCGGCGGGAGCGCCGCATGGGAAGGGGCCGACGTGCACATCGAATTCGCCCGATCGGCCCGATCCACGGTCGGCATCGAGTGGGAGGTCGCCATCGTCGACCGGGCCACCGGCGAGCTCGCGTCGATCGCCGATCGCGTGCTCGACACGCTCGATTCGCGCAGCGACGGCGGGCGGCATCCGAGCATCACCTCGGAGCTCCTCACGAACACCGTCGAGCTCGTGAGCGGGGTGCACGAGCGCGTCGCCGACGCCGTGGCCGACCTCGAGGGCCAGCTCGCCGAGGTGCGAGCGGTGATCGACGAGCTCGGCGACTACGAGCTCATCTGCAGCGGCTCGCACCCGTTCAGCCAGTGGTACGACCAGCACCTCACCGACAAGCCGCGGTACCACAAGCTCATCGAGCGCACGCGGTGGTGGGGCCGCAACATGATGATCTGGGGCATCCACGTGCACGTCGGCATCGAGGAGCGCGACAAGGCCCTGCCGATCCTCGACGGGCTGCTCGCGTATCTCCCCCACCTCCAGGCGCTCTCGGCGTCGAGCCCGTTCTGGGCGGGCGTCGAGACCGGCTACGCGTCCAACCGGGCGCTCATGTTCCAGCAGCTGCCCACGGCGGGGTTGCCCTATGCGCTCCCCGACTGGGCCGCGTACGAACGCTACGTCGACGACCTCGTGCGCACGGGCGTCATCGAGGACCACAGCGAGGTGCGCTGGGACATCCGCCCGTCGCCGAAGTGGGGCACCGTCGAGGTGCGCGTCTGCGACGGCGTCTCGACCGCGGCCGAGATCGCGGCGATCGGTGCGCTCGTGCAGTGCCTCGTCGAGTGGATGAGCGAGCGTCTCGATCGCGGTGAGACGCTCACGGTGCTGCAGCCCTGGTACGTGCGCGAGAACAAGTGGCGGGCGGCACGGTACGGCATGGCCGCCGAGGTCATCACGGATGTCGCGGGCACCGAGCGGCTCGTCGCCGACGACCTCCGCGACCTCCTCACGACCCTCGTGCCCATCGCCGATCGCCTCGGATGCGCCGCCGAGCTCCAGCTCGTGCGTGCGACGCTCGACGGCGGGGCGAGCTACGAGCGACAGCTGCGGGTGGCCGAAGCCGCCGGGGGCGATCTCACCGCGGTGGTCGCGCACCTCTCGCGCGAGCTGCGAGCCGGCGTGAACGCGTCGGGGGCCTAGGCCTGCACCTCGGGGATCGCGCGCGTGCGGATGAGCTCCGCGTACCACTTCGCGCTGTCCTTCGGCAGCCGCTCGAACGTGTCGTAGTCGACCCGGACGATGCCGAAGCGCTTCGAATAGCCGTATCCCCACTCGAAGTTGTCCATGAGCGACCAGACCTGGTAGCCGCGCAGGTCGACCCCACGGGCCATCGCCCGGTGCGCTGCCGTGAAGTGGCGGCGCAGGTAGTCGATGCGGTCGAGGTCGTGCACGGCGGGGCCGTCGGCCTCCTCCGTCACGACGTCGTCGAACGCGGCGCCGTTCTCGGTGATCATGAGCGGCAGCGACGGATACGACTCGTGAAGGGCGACGAGGAGGTCTTCGAGGCCCGACGGGTCGATGTTCCAGCCCATCGCCGTGTACGGTCCTGGCTGCACGAGGAACTCGACGTCCTGGGAGCCCGGCCACGGAGTGCCGCCCATGTCCTTGTGCCCGTCGGCGTTCACTCGCGGCGACTGCCCGTCCCACATGCGCACGGTGACGGTCGAGTAGTAGTTCACTCCGAGCAGGTCGATCGGCTGCCGGATCAGTTCGGTGTCGCCGGGCTTCACGAACGACCAGTCGGTCACCTCCCGCGTGTCGGCGATGACGTCGGCCGGGTACTCGCCATCGAGCAGAGGTCCGAGGAACACGCGGTTCGCGAGGCCGTCGATGCGCCGTGCCGCCTCGGGGCCGGTCGGGCCGGACGGGCGGATGACGTGCAGGTTGAGGGTGATCGAGTAGCCCGGGTCGTTCGTGACGACCTCGCGCAGCGCGGCGATCGCGAGGCCGTGTGCCAGATTCAGGTGATGCACGGCCGCGAGCGCCTTCGCGCCGTCCATGAGCCCGGGCGCGTGCGCGCCCGAGCCGTACCCGAGGTACGCGCTGCACCACGGCTCGTTGAGCGTGGTCCAGACGGTGACCCGATCGCCGAGTCGCTCGCCGACGATCCGCGCGTAGTCGGCGAAGGCCTCGGCCGTGGCGCGATTCGCCCAACCGCCCTCGTCCTCGAGGGCCTGCGGGAGGTCCCAGTGGTAGAGCGTCGCGATGGGGCGGATGCCGCGAGCGATGAGCCCGTCGACCAGTCGCTCGTAGAACGCGAGGCCGGCCTCGTTCGCCGGTCCCCGACCGGTCGGCTGGATGCGCGGCCACGCGATCGAGAACCGGTACGCCTCGAGGCCGAGCTCGGCCATGAGGTCGAGGTCGGCGTCGAGCCGGTGGTAGTGGTCGCACGCGGTGTCGCCCGTGTCGCCGTTCCAGACCTTGCCCGGGGTATGGCTGAACGTGTCCCAGATGGAAGGACCCCGTCCGTCCTCGCGGGCGGCCCCCTCGATCTGGTACGACGCGGTCGCCGAGCCGAAGAGGAAGTCGTGGGGGAACGTGAGTCCCGAGTCGCGGTAATCGGCCGAGCCGGTCGTCATCGTGGTGCTCCAGTCATGGTTCGCGGCATCGTGCTGCCGCGATCACTGTAGCGCGCTCAGTACCAGTACTCGCCCGTGCGGGCGAGGTGCCGCTCGATGAACGCGTGCTCGCCTCGCCGCCACTCCTCGGCTCGAGGCTCGTGCCCCAGGTGGAACGCCGGCAGGTACTCGACGACATCGGGAGCGAACGCGCTCTTGAAGGTCAGCACCCCCTGGCCCGGTGCATCCGGCTCGTCGGGCGGCGGGACGTGGCCGAGATCGTAGCGTCGGATGCCGGCCGCCGCGAGTTCGCGGATGACCTCCCACTGCAGCAGCCGGGATGCCATGAGCTGGGGTTGGTCGCGAGTCGATCCGCCGTCCTTGAACCAGGCGCTCGTGCCGTAGAGCGCGATGAACGCGCCGGCGACGACGACGCCGTCGTGCCAGGCGAAGTAGAGACGACCGCGCTCGTCGGCGTCGAACAGCGACCAGACGCGCTCGAGGTATTCGGGCGGCCGGAAGTACGCCCCGGATCGCGCCGCGGTCGTGTCGACGAGCGCGAGCATGAGCCGGCGATGCTCGGCCGAGAGTTCGACCCGCCGCACGACGACCCCGTTGCGCTCACCGGCGCGGATCTCGCTGCGTGCTCGCTTGCGCATGCCGGCGAGGATCTCCTCCTCGCTCTTCGAGGTGTCGACCACGACGCCGTAGCGGTACTGCGAGGCGCGGGTGGGGAGCCATCCGCTCGCCAGGAACGCCGCCTCGAGCTCGGGGTCGCGAGGCTGGTGCACCTCGATCTTCGTCGCGAACGCCGCCCCGCACCCCGCCCGGATGCGTTCGGTGAGCGAGGCGACGTCGGCGGGAGCGATGCCGCTGACCCGCGGGAGGTGCTCGAGCGTGCCGAACCCCTCGGCCTCCCGCTCGAAGACGAGCACCGGGAAGTCCGCGCCGACGCCGAGGTCGCGCCGCGACGCTCGCCATGGGCCGCCCGACTTGATGCTCGCCCACGTCGTGCTCTGCATGAAGTGCGGGAGGCTGTGACGGGCGAGGACGCGCTCATCCCAGGCGACCGAGACGTGTTCGATGGTGGGCACTCGCTCGCCTCCCTTCGCGGGGCCCCCGCGGCGGAGCCGTCCTCCGTCGGATCGGCAGCCCTGCGGCACATCATAGGACCTCGTTGCGGTGGCCGTGAGCAACCACTCCGAGTGGCACGGAGTGGACGCTGGCCCGCGGAAGCGACGGCACCTAGGGTGGAACGCATGAGCGATCCGCGGCTGGAACTCGATGGCGAGCGCGTCCGGGCGCGACTGATTCCCGAACGCGGCACGAACGGGGGCTACTCGCTCGTGATCGAGGGGACGACGCAGTCGCACGTGAATCCCCGCGATCCGCGCGATCTGCAACTCGAGTACGCACGGCTCGTCATCGCGATCGTCGACGGATGCCGCGCCGGCGGCGAGGCGATCCGGGCCCTGCACCTCGGTGCCGGCGGGCTGACGATCCCCCGCTATCTCGGCGCCACACGTCCGGGCTCGACGCAGCACGTCGTCGAACTCCATCGCGAGCTCCTCGAGTTCGTGCTCGCTGTGCTTCCGCTCGCCGAGGGGACCGAGCTCACGGTCGAGTACGACGATGCACGCGTCGCCGTCGAGCGTGCGGCCCGCTCGGGCGGCGGCTACGACGTCGCCATCGTCGACGTGTTCTCGGGCAACGTCGCACCGCGCCACCTGTCGACGGTCGAGTTCTTCACCGAGCTCGGCGAGCTGCTCGCGCCCGACGGCATCACGATCGTGAACACCCTCGCGACCGCCGGCGCCGACACCGGACGCGAGATCGCGGCGACGCTCGCGGCGGTGCGCCCGGAGGTCATGGCCCTCGTCTCCCCCGCCGTGCTCGACGGCTCGAGCCTCGGCAACATCGTGTTCGCGGCATCCGCGACGCCCCTGCCCGTTCACGAGATCCTGGGCGCGGCGAATGCGGGCCCCCGGCCGATCATCGCGCTGGTCGGCGCCTCGTTCGACGCCTTCGTCGACGGGGCCCCGGTTCGCCACGACGCTGACACGTCGGCCTGAGCGATGCCGCTGACCGCTCGCGGGCTGCACGGGGTGCGGTGGGCGGTCGGCACCGTACTCGTCGTCGCAGCCGCCGTGACCGCGGCGCACGCCGGTGCAGCGGATGCCGCCGCCGCGGGCCGAGAGCCGTCGATCGGTCCCGGCCTCGAGTGGGTCGCGCATCGCGACAACCCCTTCCGCCAGGGGGACGATCCCGACTTCATCAATTCCGACCTCGCGTTCACCGGCGATCACCTCGTGCAGGGGAACTTCGCCGGCTTCTCGGTGTGGGACATCGCCGACCCGGCGGCACCCGAGCTCGTCAGCGCGGTGTCCTGCCCGGGCGGACAGGGCGATGTGAGCGCCGTGGGCGACATCGTCATCGTGTCGGTCGACGAGACCATGTCCGATGACTCGTGCGAGGCATCGAGGGTTCCCGAGACCGCCGAGAACTGGGAGGGACTGCGGATCTTCGACCTCAGCGACCCGGCGTCGCCGCGCTACGCCGCCGCGGTGCGCACGCGTTGCGGCTCGCACACGCACACCGTCGTGCCCGATCCGTCGAGCGACGGTCGCGTCTTCGTCTACGTGAATGCGTACAGTCGGGGCGCGTCACTGCACTGCACCGGCCGCAATCCGCTGCAGATCGTCGAGGTAACGCTCGACTCCCCCGACGATGCCGCGGTGATCGGCGAGCTCGACCTGTTCGATGACGAGACCGCGTTCGGACCGGAGGACCGTGTGCCGGGCGGGGCGGAGACGAGGCCGACGACCGGATGCCACGACATCACCGCCTATCCGTCGAAGGCGCTCGCCGTCGCGGCGTGCCGCGGCGACGGCCTCCTGCTCTCGATCGCGGATCCGCTCGCACCCACCGTGCTGCATCGGGTGCGAGATCCCGCGGTGGCGTTCTGGCACTCGGGGATCTTCGACAACGACGCCACGCGCGTCGTGTTCCAGGACGAACTCGGCGACGGGTTCATCAACACGTGCTCCCCGGCCTACGGGACCGATCGGGGTGCGGATGCGGTGTGGAACATCGGGCCCGACGGTCTCGCCAAGGCGGGCACCTACAAGCCGCCTCGCACGCAGTCGGACCTCGAGAAGTGCGTCGCCCACTCGGGCGGTCTCGTCCCGGTGCCGGGGCGGTTCATCATCGCGCAGGCGTGGCTCGAGGGCGGAGTCTCGGTCGTCGACCTCACCGACCCGGCCGCGCCCGTCGAGCTCACGTGGTTCGATCGACCCGACTACGGATACTCGATGGACTTCACCGCCGGCATCTGGTCGGTCTACCACTACGACGGCTACCTCTATGCGAGCGACATGTACGAGGGACTCGAGGTGCTGCGGCTCACCGACCCCGTCTTCGCGGATGCGGCTCGATACGACGACGCGGGCCTCAATCCGCAGACGCAGCCCGAGTACGCGTGGATCTGGCGCGATGCGCCGATCCTGCCGTCGGACGACGCCGAGCGGGCCGAACTCTCGACCCTCGGGGTCGAGCCGGCGGTGCTCGAGCCGGGCACCGCGGCCGACGTGACCGTGTCGCTTCCTCCCGGCTCGCTCGAGCCGGGCGAGACGGCCGACGTCTGGTGGATGCCCACGAAGTCGGTGCTCGCGACCGTGACCGCCGGCGACGACGGATCGCTCGGTGCCACCGATATCGTGCTTCCGGGGCCGCTCGACGCCGGCTCGTACGACCTGGTGGTGCGAGGCGACGAGTCGGCCCCGAGGCTCGCGATCGCGACGGTGACGGTGGCCGGACCCCGAACCGATGCCCCGCCGGATGCCGCCGCGGAGCGCGATCCCGCTCTCGCGGGCGACGGCGGCCCATGGTGGCTGCTCGTGGTCGCGCCCTTCGCACTCGCCCTCGCCTACCACGCTGCGCTCGCCTGGCGGCGACGGCGCCGGACTGCTCGATGATCGAGCGGCGGGCGAAGGCAGTCCCACTGCCGACACGTCTCCGCCTCGCAGCGTCGCTCGCCTGCGTGATCGCGGCCGGGGCCGGCGGGTGTACGGCGGCGAGCGGCGTCGATCCCTCCGCGAGCTTCATCACCCCCGCACCGCCCGGCGGCTCGTCGTCGCGCTCGGACGGAGGGAGCGATGCGCCGGCGGCCGAGCTCGATTCCACGACCACGGCCGCCGACGTGGACTTCGTCCGCGCGATGATCGCGCATCACGAGCAGGCCGTCGAGCTCGCCGGGCTCGCACCGGGCCGGGTCGACGATCCCGAGCTCGCAGCGATCGCCGAGCGCATCGTCCTCGTCCAGTCCGCCGAGGCCACGCAACTGCGCACCTGGCTCGAACGTCGGAGCAGCCGTGATCTCGAGGTCGACGCCCATGAGCACGCGGGCGGAATGACCGGGGAGATCAGTCGCTCGACCCTCGACCGCGCCGCCGAGCTCGAGGGTTCGGCATTCGACCGCCTGTTCGTCGGCGCCATGGTGGCCCACCACCGCGGGGCGATCGAGATGTCCGAAGCGCGCCTCACCGAGACCGGCGATTCCGCGGTGGCACGATGGGCACGAGGGGTCGCGACCGCCCAGTCGCTCGAGATCGACCGACTGCTCGCGATCGAGGCTCGGCTGCCGCAGAGCTGAGCGCTAGCGACCGAGCAGCTTCTGGAGCGCGGCGAGCTCCTCCTCGCTCGGCGCTCCCTTCGGCACCCCGCCGAGGCCGAAGCCCGAACCCGCCGGGGCGTCGCCGCCACCCGGCGTCACGCCCGAGGCGATGGCGGCGTTCTCGGCCGCTCTCTTCGCGGGATTGCCCGACCGGGAGCCCGACTTCTTCTTGGCCTTCGCCGCCTGGCGCTTGCCGCCGCCGTAGCCGCCCGCGCCCGGGATGGGCCCCATGCCGGGAATCTGCGGCATGCCACCACGCGCGACGGTCTTCATCATCTTCGCCGCCTGCTCGAAGCGCTGCACGAGCTGGTTCACGTCGGTCACGGTCATGCCGGAGCCCTTCGCGATGCGCAGCCGACGCGACCCGTTGAGGAGCTTCGGGTTGCGGCGCTCGGCGGGCGTCATCGACTGGATGATCGCCTCGGTGCGTACGATCTCGCGCTCATCGAAGTTCTCGAGCTGCTGCTTCATGCCGCCCGCGCCCGGCAGCATGCCGAGCATCTTCTTGATCGAGCCCGCGCCCCGGAGCTGCTGCATCTGGGCCAGGAAGTCTTCGAGGGTGAACTGCTCGGTCGCGAGCTTCTCCGCGACCTTGAGCGCCTCCTCCTCATCGAAGGCCTGCTGGGCCTGCTCGATGAGCGTGAGGATGTCGCCGAGGTCGAGGATGCGGCTCGCCATGCGGTCGGGGTGGAACGGCTCGAAGTCGTCGAGGCCCTCGCCCGTGGACGCGAAGATGATCGGTCGTCCGGTGACGGACGCGACGCTGAGCGCCGCGCCGCCTCGCGCGTCGCCGTCGAGCTTCGAGAGCACGACACCCGTGAAGTCGACGCCGTCCTGGAAGGCCTTGGCGGTCGTGACCGCGTCCTGGCCGATCATCGCGTCGATGACGAAGAGCACCTCGTCGGGATTCGTGGCCTTGCGGATGTTCGCGGCCTGCTTCATGAGCTCGGCGTCGACGCCGAGACGGCCCGCGGTGTCGATGATGACGACGTCGTGGAGGCTGCGCTCGGCGTGCTTCAGCGCGTCCTTCGCGACGCGCACGGGGTCTCCGACGCCGTTGCCCGGCTCGGGCGCGAACACGGGCACCCCGGCCTGCGCACCCACGACCTGCAGCTGGTTCACGGCGTTGGGGCGCTGGAGGTCGGCCGCGACGAGGATCGGCGTGTGGCCGTCCTTCACGAGCCACTTCGCGAGCTTTCCGGCGAGCGTCGTCTTTCCGGCGCCCTGGAGTCCGGCGAGCATGATGACGGTCGGCGGGTTCTTCGCGAACTGCAACCGTCGCTGCTCGCCGCCCAGGATCGAGACGAGCTCCTCGTTGACGATCTGCACGACCTGCTGCGCCGGATTCAGCGCCTTGTTGACCTCGTCGCCGAGTGCGCGCTCGCGGACGTGCGCCGTGAACTGCTTGACGACATCGAGCGCGACGTCGGCGTCGAGCAGGGCGCGCCGGATCTCGCGGACCGTGCCGTCGACGTCGGCAGCCGAGAGCTTGCCCTTGGTGCGAAGGTTCTTGAAGGTCTCGGCGAGCCGATCAGACAGGTTTCCGAAGGTAGCCATGGTGCACCAAGTCTAAGCGAGCCAGCCGGCCGGTCCCTCCGCCGTCAGGCGTCGAAGCGCACGTCCACGACGTCGCGGGCGATGTCGACGACCGCCACCAGACGCGCGTCGACCTCTTCGGGCGCGAGCCCGTACTCGAGTTCGGCGAAGTGCTCACCGTCGCCGTCGGCGTCGGGCCGGAGGTCGACCCGCACGAGGGTGAGCGAGCGCAGCGCATCGATGTCGCGATCGCCGGAGTCGCGCGAGATCGCGTCGGCCGCGGCATCCGCTTCATCGTCGTCGCCCTCGAGGAGCGAGCGGAGGAAGCGCGAGACCGGCGAAGAGCCCGAGTCGAGCTGACTCACGAAGTGCGAGCGCACCTCGTCGTCGACGAGCTCGAGCTCGCCGACCATGGTCGCGGCCGCGTCGAGCGATGCGGTCGTGACGAGGTCGCCGTCGGCGTCGAGCACGACCTCGACGTCTTGATCGCCGTACTGCACCTGCTCCGACCAGTAGTCGCCGATGAGGCCGAAGTAATCGTGTTCGATCGCCATCCGTCCCTCCTAGCCGACGAGCTTCTGCGCGAAGACGTGCGGCGTGAATCCGGTGAGGTCGTTGATGCCCTCGCCCTGGCCGATGAGCTTGATCGGCAGACCCGTCTTCTCCTGCACGGCGAGCACGAAACCGCCCTTCGCGCTGCCGTCGAGCTTCGTGAGCACGAGACCCGTGACGCCGCCGTGCTCGATGAACGCCTCGGCCTGGGCGAGCCCGTTCTGCCCGGTCGTCGCGTCGAGCACGAGGAGCACCTCGCTGATGGGCGCCTGCTTCTCGACGACGCGCTTGATCTTGCCGAGCTCGTCCATGAGGCCGCCCTTGGTGTGCAACCGGCCCGCCGTGTCGATGATGACGATCTCAGTGCCGTCCTGCTTGGCCTTCGCGACCGTCTGGAAGGCGACGGATGCCGGGTCCTGGCCTTCGCGCTCGGGCCGCACGATCCCCACGCCGGCGCGGTCGGCCCACGTCGCGAGCTGATCGACGGCCGCGGCACGGAACGTGTCGGCGGCGCCGACCACGACGCTTCGGTCGAAGGTGCGGAGGAAGCGCGCGAACTTGCCGATCGTCGTCGTCTTGCCGACGCCGTTCACCCCGACGACGAGCACGACGGCCGGACGCTCCGTGAGCTTCAGGGTCGGGTCGTACTTCGCGAGCCGCTCCTCGATGAGGTCGCGGAGCATCCGCTGCACGTCCCGCGGGTCGGTCGTCTTGTACCGCTCGACCTGGGTCTTGATCGCCTCGACGATCTCCTCGGTCACCGACGGACCGAAGTCGGCACGGATCATCGCCGCCTCGAGATCGTCCCAGGTGTCCTCGTCGATCGTCCTCGCGCCGAAGACCCCGCGGAGGGCCGCGCCGAGCGACCAGGATGCGCGTTCTGCCATGCCCCCCAGCCTAGAGCGCGCGCTACACCGCCTGCGCAGCCTCGGCAAGGGGTTGCCGGTCCTCGAGGGCCGCGGAACCCTCGGGACGACGAAAGGAATGCGGATGACGATCGTGGGATTCCACGCCTCGCACGAACAACTGCCGCCCAGTCGCCTGCTCGAGGCGGTGAAACGCGCCGAGCAGGCGGGCTTCGACGCCGCCATGTGCAGCGACCACCTGGAGCCGTGGAGCGTCCGCCAGGGCCACTCCGGGTATGCCTGGAGCTGGCTGGCCGCCGCGCTCGAGGCCACCCGGTTCTCGCTCGGCGTCGTCACCGCTCCCGGACAGCGGTACCACCCGGCCGTGGCCGCCCAGAAGATCGCGACACTCGGCGAGATGTACCCCGGGCGCTTCTGGGCGGCGATCGGCAGCGGCGAGGCGATCAACGAACACGTCACGGGTGATCCGTGGCCTGACAAAGAGGAGCGCGACGCGAGGCTCACCGAGACGGTCGACGTCATCCGCCGCCTGCTCGCCGGCGAGGAGGTCTCGACCGATGGACTGATCCGCGTCGACCGCGCCCGCGTGTGGAGCCTTCCCGAGGTGCCGCCGCCACTGTTCGCGGCGGCCGTGAGCACGGAGACGGCCCGCGAGGTCGCCACGTGGGCCGACGGCGTCATCACGATCGACCAGCCGGTCGACGCGCTCCGCGAGTTCATGGACGCCTACCGCGAGGCCGGCGGGCGCGGGCCGATCGCCGTGCAGGTGCACCTCAGCTGGGCGCCCACCGACGAGGAGGCGCTGGCCATCGCGCACGACCAGTGGCGGCAGAGCCTCGTCCCCGCGCACCTCGCGTGGGAGCTCGACCGGCCGGAGGACTTCGACGAGCGCACCGCCGACGTCGCTCCCGAGCAGGTGGGCGAGACCCTGCTGTGCTCCGCCGATCCGGCCCGGCACCTCGACCACCTCGCACGCATCGCCGACGCCGGCGTCGACCGCATCTACCTGCACCACGTCGGCACCGAGCAGGACGGATTCATCGACACCTTCGGCGAACGGGTGCTGCCCGCACTGAAGGGGGCCGGTCGATGAGGATCACCGACCGGAGCGATCTCTGGTGGAAGACCGCGATCGTCTACTGCCTCGATGTCGAGACGTTCATGGACTGGAACGATGACGGCGCGGGCGACTTCGAGGGACTCGCGCACCGGCTCGACCACCTCTCGGAGCTCGGGGTCACGGTGATCTGGCTCATGCCGTTCCAGCCGACACCCGACCGCGACGACGGATACGACATCATCGACTTCACGAACGTCGATCCGCGACTCGGCGAGCTCGGCGACGTCGTCGAGTTCATCCGCACCGCTCGCGATCGCGGCATGCGGGTGATCATCGACTTCGTGATGAACCACACCTCGGATCGGCATCCCTGGTTCAAGTCCGCGAGGCGGAGCCGCACCGCTCCGTTCCGCGATTACTACGTGTGGAGCGATGTCGAGCCGCCGAACTCGGCGAACCAGGTGTTCCCCGGCGAGGAGCAGAGCATCTGGGAGTTCGACGAGCGCACGGGCCAGTACTACCTGCACAGCTTCTACCGGCACCAGCCCGATCTGAACATCGCGAATCCCGCCGTCCGCGACCAGATCGCGAAGACCATCGGGTTCTGGCTGCAGCTCGGCGTCTCGGGGTTCCGGGTGGATGCGGTGCCGTTCCTCCTCGAGCCGCCCGAGGGCGTGGAGATCGGGGATCCGCACGAGTTCCTGCGCGACATCCGCCGCTTCCTGCAACGCCGCTCGAGCGAGGCGATGCTCCTCGGCGAGGTCAACCTGCCGTACGAACAGCAGCTCGACTACTTCGG
>JAPSJT010000294.1 GCA_031178045.1 Agromyces sp.
GCCGCGTCGGCGGCGGTGCGAAGATCCTCGACGAACGCCTCGAAGGCGGCCGTGCGGTCGGCCGGCTCCTCGATGCGGAGGAGCGCTGACGGATGCGTCGTCACGAGCACCGGCGCAGGCAGGGCGGATGCCCCGCCGGCGGCATCCGGGGGCAGCACCGTGCCGCGCACCTGCCCGATGCGCACGGTCCGGCCGAGCACCGAGCGCGCCGCGGTCGCACCGAGCGCCACGACGACCGAGGGCGAGACCGCGTCGAACTCCGCCTCGAGCCACGGGCGGCACGCCACGATGTGGGCGACGGCCGGCTTCTCGTGGATGCGCCGCTTGCCACGTCGTTCGAAGCGGAAGTGCTTCACCGCGTTCGTGACGTACACGTCGTCGCGGGCGATTCCGGCCGCATCGACGGCGTCGGCGAGCAGGCGGCCGGCCGGACCGATGAACGGCTCCCCTGCGAGGTCCTCCTTGTCGCCCGGCTGCTCGCCGACGAGCATGAGCGCCGCCCCGGGGCGGCCCTTCGAGAACACGACCTGCGTCGCGTCCCGCCACAGCTCGCAGCCCCGGCATTCGGGAGCGGCGTGGCGCAGCTCCTCGACGTCCGCGCCGGGCGGCACCCAGTGCTCGGCACCCGGTCGCTCGGGATCCTCGGCCATGCCGCGAGCGTAGGCCGGGCGGCGTGAGCGGGAAAAGGGCTTGCGCGCGAACGGTGGCAGACTGGCTCCATGCGCATCGCCGTCACCGGTGGCTCGGGCAAGCTCGGCCGCACCGTCGTCCGCACGCTCCGCGAGGAGGGTCACGAGGTCGTGAACCTCGACCGCTTCGGCGAGCGCGGCACGTTCACGCAGGTCGACCTCACGGACTTCGGCCAGGTCGTCGATGCGGTCGCAGGCGTCGACGACCGCCACGACGGCGTCGATGCCATCGTGCATCTCGCGGCGATTCCCGCGCCGGGGCTCCTCAGCGACATCGCGACGTTCCACAACAACATGCTCTCGACCTTCAACGTCTTCCAGGCGGCGAAGCGGCTCGGGATCACGCGCATCGTGACGGCGTCGAGCGAGACGGTGCTCGGCCTGCCCTTCGACGTGCCGCCGCCCTACATCCCGGTCGACGAGGAGTACCCGGCGCGACCCGAGAGCACCTACTCGCTCGTCAAGCACCTCGAGGAGCAGATGGCGATCGAGCTCGTGCGCTGGAACCCCGAGCTCTCGATCACCGCATTGCGCTTCTCGAATGTCATGGACCCGGCCGACTACGCCGCCTTCCCCGCGTTCGACGCCGACGCGACGCTGCGCAAGTGGAACCTCTGGGGCTACATCGACGGACGCGACGGGGCGCAGGCGGTGAGCCGCGCGCTCGCGAACGCGAAGCCGGGCTTCGACCGATTCATCATCGCGGCCGCCGACACCGTCATGACCCGGCCGAACGCCGAACTCGTGGCCGAGGTCTTCCCGGATGTCCCGGTGCGGGCCGAGCTCGGCGCGAACGACACGCTCCTCTCCATCGAGAAGGCGCGTCGTGTGCTCGGCTACGAACCGCGCCACTCCTGGCGCGACCACGTGTCGGACGCCGCCGCCGAGGCGTCGCTGCTGCCGAGCTGAGCCGCGCGGGCCAGGAACGAGGAACGCCGTCGCAGCACGAGGCTGCGACGGCGTTCGTCGTGGTGCGATCTCTCAGAGGCCGCGGATGTTCTCGGCCTGCAGGCCCTTGGGCCCCTGCGCGACCTCGAACTCGACCTTCTGGCCCTCTTCGAGCGAGCGGTAGCCGCTGCCCGTGATGGCGCTGAAGTGCGCGAAGACGTCGGCGCTGCCGTCGTCAGGAGCGATGAAGCCGAAGCCCTTTTCGGCGTTGAACCACTTGACGGTTCCGGTTGCCATACTGCTGTCCTTCTTTTTCCTATGGGCGCCGCTGATGCGAGCCCGATGCGATCGACGGTCGATCGCGGTTCCGGTGACACGGTGTCGCCGGAACGAGGGGGCGAGGGGCGGGGGTGCGCTCCGGCATCCGCCGTCTCGTATCAGGTCATGCCACGCGGATCGGTCCGCCTCCGGGCAATCAGGTGGAGGCACGGGCGAGTGCCCGCTCTGATGGAGGAATCGTTGACTCCATACCTTATCGGGTCGCACCCAGC
>JAPSJT010000008.1 GCA_031178045.1 Agromyces sp.
ATTCGGCCCCGCCGGCGAGGAGCAGTCGTGCATCGCCCGCCCGGACCCGTGCTGCGGCGTTCGCGACGGCGTCGAGCCCCGACCCGCACTGGCGATCGACCGTGACCCCGGGCACCTGCACGCCGAGGCCGGCGCGCAATGCGGCGACCCTGGCGACGTCGCCGCCCGGCCCCATGCAGTTGCCGAGCACGACATCCTCGACGGGCAGCCCGGCGGGTGCCACGATGCCGGCCACCGCGGCCAGCACCGGCGCCGCGAGCGCATCGACCGGGTGATCGGCGAACGCGCGGCCCGCCGTGCCGATCGGGGTGCGGCGAGCGGCGACGAGCACCGTCGCGGTCACGAGACGGCTCCGGCATCGGAACGCGGCGGATGCACCGTTCCGGCGTTCGCCAGAATCTCGTTCCTCACTCGCCCCCGTGCGATCTTGCCCGAATCGGTGCGCGGCACCGGCGCGACCACCCAGCGGCGAGGCAACTCGGCAGTGGCGAGTCGGCTCCGAGCCGCGGCGACGACGTCGGCGAGGGTGGCTCCGGCGGCGAGCTCGACGACGGCGACGATGCGTTCGCCGAGCAGCGCATGCGACTCACCGAAGACGGCCGCGGCGTCGACCCCGGGGAGTTGCGCGAGTCGCGCCTCGACGTCCTCGGCGAGCACCGTCGCGCCGGCCGTGGTGATGGCGGCGTCCCCACGCCCGAGCACCCTGAGTCCGCCCCGTGCCGTGCGCTCGGCGAGGTCGCCCACGGTGGCGAAGCCGTCATCGTCGCGGCGCAGCATCCCGCCCCCGACGACGCCGAGCGCGAGGTAGGGCGATCGCGACCACAGTTCTGCGCCGTGCGATGTCGGGCGCAACTCCACCTCGACGCCAGGGAATGGCACGAGCTCGCCGTGCTCGCCCGCTGCGACGAAGCTGAGCTCGGCTGCCCCGTAGTACTCGATGACGCGGATGCCTCGTGCCTCGGCTCGGGCGGCGAGGTCGGGGCTCATCGCCGCACCGGCCACGACCGCGGTTCGCGGCACCGCGTCTCCGTCGAGCAGACGCTGGAGACGGGTCGGCGTCACCTGCACCGCCGTCGCCTCCTCGATCCGATCGCCCACCGACGCGCCGAGCCAGAGCGCGTGCAGGGCCGCGTACAGCTGCATCGAGACGTGCAGGGGGGCCGTGATCGCCACGCGGTCGGCCGACGTCAGCCCCGTGAGCTCGGCGAGCGCCGCGGCGGAGGCGAGCCACGAGTCGTTCGTGCGCGCGACGACGCGAGCGCCGCCCGCGGCATCCGAGGAGCCCGAGGTGCGGAGCGCGAGCTCCGTGCCCGCCGGGAGCCGATCAGCGATGCGCGCGGCCTCAACGGCATCTCCGCCGACGAGCACGGGACGCCCGCGCTCGAGCGCGGCGAGCACGGTCGTGATGAGGGGAACGGGCGCCGTGCCGGGGCATCCGATCGGGCCGTCGCCGGCCGGCAGACGGACCTCGGACACGGCGCGCGCGAGCTGCCCGTACGTCACGACGTCGCCGTCGAACGCGAGGGCGACGTCGTGGCGGGCGCCCCGGAGCCAGCCGGTCATGCGACGGGCGCGCTGCCGCGGCGCTGCCACGGCCACGGCTGCGCCGCGATGATGCCCGGCCAGGCGCGGTGCACGCGCTTCGCGACGAGCACGGTGACGACGACCTTCGCGAGGTCGCCGGGCAGGAACACCGTCGCTCCGAGGAGCGCCGCGCCGATCGGCGTGCCGGTGATCGCGGCGAAGGCGGGGATTCCGACGAGGTAGATCGCGACGATGCCGCCGAGCGCCGTGGCGGCGATCGCCGGCAGAACGCGGTAGCGGGGGAGCAGGCGCGCGGTGCACCAGCCGATGACGGCGGCGCCGAGCAGCCAGCCGACGAGGTAGCCGACCGACGGGCCGACGAACACGCCGAGCCCGCCGCGACCGCCGGAGAGCAGGGGCAGGCCCGCCGCGACGAGCACGATCAGGAGCAGGACCGCGAGCGTGCCCTTCCTCGCGCCGAGGATGGCGCCGGCGAGCATCACGCCGAGGGTCTGGAACGTGATCGGCACGGCCATGCCGCCGAGCGAGATGGCGCCGGGCAGCCCGAGCGCGGCGATGAGGGCGGCGAAGACGGCGACCTGGGCGAGGTCGGTCGAGCGGATCCCGCGGTTGCGGCGCCGTTCGACGCGGGCCGGTGCGGTCTCGGCGGATGCCTCGGGCGAGGTCTGCTGGGCGGCGCTCATCGGTCTGCCTCTCGTCGTGTCGGCCGGGCGGGGTGCCCGAAGATCACGCTACGAAAGACGGGACAGCGGCTTCTCGATGCGGCCGTACAAGATTGCGCAGCCGATTTTGGAGCGCCGAACGCTCAGGCTGCGCGGGCCTCGATCTCGACGCCGTCGTCGCCGATCGCCCCGAGCGAGGCATCCGCCCGGGTCTCGGTGTCGACGACGGGGTCCGCCCAGAGCACGAGCGGCGACGGCTCCCAGCTGAGGGCGAGCGGCTCGTCTTCGGCAGGCACGACGACGGCGATCGCCTCGCGCTCGTCGAGCAGGGTGCGTGTGAGCTCAGCGGCGATCTGGTGGGTCAGCATCGCATCGAAGATGCGGTCGGTGTCGTCGTCACTGCGACGCACGAGTGACCAGGTCCCGCCGGGGCCGATGAATTCCGCGAGCTTCGCGTTCAGGAGCTCGAAGAGGTGTTCGCCACGCAGGTCCGCCGCGGTGGGACGCGGCGTCGGGGCGGCAGCATGGGCTGAGGCTTGTGCTGCGAGCCTCGCTCTGCGCCAGCGGCGGAACATCGGTGGCCCCTCTCGGTGGTCGGATCGCACGATCTGGTCGTGCGGCGGGTCTGCATTCAGTCTCAGGCCTCGCGCCGCGGATCGCGGGTGACACGCCGCATTCCCCGGGTTGCGGCCGGGGAACGGGGGGAACTCGAGCGGGAGATGCCGCCGCTAGTCGATGAGTTCGGCGCGCTTGTCCTCGTCGGCGACCGTGCCGATCGCGATGGCGAGGCTCGCCGCCCACGAGATCCACATGAGCAGGAGGCGCCAGTCTCGAGGACCCGATGCCGTCGCCTTGATGACCCCGACCGCGCCGAAGATCGCACTGATCACTGCTCCGCTGAAGAGGTACTTGCGCATGCGGCAACGCTACCGCGACGTGAAGGGGCGCTGTGAGTCATCCGTGAATCTGACCGATCGGGCAGGTTCTGACCGATCGGTCAATTAGCGTCGGATGCATGCCCACCGATGCCATACCGACGATCCGCGTGCGCGCCGCCGACGAGCTCAAGCACGTCGCGCTCGAGCAGTTCGCGCGCGTCGGGTTCGCCGCCTCCTCGCTGCAGCACATCGCCGACCACGCGGGGTACTCGAAGTCGAGCGTGCTCTACCACTACGCCTCGAAGGAGGCACTGCTCGAGGCCGCCATCGAGCCGGCGGTGGCCGAGTTCGAATCCGTGCTCGAGGACTTCCTCGCCGAACGCGGGAGCGGTCGACGCCGCCTGCTCGTCGAGCGGGTCGTCGACGTTCTGCTCGAGCATCGGGAGGCGGTGCACGTCTTCCTCATCCAGGGGCCGAGCCTCGACCTCCCGATCATCCACCGGGCGAACGCGGCGGTGCGCCGACTCGCGGCCGCCATCGCCGAGGAGCGCGAGAGCGTGGCCGAGCAGGTGCGCTTCGGGGTCGCGCTCGGCGGCGCGGCGTTCCTGCTCACCGCGGGTCGGTCGTTCGCCGACGAGCACCCTCTCCCCGACGACGACGAGTTGCGGGAGGTGCTGCACTCCGTGCTCGCCGAGCTGCTCACCCCGGCAGACGGCTGCCGCCGGAACACCGACGACTGAGAGACATCCCGTGGCACTCCTCCTCCACCGCATCGGCGGATTCGCGTTCCGGCGCGCCTGGCTCGTCATCTCGGCCTGGGTGCTCGCCCTCGCCGCGCTCCTCGGCGCCGGCATCGGCCTCGGCGGCCAGCTGCAGGACTCCTTCGCGATCCCCGGAACCGAATCGCAGACGGCGATCGACCAGCTGGCCGCCGTGTTCCCGCAGACGGCCGGCGCCGCAGCCAAGTCCGTCGTCGAGGCGCCCGACGGGGCATCCGTCGAGGAAGCCTCGTACCGCGACGCGATCGAAGCGATGGAAGCCGAGCTCGAGCAGGTCGACGGGGTGGCGAGCGTGCTCGGCCCCTTCGACGAGTACGCGGGCGACCAGGTCTCGTCCGACGAGCGCACTGCCTACATCCAGGTCACGTTCGACGGGCCCGTGACCGAGGTGACGCCCGAGTCGCTCGAGCAGGTCATGGCGACGGGTGACCTCGGCCGCTCGGCAGGCCTCGAGGTCGCGTTCGGCGGCGACGTCTTCCAGGAGACGAGCTTCGGGCTCACGATCACCGAGGTCTTCGGCGTGCTCTTCGCCGCAGTCGTGCTCCTCATCACCTTCGGTTCGCTGCTCTCGGCCGGGATGCCGCTGCTCACCGCCCTCGTCGGCGTCGGGGCGGCATTCGGCGGCATCTCGATCGTCGCGGCGTTCACGACGGTCTCCTCGACGGCGCCGATGCTCGCCGTCATGATCGGCCTCGCCGTCGGCATCGACTACGCGCTCTTCATCCTGTCGCGCCACCGCAACCAGCTCGCCCGCGGGGAGGACCCCGAGGAATCGGCGGCCGAGGCGGTCGCCACCGCCGGCGGGGCCGTCGTCTTCGCCGGCCTCACCGTGATCATCGCGCTGCTCGGCCTGCTCGTCGTCGGCATCCCCTTCCTCAGTGTCATGGGCGTCGGCGCCGCGTTCGCCGTCTTCATCGCCGTCGCCGGCGCCGTGACGCTGCTGCCCGCGCTCCTCGGCGTGCTCGGCCGGCGGCTCGTGCCGAAGCCGGGCAGCCGTGCCCACCGCCGGGCCAACGCCCACGATGACAGCGGCCGCCGCACGCTCGGCCGGCGATGGGTCGACCTCGTGCTGAAGGCACCCGTCGTCTTCGTCGTCGCGGTCGTCGGCGTGCTCGGCGCAGCCGCGATCCCGGCCGCGAGCCTCGACCTGAACCTGCCGAACGGCTCGGGCGCGGAAGGGTCGAGCCAGCGCGAGGCGTACGAGATGATCGAGAACGGTTTCGGTCCCGGGTACAACGGGCCGCTCATCGTGACGGTCGACATCACGCAGACGACCGACGTGTTCGACGACCTCGACGCGATCGGCTCGCGGCTCGGCGAGCTCGACGATGTGGCCTTCGTCGGCGAGGGCCTGCCGAACGAGACCGTGGACACCGCGATCATCCAGGTCATCCCCGAGAGCGCGCCCGATTCGCCCGAGACGAAGGCGCTCGTCGAGACGATCCGCGAGCTGCGACCCTCGATCGAGGCCGACTTCGGCACCCCGATCGCCGTCACGGGCTACACGGCGGTCGCGATCGACATCTCGAACCGCCTCGCCGACGCGCTCATCCCCTTCGCGCTCATCGTGGTGGGCCTCTCGATCGTGCTGCTGCTCATGGTGTTCCGCTCGGTCTTCGTGCCGGTGAAGGCCGCCCTCGGCTTCCTCCTCTCGGCGTTCGGCGCGATCGGCGTGACCGTCGCGATCTTCCAGTGGGGCTGGTTCGCCGAGCTGCTGCACGTCGAACCGGGGCCGATCCTCAGCTTCCTGCCGATCCTCCTCATGGCCGTGCTCTTCGGCCTCGCGATGGACTACGAGGTGTTCCTCGTCTCGGGCATGCGCGAGGAGTTCGTGAAGACGGGGGAGGCGAGGCGATCGGTCGTGCACGGCTTCCAGCACGCCGCCCGGGTCGTCACTGCCGCCGCCCTCATCATGTTCTTCGTCTTCTTCGCTTTCGTCCCCGAAGGCTCAGGGGTGATCAAGGGGATCGCGTTCGCGCTCGCGATCGGTGTCGTATTCGACGCGTTCCTCGTGCGGATGACGCTCGTACCCGCCGCGATGGCACTGGCAGGGAACGCCGCCTGGTGGCTGCCGGGCTGGCTCGCGAAGCGGCTTCCCGTCGTCGACATCGAGGGCGAGGGCCTGCGCGAACACCTCGAGCTCGAGGAGTGGGCCGCTGCCCGTCCGGCTGCCGTGAACGCCGATGGCGCCGTGTTCGGCCTCGTGGAGCGCCCGATCGGTCCCATCACCGTCGAGGTGCCCGTCGGCGCCGTGCTCGCCGTGCGGGGCGACGCGGTCGATCGCCGCATCGTCGCCGCGACCCTCGCCGGGCGACTGGCACCCGTGGCGGGTCGCCTTGCGGTGCTCGGGGCCCCACTTCCGTCGGATGCGCGAGCCGTCATGCGTCGGGTGGCGATCGCCGAGGTGACGACGGATGCCGCGGGCGGCGGCACCGCCGGCGATGTCGTGGCCCGGCGACTCGACGCCACCCGTCCGTGGTACCGCCTCGCGCCGTCGACCGCACTCGTGCGCACGTGGACGCGACGCGCCGCCGACGCGTTCGGGCCCGGCGCCGACGGCCCGCGCTTCGACGTCGACACGCCGCTCGCCTCGCTCGGCCTCGAGGCGCGCCTCCTCGTTGCCGTCGCTGCGGCACTCGCCGAGCGACCGCGGGCGGTCGTGCTCGACCTCGACGACGAGCCGGGGGTGTCGAGCCCCGAGCTGTGGCTCGCGCTCGCCGAGCTCGTGCCGGCGACGGTCACGATCATCGTCGGACTGGGCGCGACCGCCGTCTCACCCGATGCCTCGCCCGAGCTCGCGGCTCGCGGAATCCGGACCATCGAACCCGTCTCGACCGTGAAGGAGCTCGCACGATGAGCACCCGACTCTCTCGACTCCTCGGCGCCACGCCGACCGAACGACGCGTGCGTCACGGCGCGCTCGTCGCGGCCGTCATCGCCGTGCCGCTCGCCGTCGCCGGCCTCGTCTCGGGCGCATTCGCCGGCGCGAACGACAACCTCGAGACCATTCCCGCGATCGTCGTGAACAACGACGAGATGGTCACCATGACCCTGCCCGACGGCACCGAGCAGCCCGTGCTCGCCGGTCGCCAGCTCGTCACCGAGCTCACGGGCGGCGACAGCGCCGGGTTCGAGTGGACGATCTCGAACGACGACGAAGCCGCCGACCTGCTCGCCTCCGGAGACGCCTACGCGGTGCTCACGATCCCGTCGGACTTCTCGTCGTCGGTCACGTCGCTTTCGAGCGACGCGCCCACGCAGGCGAACCTCGACATCCGCACCGACGACGCGCACGGCTACCTCGCCGGCGCGGTCGCCCAGTCGGTCGGCGACGCGATGACGGGCGCGTTCGGTCGCGAGCTCACGGCGCAGTACCTCGAGGGGTTCTACTCGAACCTCGCGACGGTGGGCGGTTCGCTTGGCGAAGCCGCCGACGGGGCGACGCAGATCTCCTCGGGCGTCGACGGCCTCGCAAGCGGGCTCGGCACGCTCTCGAGCGGCGTCGCGACCGCCGCGACAGGTGCGACCGACGCCGCGCGCGGCGCTGCCGCGTACGCCGACGGCGTGGCGCAGTACACGGGCGGCGTGGCGGACTACGCCGCCGGCGTCGACGGGCTCGTGGGAGGCGTCGGTCAGCTGTCATCGAAGACCGATGGACTCGGTCAGCTCGGCACCGGGGTATCCGGATTCGTGAGCGCGGTCGATGGATACTCGGCTCAGCTCGCCGACGTCACCGCGAGGATCCTCGCGAATACGGACCCGACGGCGATTCCGGCCCTCTACAAGGAGCTCGCGACGGTCAGCGGCACGCTCGACGCGATCGCTGATCAGGGACCCCCTCTCGCCGCGGGCGCGGCGGGTCTCGCATCGCTCGAGACCGGCATCGATCACCTCGCCGGCGGCGCGGAGCAGCTCGCGGCCGGGTCGCAGCCACTCCGGGACGGCGGCGCCGAGGTCGCCGCCGGTGGCGACGAGCTCGCGGCCGGCATCGGCGAGCTCGCGACCGGGCTCGGGCAGCTCTCGGCCGGTGCGGCCGATGCCGCGTCGGGTGCGGCGCAGCTCGCGTCGGGCGCGGACGAGCTCGCGACCGGACTCGCCTCGGGCGCCGAGCAGGCGAGCGCGCTGACCGACGTGGATGCCGCGAAGACCGCCGACGTCGTCGCCGAGCCGGTGACCGCGGCGGCCGAGCGCGACCACGAGATCGGGTCGATCGGCGAGGTGATCGGCATGCTGTTCGTGCCGATCGGGCTGTGGATCGGGGCGATGGCGATGTTCCTCGTCTTCCGTCCGTTCGGTCGCGAGGCCCTGCGCAGCACGGCCACGACGGCCGGCCTCGTCGGTCGGGCGCTCGCTCGCGCCGGGCTCCTCGCGCTCGCGCAGGCCGTCACGGTGGTGCTGCTCCTGCACGGCGCCCTCGGCGTCGCGTGGACGCTCCTGCCGCAGACCCTCGCGTTCGCGGCACTGCTCGCCCTCGCGTTCACCGCCGTGCACGCGTTCCTCACCGTCGCGTTCGGGCGCGCGGGCATGCTCGTCTCGCTCGTGCTCGTGGCACTGCAGCTCGCGGCATCCGGCGGCCTGTATCCGATCGAGGTGCTGAGCGGCCCGTTCCAGGCGATCAGCCCGTTCCTTCCGTTGACGTGGGCCGTGCAGGGCATGCAGCTCATCGTCTCCGGAGCGGGCGGCGGGGCGGTCGCCGCGGCGGCCGGAGCCGTCGCGTTGTTCGGGATCCTCGGCGCGATCGGCACGGCGTTCATCGTGGCCCGACGGCGTGGCATCCGCTCGATCGGATTCGCGGCGACCGCGCTCGGCTGAGCCTCCGGCCACGCTCGAGTCGACGCGCCTGTTCGCCGGGGGGCGCCGCTCTCGTTCACCCCTGCGACATGTCCGACGGTTCCCGCAACCCCGACGGGCGGGGGACGGCCGACTGTTAGCCTGAGGAACCGCGAGGAGGGACATCCAGCATATGAACGCCCCTGAACCGGAACGCGACGACCTGTACGTCGATCACGTCTACGACATGATCGTCGTCTCGAACCGGCTCCCCGTCGACTACGAGGAGGGCCCCGGCGGAGAGACGCGCTGGAAGGGCTCTCCGGGCGGTCTCGTCACCGCCCTCGAGCCCGTCATGCGCGCCGCCGACGGCGCGTGGATCGGCTGGACTGGCGTCGCGGACCGCGAGTTCGACCCGTTCGAGCACGACGGGATCTCGATCATCCCGGTGCCGCTCTCGGCGCAAGAGCTCGAAGAGTACTACGAGGGCTTCTCGAACGACACGCTGTGGCCGCTCTACCACGACGTGATCGCGCCGCCGAGGTTCCACCGCGAGTGGTGGGAAGCGTACGTGCGGGTCAACCGCCGCTTCGCCGAGGCCGCCGCGCGCGCGGCATCCGACGGTGCGGTCGTCTGGGTGCAGGACTACCAGCTGCAGCTCGTGCCGCGGATGCTCCGCGAGGCGCGGCCCGACCTCGTGATCGGCTTCTTCAATCACATCCCGTTCCCGGCATACGGCATCTACTCGCAGCTGCCGTGGCGGCGCCAGGTCATCGACGGCCTCCTCGGCGCCGACGTCATCGGTTTCCAGCGCGCCGCCGACGCCGGCAACTTCTCGCGGGCGGTGCGACGGCTGTTCGGGTACTCCACGCGCGGCACGATCATCGACGTGCCCGACTCCGACGGCGAGACGCGTCGGGTGGTCGCGCGCCACTTCCCGATCTCGATCGACGCGGCCGGGTTCGAGGAGCTCGCGCGCCGGCCCGAGGTGCAGGAGCGCGCCCGCGAGATCCGCGAGAGCCTCGGCAACCCCGAGACGATCATGCTCGGCGTCGACCGGCTCGACTACACGAAGGGCATCCGCCACCGGGTCAAGGCCTTCGGCGAGCTGCTGCGCGACGGCCGGCTCTCGGTGGAGGACGTCACGCTCGTGCAGGTCGCGAGTCCGTCGCGCGAGCGCGTCGAGACGTACCGGCAGCTGCGAGACGAGATCGAGCTGCAGGTCGGTCGCCTGAACGGCGACTACTCGACGCTCGGCCACCAGGCGATCGCGTACCTCCACCACGGCTACCCCCGTGAGGAGATGGTGGCGCTCTACCTCGCGGCCGACGTGATGCTCGTCACCGCGCTCCGCGACGGCATGAACCTCGTCGCGAAGGAGTACGTGGCCTGCCGCTTCGACGATGACGGCGTGCTGCTGCTCAGCGAGTTCACCGGGGCGTCCGACGAGCTCCGCCAGGCGGTGCTCGTGAACCCGCACGACATCGAGGGCCTGAAGGACGCGATCGTCGAAGCGGTGCGGATGCCGCGTCGCGAACGCGCCCGCCGCATGCGCGCCCTGCGCCGGCGTGTGCTCGAGAACGACGTGGCCAAGTGGTCGGCGACGTTCCTCGAGACCCTCACCGGCACGGGGATCATCGCGCCGGGCGTCTCCGACCCGCTGCAGACGGCGATCGCGCGCCTCGCGAGCAGCGAGCGCCTGCTCGTCGCGCTCGACTTCGACGGCACCCTCGCCCCGCTCGTCGACCGCCCCGAAGACGCGCGGGCGTCGCAGCGGGCGCGGGCCGCCATCGAACGGCTGGCCGCCTCCGACGACACGCGGGTCGCGATCGTCTCGGGGCGCGCGCTCGACAGCCTCGGTCAGGTTGCGAGCCCGCCGGCCGGCACGCTCCTCAGCGGCTCGCACGGCGTCGAACTGCAGCTCGAACCCGGCGCCGCGACGATCGACCTGCGCGACTCGGAGCTCGTGAAGCTCGAGCGCCTCTCGGAGATCGTCGAGGAGGTCGCCTCCGGCACCGACGGCGCGTGGATCGAGCGCAAGCCCGCCGGACTCGCCCTGCACACCCGGCGCCTGCCGTCGAAGACCGGCACGGCGCTGCAGCACAGCGCCCGAGACCGCGTGGCGGCCGAACTCCTCGGCATCACCGTGCGCACCGGCAAGGCCGTGCTCGAGTTCGCGGTGCGGTCGAGCGACAAGGGCGAGTCGCTCACGAGACTCCGCCAGCACGTCGGCGCGACGGCCGTCATCTACGTCGGCGACGACGTCACCGACGAAGACGCCTTCGCGGCGCTCGACGACGACGACGTGGGCGTCAAGGTCGGCCAGGGCAAGTCCATCGCGACGCACCGCGTGCGCAGCACCGACGACGTCGCCGAGCTGCTCGAGCGCCTCGCGGATGCGCGCGACGCCGCGCGCGAGGCCGCTTCCCGCTGGCCATAGACTCGAATGCATGTCGGAGATCGATCCCAAACCGCGTAGTCGTACCGTCACCGACGGCATCGAAGCCACCACGAGCCGGGGCATGCTCCGCGCCGTCGGCATGGGCGATGCCGACTGGGACAAGCCGCAGATCGGCATCGCGAGCTCGTGGAACGAGATCACGCCGTGCAACCTCTCGCTCGCCCGCCTCGCGCAGGCCGCGAAGGAGGGCGTGCACGGCGGTGGCGGCTACCCGCTGCAGTTCGGCACCGTCTCGGTCTCCGACGGCATCTCGATGGGGCACGAGGGCATGCACTTCTCGCTCGTCTCGCGTGAGGTCATCGCCGACTCGGTCGAGGTCGTCATGCAGGCCGAGCGCCTCGACGGCTCCGTGCTCCTCGCCGGCTGCGACAAGTCGATCCCCGGCATGCTCATGGCCGCCGCTCGGCTCGACCTCGCCTCCGTCTTCCTCTACGCCGGCTCGATCGCGCCCGGCTGGGTGCGCCTCTCCGACGGCACCGAGAAGGACATCACGATCATCGACTCCTTCGAGGCGGTCGGCGCTGTCAAGGCGGGCACCATGAGCGAAGAGGACGCGAAGCGCATCGAATGCGCGTTCGCGCCCGGCGAGGGTGCGTGCGGCGGCATGTACACCGCCAACACGATGGCCTCGGTCGCGGAGGCGCTCGGGCTCTCGCTGCCGGGCTCGGCGTCACCGGCATCCGCCGACCGCCGTCGCGACTACTACGCCCACCGCTCGGGTGAGGCGGTCGTGAACCTCCTGAAGCACGGCATCACCGCCCGGCAGATCCTGACGAAGAAGGCGTTCGAGAACGCCATCGCGGTCGGCATGGCGCTCGGCGGCTCGACGAACATCGTGCTGCATCTCCTCGCGATCGCCCGCGAGGCCGATGTCGAGCTCACCCTCGACGACTTCAACCGCATCGGCTCGAAGGTGCCGCACATCGGCGACCTGAAGCCCTTCGGCAAGTACGTCATGAACGACGTCGACCGTCGCGGCGGCCTTCCCGTGCTCATGAAGGCCCTCCTCGACGCGGGGCTCATGCACGGCGACGCGCTCACCGTCACCGGCAAGACCCTCGCCGAGAACCTCGCCGAGATGGACATCGCCCCGCTCGACGGCGAGGTGCTGCGCAGCCTCGACAATCCGATCCACGAGACGGGCGGGCTCACGATCCTGCACGGCTCGCTCGCGCCAGAGGGCGCCGTCGTGAAGACCGCCGGCTTCGACGCCGCGACGTTCGAGGGGCCCGCTCGGGTGTTCGAGCGGGAGCGCGCCGCGATGGATGCGCTCACGGCCGGCGAGATCAACCACGGCGACGTCGTGGTCATCCGCTATGAGGGCCCCAAGGGCGGGCCCGGCATGCGAGAGATGCTCGCGATCACCGCCGCCATCAAGGGCGCTGGGCTCGGAAAAGATGTACTACTCTTGACGGACGGTCGATTCTCAGGCGGCACAACCGGCCTGTGCATCGGTCATATAGCACCCGAAGCGGTGGACGCTGGTCCCATCGCCTTCGTGCGCGATGGTGATCTGATACGGGTCGATATCGCAGCTCGTTCCATCGACCTACTGGTCGACGATGCCGAGCTGGCTGCCCGCCGTGAAGGCTGGGCTCCGCTTCCCCCGCGCTATACCCGTGGCGTCCTCGCGAAGTACTCGAAGCTCGTGCGTTCCGCCGCCGAAGGCGCCACGACGGGCTGAGCGTTGCGCTCTTCCACACACCGTCTGCACAGAACAGGAACCGAATGACCACGGAATCCAATCCCGTGCCATCGCCCGCCCCCGCGCCATCCGGTGCCCCCGTCGAGATGACCGGTGCCGAAGCGGTCGTCCGGTCACTCGAGATGATCGGCATCACGGATGTCTTCGGACTCCCCGGTGGCGCCATCCTCCCCGTCTACGACCCGCTGCTCGACAGCCGCAAGCTTCGCCACATCCTCGTGCGGCACGAGCAGGGCGCCGGGCACGCAGCCGAGGGCTATGCGTCGTCGAGCGGCAAGCTCGGGGTCGCGATCGCGACCTCGGGTCCGGGCGCGACGAACCTCGTCACGGCGATCGCCGACGCGCACATGGACTCGGTGCCGATGCTCGCGATCACCGGCCAGGTGTTCTCGAACCTCATGGGCACCGACGCGTTCCAGGA
The DNA here is from genome assembly GCA_031178045.1 of Agromyces sp. Taxonomy (GTDB): domain Bacteria; phylum Actinomycetota; class Actinomycetes; order Actinomycetales; family Microbacteriaceae; genus Agromyces. The sequence continues at coordinate 13,222 of JAPSJT010000008.1, forward strand.
GGCCGACATCGTCGGCATCACGATGCCGATCACGAAGCACTCCTTCCTCGTGAAGCGTCCCGAGGACATCCCCGCCACGATCGCCGCCGCCGTGCACATCGCGACGACCGGTCGTCCCGGCCCCGTGCTCGTCGACATCACGAAGGACGCCCAGCAGGCGACGTTCCAGTTCCGCTGGCCGCCGAAGGTCGAGCTGCCCGGGTACCGGCCCATCACGAAGGCGCACGGCAAGCAGGTCGCCGCGGCGGCGCAGCTGCTCGCCGAGGCGAAGCGACCGGTGCTCTACGTCGGCGGCGGCGTCATCCGTTCGAAGGCGTCCGACGAACTGCTCGCGCTCGCTGAGGCCACGAACGCCCCGGTCGTGACGACGCTCATGGCACGCGGCGCGTTCCCCGACTCGCACCAGCAGCACCTCGGCATGCCGGGCATGCACGGCACGGTGCCCGCGGTGATCGCGCTGCAGGAAGCCGATCTCCTCGTCGCGCTCGGCGCCCGCTTCGACGACCGTGTCACGGGCAAGGCGGCGCTCTTCGCACCGAACGCGAAGGTCGTGCACGTCGACATCGACCCAGCCGAGATCTCGAAGATCCGCACGGCCGACGTGCCGATCGTCGGTGACCTGAAAGACGTGCTCGTCGACCTGCTCGCCGGGTACCGCGAGGCGAGCGCCGCTGCGGCGCCCGATCTCGACGAGTGGTGGGCGACGCTCGACGGCTTGCGCTCCGAGTTCCCGCTCGGGTTCTCGCAGCCGTCCGACGGCCTGCTGGCGCCGCAGTACGTGATCCAGCGCATCGGCGAGCTCACCGGCCCCGAGGGCGTCTACGCCGCGGGCGTCGGCCAGCACCAGATGTGGGCCGCGCAGTTCATCAAGTACGAGCGCCCGAACTCGTGGCTGAACTCGGGCGGAGCCGGCACGATGGGCTACGCCGTGCCGGCCGCGATGGGCGCGAAGGTCGCCCAGCCCGAACGCCACGTGTGGGCGATCGACGGCGACGGATGCTTCCAGATGACCAATCAGGAGCTCGCGACCTGCACGCTGAACGACATCCCGATCAAGGTCGCGATCATCAACAACTCCTCGCTCGGCATGGTGCGCCAGTGGCAGACGCTCTTCTACGACGGTCGCTACTCGAACACCGACCTGAACACGGGCCACGACACCGTGCGCGTGCCCGACTTCGTCGCACTCGCCGAGGCGTACGGCGCCCTCGGCATCCGCGTGACGAAGGAGGAGGAGGTCGACGCGGCCATCAAGCTCGCGCTCGAGACGAACGACCGGCCGGTCGTCATCGACTTCGTCGTGTCGGCCGACGCCATGGTCTGGCCGATGGTGCCGCAGGGCGTGTCGAACAGCTACATCCAGTACGCCCGCGACCACTCGCCGGCCTTCAGCGAGGAGGACTGACCATGTCGACCCACGTGCTCTCCCTCCTCGTCGAGGACAAGCCCGGCCTGCTGACGCGTGTCGCGGGGCTCTTCGCCCGGCGCGGCTTCAACATCGAGTCGCTCGCGGTCGGACACTCCGAGATCGACGGGCTCTCGCGCATCACGGTCGTCGTCGACGTCGAGGACCTGCCGCTCGAGCAGGTGACCAAGCAGCTGAACAAGCTCATCAACGTCATCAAGATCGTCGAGCTCGACCCGAGCCAGTCGGTGCAGCGCGAGCACCTGCTCATCAAGGTGCGCGTCGACAACGCGACCCGCTCGCAGGTGCTCGAAGCGGTGAACCTCTTCCGCGCCCGCGTCGTCGACGTCTCGACCGACGCGCTCGTGATCGAGGTCACCGGCGACTCGGGCAAGACCACCGCGTTCCTGCGGGTGCTCGAGCCCTACGGCATCAAGGAGATCGCCCAGTCGGGCCTTCTCGCGATCGGCCGCGGCGGCAAGTCCATCACCGAGCGCGTCTTCAAGAGCTGAACCGACGGATGCCGCGACATGGCGTCGCGGCATCCGTCATCGGAACCCCACCCAAGGAGAAAGAACAGCACATGGCTGAGATCTACTACGACAAGGACGCCGACCTCTCGCTCATCCAGGGCAAGAAGGTCGCCGTCATCGGCTACGGCTCGCAGGGCCACGCGCACGCGCAGAACCTCCGCGACTCGGGTGTCGAGGTCGTCATCGGGCTCAAGGAGGGCTCGAAGTCGAAGCAGAAGGCCGAGGAGGCCGGCTTCGAGGTGAAGAGCGCCGCCGAGGCCTCCGCGTGGGCCGACGTCATCGTCATCCTCGCCCCCGACCAGGTGCAGCGACACCTCTACGCCGACGACGTCGCCCCCAACCTCGCCGAGGGCAAGACGCTCGTCTTCGGCCACGGCTTCAACATCCGCTTCGGCTACATCCAGGCGCCCGAGGGCGTCGATGTCGTCATGGTCGCCCCGAAGGGCCCTGGCCACACCGTGCGCCGCGAGTACGAGGCCGGCCGCGGCGTGCCCGTGATCGTCGCCGTCGAGAAGGATGCCTCGGGCAACGCCTGGCCGCTCGTGCTCTCGTACGCCAAGGCGATCGGCGGCCTCCGCGCCGGCGGCATCAAGACGACCTTCACCGAAGAGACCGAGACCGACCTGTTCGGCGAGCAGGCCGTGCTCTGCGGCGGTGTCTCGCAGCTCGTGCAGTACGGCTTCGAGACGCTCACCGAGGCGGGATACCAGCCGCAGGTCGCCTACTTCGAGGTGCTCCACGAGCTGAAGCTCATCGTCGACCTCATGTGGGAGGGCGGCATCGCCAAGCAGCGCTGGTCGGTCTCCGACACGGCCGAGTACGGCGACTACGTCTCGGGCCCGCGCGTCATCGACCCGCACGTCAAGGAGAACATGCAGGCCGTGCTCGCCGACATCCAGTCGGGTGCGTTCGCCGAGCGCTTCATCGCCGACCAGGACAACGGCGCGAAGGAGTTCCTCGAGCTCCGTGCGAAGGGCGAGGCGCACCCGATCGAGGCCACCGGCCGCGAGCTGCGCAAGCTCTTCGCGTGGAACGCGTCGAACGACGACGACTACGTCGACGGCGAGGTCGCTCGCTGACGCGAGCGCTCGATCGCGCGACGTTCCACCCGCACGGCGGGGGCGGCTCCGGCCGGCCCCGCCGTCGGCGTGTCAGGGCGCGTTGCCCCAGAACGGGCCGATGAGTCCCACGCCCGCGAAGTACTCCGCCGCCTCCTTCGGCTCCCGGCGCCGGTAGGGAGTGCCGAGCCGACCGGCGTACCAGTTCGCGGCGAGTCGCCAGAGGGTCGCCAGGTCGAACACCGCCCCGCGCTCGTTTCCGGATTCGGCGAGCCATGCGTCGAGGCACGCCGCATCGCAGAAGATGCGCTGGTGCTCGCACGTGTGCACGACGTCGTCCCAGACGTGCGCCATCGGCGTGAGGAAGTGGACCAGCTGGGTGCCCTCGGGTGGCCCTTCACGCGTCACCGTCCAGGCGTGCGCCGTGCCGCAGGCCGGGCACGTCGTCGCGACGAGTGCCGATGGCTCCTCGTCGACGAGGTTCGGAATCGCGAAGGCGTCCCAGGCGCAGCCGCCCCACCAGAGCGTGTGCTCGCCCATGACCGAGAACGCGAAGCTGCGCGTCGCGAACGGATGCGCGAGCACGACCTCGTGATCCGCGTCGAACACGAGGTGGCGAGCGGCGGCCAGCTCGTCCATCGCGGAGCCGACCTCGTCGGCCGTCAGCCCCGTCTGCTGCGCCAGTTCGGGGCCCGAGGGCAGCCGTCCGGTCGCGGCGAGTGCGGTGTAGATCGCGAGGCGAACGGCCTCGTTCCGGTCGGTCATGCTTCGAGTGTGCTCTCGATCGGCCGGAAGCGACAGTGGTTCATCCGTGGCTCGATAGGGTGACGGAGTGTCAGGTGCCCTTCCGGTCGAGATCGCCGTTCAGGATGTCGCCGGCGCCCGCATCGCGCTCGCAGCGGGCGCGGCCCGCGTGGAGCTCTGCCAGGCGCTCGGGCTCGGCGGGCTCACGCCCTCGGCCGGACTGATCGAGGCGACGGTCGAGGCCGCCGCCGCGGCATCCGTCACCGGGTTCGTGCACGTGCTCGTGCGGCCTCGCGGGGGCGGTTTCGTCTACGGCGACGACGAGGTCGGGTGCATCGTGCGCGACATCCGTCTCGCTCGCGACCTCGGCGTCGACGGCGTCGTGGTCGGTGCCCTGACGGATGCCGGTACGCTCCGACTCGACGCGATCGCCGCGTTCGTCGCCGCGGCTGAGGGGATCGACGTGACGGTGCACCGGGCCGTCGACGCCGCCGCCGATCCGCTCGAGGCCGTCGCCGCGCTCGTCGGCACGGGCGTGCGGCGCGTGCTCACCTCGGGCGGCGCACCCGACTGCCGTGCGGGCCGCGACACGATCATCCGCATGGTGTCGGAGACGGCCGGCGCCCTCGAGGTGATGGCCGGGGGCGGGGTCGGCATCGACGACATCGCCGAGCTGGCCGCCTGCGGGGTCGACGCCGTGCACCTCTCGGCGCGTCGACGCGTGCTGTCCGGCGGGCCGAGCGGGCCCGGCGGAGGGGAGATCGGCTACGAGGCGACGGATGCCGCGATCGTCCGCGCCGCCGTCGACGCGGCCCGGATGCCGCGACGATGAAGCCGAGCCGCGCCCGCCCCGTCGATAGGGTGGTGGGCATGAGCCGCGACTCCGACGACGACGCGCTGCGCTGGGAGGGCGACGACGATCCGACGCTCGCGCCCGGCTGGAAGACGGTCGGCAACCCGGCCCCCGTTACCGACCCCGGCAGGGCGGCAGCCAACGAGGACATCGGCGAGCGCGAAGCGGATGCCGCGCAGACGGGCTCCGTCGAGCTCGTGGTGCTCGGCGTCCTGGGCGGCGTCTACCTGCTCTACGCGGTGGGATGGCTCATCGTCGCGGTCGGCACGCCGCCGCCGGGCGTCAGCATCGTCGGCGACGCGCTGTACGCGCTCGGGCTCTGGCTCGCCGTGCTCGCACCCGCCCTCTGGTACGGACTCGTGCTGCTCGCGGCCAAGCGCCCTCGGCCGAGGCTCGCGTGGCTCGTGCTCGGTGCGATCGTGCTCGTGCCGCTTCCCTTCGTGCTCGGGGTGACCGCATGAGCGCCGACGTGGGCACTTCCGACGCCGTCGCGAGCCGACCGCCGTGGCCTCGGATCGCCCTCGCAGTGGTGTTCGGGCTGTTCTACGCGTACGACGTCTGGGAGGTCGTCGCCTCCGCGGTGCAGATCCTCGGGCTGGGACTCGGATTCAGCGCGATCGGCTGGATCCTCATGGTCGCCGCGCTGCTCGCTCCGTTCGCCTGCTTCGCTGCGGCGTTCCTCATCGGCCGTCGCCGCGGGCTGCTCGTCGCCGTGCTCGCCTACGTGACCGGACTGGCCACCTCGGCCGTGCTGTTCCTCTCCGTGACAGTGCTGCTCGGGGCGACGTCGGCCGTCGTCGTGTGACCGGCGGCAGCGTCACACAACGGAGACGGCATACGGCCTCCAGTAGAGTGAGCGGGTAGCGCCCCCACGGCGTGTGGCGCATCCATCCGCACATCAGAGCGCCGTGCGCGCGCCTCGCCCCGAAGGAATCGTTCGTGTCAAAGCCGGTCGTGCTGATCGCCGAAGAACTCTCGCCCGCCACCGTCGATGCCCTGGGGCCGGATTTCGAGATCCGCAACGTCGACGGCACCGACCGGCCGGCGCTGCTCGCGGCGCTCGCCGACGCGAACGCGATCCTCGTGCGCTCCGCGACGAAGGTCGACGCCGAGGCCATCGCGGCAGCTCCGAAACTTCAGGTCATCGCCCGTGCGGGCGTCGGCCTCGACAACGTCGACATCAAGGCGGCGACGACGGCCGGGGTCATGGTCGTGAACGCGCCGACGTCGAACATCATCTCGGCGGCCGAGCTCACGGTCGGCCACATCCTGAGCCTCGCCCGCCACATCCCTGCGGCGCACTCGGCGCTCGCGCAGGGGGAGTGGAAGCGCTCGGCGTACACGGGTGTCGAGCTGTACGAGAAGACGATCGGCATCATCGGCCTCGGCCGGATCGGCGCGCTCATCGCGGCGCGCCTGCAGGCCTTCGGCACCGAGGTCATCGCGTACGATCCGTACATCACCGCCGCCAGGGCGCAGCAGCTCGGCGTGCAGACGGTGAGCCTCGACGAGCTGCTCTCGCGCAGCGACTTCATCACGATCCACATGCCGAAGACGCCGGAGACGACCGGCATGATCTCGACCGAGCAGCTCGCGAAGATGAAGCCGACGGCGTACGTCGTGAACGTCGCGCGCGGCGGCCTCATCGATGAGGACGCGCTCTACGAGGCGCTCGCGTCGCGGCAGATCGCGGGTGCCGGTCTCGACGTGTTCGTCTCGGAACCGCCGCGCGAGTCGCCGCTCCTCTCGCTGCCGAACGTCATCGTCACCCCGCACCTCGGCGCGTCGACCGACGAGGCGCAGGAGAAGGCCGGCGTCTCGGTCGCGAAGTCGGTGCGCCTCGCCCTCGCCGGAGAACTCGTGCCCGACGCGGTCAACGTCGCGGGCGGCATCATCGACCCGTACGTGCGCCCGGGCATCCCGCTCGTCGAGAAGCTCGGGCAGCTGTTCGCCGGGCTCGCGGATGCCGCGATCACGAGCCTCGACGTCGAGGTGCACGGCGAGCTCGTCGACTACGACGTGAGCGTGTTGAAGCTCGCCGCGCTGAAGGGCGTGTTCACGAACGTGGTGAGCGAGACCGTGTCGTACGTCAACGCACCGCTCCTCGCCGAGCAGCGCGGCATCGACGTGCGGCTGATCACCGACGGCATCTCGCCCGAGTACCGCAACGTCATCACGCTGAGCGGTGCACTCGCCGACGGCCGTCAGCTCTCGGTGTCGGGCACGCTCACCGGGACGAAGCAGATCGAGAAGCTCGTGGGCGTCAACGGCTACGAGATCGAGGTGCCGATCGCCACGATCCACCTCGTGATGGAGTACACCGATCGCCCGGGCATCGTCGCCATCTACGGTCGCGAGTTCGGCGACGCCGGCATCAACATCGCCGGCATGCAGATCGCGCGCCGCGAGGCGGGCGGCCAGGCGCTGAGTGTGCTCACGGTCGACTCGCCCGTTCCCGCGGAGGTGCTCGAGCGGGTGCGCGAAGCGATCGACGCCGACGTGCTCGTCGAGATCGACATCACGGAGTAGGCGAGGGCGGCTCCGCCGCGAGCCGCTCCAGCAGGGCGACGAGCGCGTCCATGTCGGCGCCGCGCGGCGCATCGACGCCGAGCTCGTCGTCGTCGCCGTGCAGCGCCGAGTCGTAGTAGAGGCCGTCGCCGATGAGCGTGATCGCCAGCGCGACGGTGGGATCGGCGACGTGCTGACGTACCGCGTCGAACCAACGCTGGCGCACCGACCGGATCATGCGCACGGCCGACGGATGCCCCGCCTGCGCGAGTCGAGCGGCCGCGACGCCCGCGCGTTCGAATGCGGTGTCGTTCGCGACCGATGAGCGTACGAAGTAGGCGACGGCTCCCTCGGATGCCTCGGCCATGACGGCGAGGTCGTCGTCGACGAGTGTGGAGAAGCGGGTGAGCAGTCCCTCGATGAGCGACTCGCGGTTCGCGAAGTGGTAGAGGAGGCCGCCCTTGGAGACCCCAGCAGCTCGCGCGGTCGCATCGAGGGTGGCCGCGCGTTCGCCGTCTTCCGTGAGGAGTCGCTCGAAGGCGTCGAGCACGGCGTCACGGGCCGCGGGTGGTCGGCTCATGCTGTCGATCGTATCGGGGAGGGCTGCGACACCCTCTGATACTATACCGACCAGACGGTACAGTTATGGAGCGACACGAAATGAACGAGCAGACGCCCACGGCCCGCGACGAGCGCATCACCCGGGTGGACCCCGGCGATGCCGCGCGCGCGTCCGTGCGCGTGCGCGCACCCCGGCGGGCTTGGGCGGCACTCGTCGTGCTCATGCTGCCGGTGCTGCTCGTCTCGGTCGACAACACGGTGCTGAGCTTCGCCCTGCCCGCCATCGCGACCGACCTCGCGCCGACCGCAGCGCAGCAGCTGTGGATCATCGACGCGTACCCGCTCGTGCTCGCGGGCCTGCTCGTGGCGATGGGCAGTGCCGGCGACCGGTTCGGTCGCCGCCGCATGCTGCTCATCGGGTCGACCGGCTTCGCCCTCGTCTCGGTGGCCGCGGCGTTCGCGCCGACCGCCGAGGCGCTCATCGGGGCCCGCGCGGCCCTCGGTTTCTTCGGCGCGATGCTCATGCCCTCGACCCTCTCGCTGCTGCGTGCGGTCTTCACCGACCGTGAAGAGCGACGGCTGGCGATCGCGATCTGGGCATCGGGATTCGCCGCAGGCAGTGCCCTCGGCCCGCTCGTGGGCGGGCTCCTGCTCGAGCACTTCGCGTGGGGTTCGGTGTTCCTGCTCGCGGTGCCGGTGCTCGTCCCGCTGCTCGCGCTCGTTCCGTTGCTCATCCCCGAGAGCCGAGACCCCGCGCCCGGACCCATCGACCTCGTGAGCACCGTGCTCTCGCTCGCCGCCATGGGACCCGTCGTCTACGGGATCAAGTCCATCGCGACCGAGGGCCTCGAGGGCTTCGGCATCCAGGCCATCGTGGTCGGCGTCGCAGCCGGAACGTGGTTCGTCTCCCGGCAGCTCCGCAGCGCCTCGCCGATGCTCGACGTGCGCCTCTTCCGTCGCGGCTCGTTCGGGGGAGCGGTGCTCGTGAACCTCTTCAGCGTGATCGCGCTCGTGGGCTTCCTCTTCTTCGTCTCGCAGCACCTGCAATTGATCGTCGGGTTGAGCCCCGTCGCGGCCGGGCTCGCACTCGTGCCGGGCCTCGTGGCGATGATCGCCGCAGGCCTCGCGGTCGTGCCCGTGGCGCGGCGAGTGCGTGCGAACGTGCTCGTGCCGTCGGCCCTCGCGCTCTCGGCTGCCGGATACCTCGTCATCGCGCTGTTCGCGGACGGCGGCTCGATCGCCCCCATCGTCATCGCTTTCGTGCTCCTCGGCGTCGGCATCGGGGCGGCCGAGACCGTCTCGAACGAGCTCATCCTCTCGAGCGCCCCGCCGGCCAAGGCCGGTGCCGCGTCGGCGGTCTCCGAGACGGCGTACGAACTCGGCGCGGTGCTCGGAACGGCCGTGCTCGGCAGCATTCTCGCGGCGCGGTTCGCGGCGACGATCGAGGTGCCGTCGGTGCTCACCGACGGGCAGTCGGATGCCGCGCGCGAGACGCTCGCCGGGGCCGTCGCCGTCGCGGGCGAACTGCCCGCCGAACTCGGTGCGCGGCTCGCGACATCCGCTGCCCACGCGTTCGACGGCGGCGTCGTCGTGACCTCGCTGATCGGCGTCGGTCTCATGGTCGCGGCGGCGGTCGTCGCGGCCGTCACACTGCGGAAGGTCGAGACGACCCAGCAGTGACAGCGGCGAGGCCGGCGCCGACGAACGGAAGCGGCCGCCGTCCCCTCGGCTGAGGGCGACGGCGGCCGCTTCGAGTCGTGCCGGTCAGAGCACCGGGTCTTCGGGAGCGGAGTGCTCCCGACGCGTCAGGCGTTCGCCGGTGCCCGGGTCGACGCTCGTGTGCGAGGTCGACACCGAGCGGCGACGCCGCGCGAGGAGGACGATGCCCAGGATGATGACGATCGCGCCGGCGATCATCAGGATGTAGCCGACCATCTGGACGTTGATCCAGTCGACGGTCAGGTTGAGCGCGAACGCGAGAATCGCGCCGATCGCGAACAGGACGATACCGAGTCCCAGACTCATCGTGTCCTCCCTCTCCGGACGAGGCTCAGGCCACGTCACGAGTACGGCAGGTGGGTCCTGCCTCACGGTCAGGCTAGCCCCGCAACCAGTACGCTGGGAGGGCTGGCGCACGAAGGAGAATCCATGGTACGGACGGTCAGGCTCGCGGTGATCCGCGGCGACGGCATCGGCCCCGAGGTCGTCGACGAGGCGCTGAAGGTCCTCGACGCGGTCGTCGACGGAAGCGGACTCACCATCGAGCAGACGCCCTTCTCGCTCGGCGCCGGGCGATATCTCGAGACGGGCGACGTGCTGACCGACGACGACCTCGAGGCGATCACGTCGCACGACGCGATCCTCCTCGGCGCGGTGGGCGGGGTGCCGGGCGACCCGCGTCTTTCGGGCGCCAACATCGAACGCGGGCTGCTGCTGCGGCTCCGCTTCGAACTCGACCATTACGTCAACCTGCGCCCGACGGTGCTCCACCCCGGTGTCGTCAGCCCCCTCGCCGATCCCGGCGACGTCGACTTCGTCGTCGTGCGCGAGGGCACCGAGGGGCCCTATGTCGGCAACGGCGGCGCGATCCGCGCGGGCACTCCCGCCGAGGTGGCGAACGAGGTCTCGGTGAACACGGCGTACGGGGTCGAGCGCGTCGTGCGGTACGCGTTCGCCGCGGCATCCGCCCGCCCTCGGAAGCGGCTGACCCTCGTGCACAAGACCAACGTGCTCGTCTACGCGGGCTCGCTGTGGAAGCGCACGGTCGACGCGGTCGCCGCCGAGTATCCCGACGTGCAGGTCGACTACCTGCACGTCGACGCGGCGACGATCTTCCTCGTCACCGACCCGGCGCGCTTCGATGTCATCGTCACCGACAACCTCTTCGGCGACATCCTCACCGACCTCGCCGGCGCCATCAGCGGCGGCATCGGCCTCGCCGCCTCGGGCAACATCAATCCCGACGGCCGCTTCCCGAGCATGTTCGAGCCGGTGCACGGCTCGGCACCCGACATCGCGGGCAAGGGCATCGCCGACCCGACCGCCGCGATCCTCTCCGTCGCCCTGCTTCTCGAGCACCTCGGCGAGACCGAGGCCGCTGCGAAGGTGCAGCGGGCCGTCTCCGCCGACATCGCCGAACGCGGCACGACGCGGCGCTCGACCTCCGAGGTCGGCGACGCGATCGTCGCCCGCATCGGCACCACCGTCTGACCAGCGCACCACCGAAGGATCCATCATGACCGTCAACCTCCCGCTCCAGGCACCCTCCGCCGCCGGACTCGTCTGGAACGTCACCCGCAACGAGAACGCCAAGACCCCCGAGGAGCGCGCGGCGATCCTCGCCGACCCGGGCTTCGGCAACCACTTCACCGACCACATGGTCGACCTGTGCTGGTCGGAGAAGGGCGGATGGCACCGGCCGCGCGTCTCGCCGTACGGCCCCATCTCGCTCGAGCCCTCGGCCGCCGTGCTGCACTACGCGCAGGAGATCTTCGAGGGGCTGAAGGCGTACCGTCACGCCGACGGCTCCATCCGCACCTTCCGCCCGTACGAGAACGCCGCCCGCATGCAGCGTTCGGCCGCCCGTCTCGCGCTTCCCGCGCTGCCGAGTGAGATCTTCATCGACTCGCTCAAGCAGCTCATCGCCGTCGACGCCGACTGGGTGCCCAGCGCGCCCGAGACGAGCCTCTACCTGCGTCCGTTCATGTTCGCGAAAGAGGCGTTCCTCGGGGTGCGTCCGGCGAAGAAGGTGGCCTACTACCTCATCGCGAGCCCTGCCGGCGCCTACTTCCACGGTGGCGTGCAGCCCGTCTCGATCTGGCTCTCGACGAAGTACGCCCGTGCAGGCAAGGGCGGCACCGGTGCGGCGAAGACGGGCGGCAACTACGCGTCGAGCCTGCTCCCGCAGGCCGAGGCCGCCGAGCACGGATGCCAGCAGGTGCTGTTCCTCGACGAGGGCACCTACCTCGAGGAACTCGGCGGCATGAACATCGTGCTCGTGTACCGCGATGGTCGGCTCGTGACGCCCGAATCCGACTCCATCCTCGAGGGCATCACGCGCGACTCCGTGCTCCAGCTCGCCCGTGACCGCGGCCACGACGTCGAGAGCCGCAGGGTGACGATCGACGAGTGGCGCGAGGGGGCGGCGTCCGGAGACATCGTCGGCGCGTTCGCATGCGGCACCGCCGCCGTGATCACGCCCATCGGCCGGCTGCTCGCCGAGGACTTCGAGATCGTGCACTCGGGGTCCGCGTCTTCCGAGCTCGCGCTCTCGCTGCGCGAGGAGCTCACGGGCATCCAGTACGGCCGCGTGGAAGACCGCCACGGCTGGATGACGCGGCTCGACGGCTGATGGCGGGCGCCGTCATCCGGCCGTTCCGACGCGACGACACCGAGGCGGTCGTGTCGCTCTGGCGCGACGCCGGGCTCGTCGTGCCGTGGAACGACCCGTACCTCGACATCGAGCGGAAGCTCACCGTGCAGCCCGAGCTGTTCCTCGTCGTCGCCGACGGCGACGCGGTCGTCGGGGTCGCGATGGTCGGTTACGACGGGCACCGCGGGTGGGTGAACTATCTCGCGGTCGACGAGTCGCGACGCGGCGAAGGCCTCGGCGCTCGACTCATGGGCGAAGCGGAGCGCCTGCTCGTCGAGCGCGGCTGCCCGAAGCTCAACCTGCAGGTGCGCACCTCGAACACGGGCGTCATCGAGTGGTACCGCTCGCTCGGCTACGAACTCGATCAGGCGGTGAGCCTCGGCAAGCGGCTCATCCCCGACGGGGTCGCCCCGTAGGCTGGCGGCATGAAGATCGCGCGCTTCTCACACGGCGAGACCATCGCCTTCGGCATCGTCGACGACGAGGAGGACGAGCTCGTCGTGCTGAAGGCCGATCCCATGTTCGCCGGCTACGAGCCGACCGGGGAGCGGGTGCCGCTCGGCGAAGCGAAGCTGCTCGCACCGGTCATCCCGCGGTCGAAGGTCGTCGCCGTCGGCAAGAACTACCGCGACCACGCGGCGGAGATGGGCGGCGATGCGCCCACCGAGCCGCTGCTCTTCCTGAAGCCCAACACGTCGGTGATCGGGCCGGGCGACGCGATCGTGCTGCCGGCGCTCAGCGAGCGCGTGGAGCACGAGGGCGAGCTCGCCGTCGTCATCGGCCGCATCGCGAAGCACGTGCGCGAGGCGGATGCCGCCGACGTCGTCTTCGGGTACACGATCGCGAACGACGTCACCGCGCGCGACCTGCAGCAGCGTGACGGACAGTGGACTCGTGCCAAGGGCTTCGACACCTTCTGCCCCCTGGGACCCGTCATCGACACCGAGCTCGACCTCGAGCACGGCACGATCGAGACGAGCGTCAACGGCGAGCGCCGGCAGCAGGGGCGCCTCGCAGACATGGTGCACTCGATCCCCGCGATCATCGCGTACGCCTCGAGCGTCTTCACGCTGCTGCCGGGCGACGTCATCCTCACGGGCACGCCCGCGGGGGTCGGCCCGCTCGTCGACGGCGACACCGTCGAGGTGTCGGTCTCGGGCCTCGGCTCGCTCACGAACCCGGTACGCTCGGCGGGCTAGCCGGGGGCGGCATCCGCCCTCAGTGACCGAGCGCCCTCGCGGCGAGGTCGACGTCGTCGTCGTCGTTCCAGAGGTGGAAGGCGACGCGGGCACGACCGGCTCGCCCCGACGCCGTGATGCCGGCGGTCGTGAGCGCGGCGAGGTCGGTGCCGTCGGCATCGCCCCACGTGACGATCGCACTGTCGGATGCCCCGAGGTCGAGGCGCTCCCGGAATGCGTTCGCGAGACCGACGTCGTGGGCGTGCACTTCGGCCCCGTCGAGCGATGCCGCGAACCGGAGCGCGGCCTCGGCGCCCGTCCAGGCATGCCAGGCGGGGGAGACGTCGAACCTGCTCGCGTCGGAGGCGAGGTGCAGCTCGGGCCCGTAGCACGAGGCCCAGGGGTCGGCGCCCGAGTACCAGCCCGCCGTGTGCGGCGTGATCTCGGCGAGGGCGCGCTCGGAGAAGGCGGCGAACGCGGCGCCGCGTGGTGCCGACAGCCACTTGTAGGCGTGGCAGACGATGAGGTCGGCCTCGAGCCCGGTGGTCGGCAACCACCCGGTCGCCTGCGTGGTGTCGACGAGCGTGAACGCCCCCGCATCGCGGGCTGCGTGGGCGACGGATGCCGCGTCGGCGACCTCGCCCGTCGCGGACTGCACGAGCGAATAGGCCACGATGCCGGTCGTCGGTCGCACCTCGTCGGCCAGCGCCTGCAGCGGAACGTGTCGCACCGTGAGGTCGCCCCGCGCGAGGAACGGGCCGACCACCGAGGAGAAGTCGCCGTCGACGCACAGCACCTCGGTGCCGCTCGGTGCGGAGGCGGCGACAAGGGCGGCGAACACCGAGACCTGGGAGCCGGTCGCCACGCTCGACGGCGCGACGCCGAGCAGCGTCGCCGCATGGGCGCGGGCGCGCTCGACGGTCGTGGAGTAGTCGCCGGCGTTCGCGTCACCCGTCGTCCAGCGGTCGAGGTCGCCACGCACGGCCTCGCGGGTCGCGTCGATGGGAAGGCCGAGCGTGCACGCGGCGAGATACCCGCGGCCGGCGTCGTATCGGTGTCGGAGGGAGCGCATGCGACCAGTGTGCGCTCGCCGCACCCATTCGACAACGGCAGGTGAGTGATCACATTCATGACATCGCGTTATGATCGCCGCATGACGGACGCCTCGATCGAGTTCCTGGCGGGCGCGCTCGACCTCCAGACGGTGCGAGTCGTGCGCCGAATCGCCGAGCACGGGTCGCTCACCGCCGCCGCCGAATCGCTCGGCTACAGCCAGCCCGCCGTGAGCCAGCAACTGAAGCGCTTCGAGGAGCGCACCGGCATCGCCCTCGTCGAACGCGTCGGCCGGGGCATCCGGCTCACCCAGTCGGGCCGGGTGCTCGCCCGCCACGCGAACGCCGTCGCCACGGCGCTCGAGGCCGCCGCGGGCGAGCTCGCCGAGATCCGCGGACTCCGCTCGGGTCGCGTGCGCCTCGTGTCCTTCCCCTCTGCGTCGGCGACGCTCGTGCCGCGGTTCATCGCGGAGCTCGGTGCGCGGCATCCGGGTGTCACCGTCACCTACGTCGAAGCGGAGCCACCCGAAGCGGTCGCGGCGGTGCGCGCCGACCGAGCCGACCTCGCGATCACGTTCAGCTATCCCGGCGACCGCGACGACCCGCACCGGGCGAGCGCGCGCGGCCTCGACGTGCGTGCGTACGGCGAGGAGCCCATGGAGCTCGTGCTTCCGGCGGGGCATGCGGCGGCGGCATCCGCGGTCGTCGACCTCGCCGCACTTCGCGATTCGCCGTGGATCGCCGGTTGCCCCCGCTGCCGCGGGCACCTCCTCGAGCTCGCGGATGCCGCCGGCTTCACCCCCCGCATCGCCTTCGAGACCGACAACTTCGTGGCCGTCGAGGGAATGGTCGCGCAGGGACTCGGCGTCGCGCTGCTGCCTGCGCTCGCGCTCACCGCATCGCCTCGGCACCCGGGTGTCGTGACGCGCCCCACTGCCGCCGCCGACGTGCGGTCACTGCACCTCGTGACCGCCCGCGGCGCCGAGCGGGTGCCCGCCGTCCGTGCGGCGCTCGACGTGCTCGCCTCCCTGGCGCCGGCCCCCTGACGGCGAGCTCTCGGCCGGTCGATACGATTGGACCGTATGCCTGAGACAGCCCACCCCACGACCACCGCGACCGGCAGCGACATCCGCGTGCGCTTCTGCCCCTCGCCCACCGGCACGCCGCACGTCGGCCTCGTCCGCACCGCCCTCTTCAACTGGGCCTACGCCCGGCACACGGGCGGCACCTTCGTCTTCCGCATCGAGGACACGGATGCCGCGCGCGACAGCGAAGAGAGCTACGAGATGATCATCGACGCGCTCACCTGGCTCGGGCTCGACTGGGACGAGGGCATCGGACTCGGCGGCCCCCACGAGCCGTACCGCCAGTCGCAGCGCGGAAGCATCTACGCCGACGTCATCGAACGGCTGAAGGCGTCGGGCCACGTCTACGAGAGCTACTCCACGGCCGAAGAGATCGACGCGCGCAACGAGGCGGCCGGTCGACCCAAGCAGCTCGGGTACGACAACTTCGATCGCGACCTCACCGACGATGAGCGCGCGGCGTTCCGCGCTGAGGGACGCGAGCCGGCGCTGCGACTGCGCGTTCCCGACGTCGATCTCGGCTTCGACGACCTCGTGCGCGGCGAGATCAGCTTCCCGGCGGGGTCGACGACCGACTTCGTCGTGGTCCGTCCGAATGGCGCGCCCCTGTACACCCTCGTGAACCCGGTCGACGACGCCCTCATGGGCATCACGCACGTGCTGCGCGGCGAGGACCTGCTCTCGTCGACGCCGCGGCAGATCGCGCTCTACCACGCGCTCATCGACATCGGCGTGACCACGTTCGTCCCCCGCTTCGGGCACCTGCCGTACGTGATGGGGGAGGGCAACAAGAAGCTCTCGAAGCGCGACCCCGAGTCGAACCTCTTCCACCACCGCGATCGCGGCTTCATTCCCGAGGGTCTCGTCAACTACCTCGCCCTGCTCGGCTGGGGCTTCTCGGCCGACCGCGATGTGTTCAGCCGCGACGAGCTCGTCGCCGCCTTCGACGTCGCGAACGTCAACCCGAACCCCGCGCGATTCGACCTGAAGAAGGCCGAGGCGATCAACGGCGACCAGATCCGCCGGCTGGACGTCTCGGAGTTCGCCGCCCGCACGGTGCCGTACCTCCAGGCCGAGGGCATCGTCGCGACGCCGATCACGGCGGCGCAGGAGGCGGTGCTCATCGAGGCCGCCCCGCTCGTACAGGAGCGCATCGGCCTGCTCGGCGAGGCGCCCGGGATGCTGGGGTTCCTCTTCACGGATGCCGCGAACCTCACCTACGAGGATGCCGCCCTCGCTGCCATCCCCGCCGATGGCGCCGCCGTGCTCGCTGCCGCACGCGAGGCGCTCGATGGCGTGGCGCCCGAGGACTGGACGCACGAGCGGATCGAGGAGGCCCTGCGCGGCGCGCTCATCGACGGGCTCGGACTGAAGCCGCGCATCGCCTTCGGCCCGGTGCGCACCGCGATCTCGGGGCGCCGGGTGTCGCCGCCGCTCTTCGAGTCGATGCAGATCCTCGGCAAGGCCGACTCGCTCGATCGCATCGACCGGCTCGCCGCGCGACTCGCCGGCTGAGCGGCACGGTGGGGCCGCCGCGAGGCGCGTTCGAGCGGCCCGCTCGAGGCTCGCTCAGTTTGGTCGGTGCGCGATGCGTAGGCTAGAGTTGCATGTCGGCCCGGGGCTTCGGTTCCAGGCCATTGGGGTATGGTGTAATTGGCAACACGGCTGATTCTGGTTCAGTTGTTCTTGGTTCGAGTCCAGGTACCCCAGCCATATGAGCGTTACTCAGACCATGGTCAATGAACTAGAACCTCGGTCTTGAAATTTGAACTCCCCGCGGAAACGCGGGGAGTTCTCGCTTTGTGCGGGACGTGCTGCTCCCCGGCACGCTGCATAGGCCGTCGGACCAAGCAAGTCGACCCGTGTTTGCATGACGACGTTGTTCTCGCTACCACTGGCCAGTTCCGCCCAGAAGCGTACGCGTTCGCGCGTTACACCGGTGTTATCCGAATCATTCGAATAGAGGATTACGAGGCCAGCCGCATGAGTGCTAGGCAATCCGTGGTGAAGTTGAACAGCTTCCGCTTCTGCATCACCTCTGTAGCGCACGACGTTGCTCGCCCTGTTTCAGTCGACCGAGGGAGATTGCGGTCGGTTCCCGCGAGGCGCACCAGCGGCGTGTGGTGCGGGTGCGAAGCGACGTTTTCCTCGACTCTCCGCGAAGCGGGGGCTGGGCCTCCGGCATCAGTCAGCGAGGACGAGCAGGATGAAGCTGGCGGAAAGGATGCCGCACGCCAGCACGAAGATTGTCAGGGTGAGAAGGAGGGCACCGCCCGGCATCTGGTCCGGACGGTCGTCGAGGAGCGCCCGGTTGGCCCGAATGTAACGTCCGCGTCCGAACATCCAGAGCACGATGGCGAAGGCGACCCCAATGAGGCCGGGCGCGAGCCAGAGCAACTGTGCATCTTGGGTCGGGGCGAGGGCCGGTAGCAGCCGAAGAGCGATGAGTGATCCGACGCCGATGGCTAGGGCCGTGCGCCGCCAAGCTAGCTCAGTGCGTTCCGGTTGGAGACCCGGGTCGAAGATCCGGGTGCCGTTCATCGCCAGATGACGCCGAGCAGGACGAGGGTGCCCACCACCACGATAGTGGCGGTGAGGGCGACGCTCGTGGCGGAGCCGGGCAGCGGTGAGGCGCTGCGCAGCGCTCGTTCGGTGCGTCCCCATTCAGACCAGGCCAACACCGGCACTGCCAGTCCGGCGGCGATCAGCACCAGCGATGCGGCAAGCCGGAGTGCGGGTTGAAGGTCCAGCCCGAGTGCTTCCAGCGCGACGCCACCAGCGATCAGGGCGAGCGCCGTGCGGTTCCAGGCTAGGAAGGTCCGTTCGTTAGCGAGGCTGAACCGGGGGTCGGGCTCGGCGCCGGTACCGTAGACCGATCGCGGGAATCGGGGCGCAGTCATCTGAAACCTCGACTCTGTCGGAGCCGCTCGCCCCCGGTCACGGGTTCACCACACCCACGGTGCGAAACCCGGCGTTGCCCATCGAGGAGTCCGGCGTGTTCTGCGACCGGGCGGAGTTGCGGTACCGATTGCAGTACGAGATGTGGCACAGGTAGCTTCCACCACGCAGCACGCGTGCGCCGCCGCGCGTCGGGCCTTGGGGACTTCGTGCGGGCGACTGGCGGTAGTAGCTCGGGTCGTACCAGTCGGAACACCACTCCCACACGTTGCCGACCGGCTGCCACAGCCCGTACCCGTTCGGCTGGAAGGAGCGCACCGGCGCCGTGGTCAGGAAGCCGTCGTCCAAGGTGTTGTGTCGCGGAAAATCACCCTGCCAGATGTTCGCGCGCCATCCGCCCGCGTCGACCTCCTCGTCTCCCCACGGGTACTTCCTGCCCTCGAGCCCGCCGCGCGAGGCGTACTCCCACTCCGCTTCGGTCGGGAGTCGTCGCCCTGCCCAAGTGCAGTACGCCTGTGCGTCGTTCCAGCTGAGATGCACGACGGGATGATCACCGAGGCCCTCAATCGACGAACCGCGTCCGCCTGGGTGCGCCCAATCCGCCCCGCGCACGCCGAACCACCACGGCGTTCCGGCGGCAGGGCGCATCACGTCGGCATCTGGAGCCTGGACGGCCAGATGGAAGACCGCCGAGAATCCGAACGTCTCGGCCTCGGTGCGATAGCCGGTCGCGGCGACGAACCGCGCGAAGGCCTCGTTGGTCACCGAGATGACATCGATCTGAAACGCCTCCAGCGACACCTCATGCCGCGGCAGTTCTCCGTCTGCCGGATTCCTATCCCCAGACGAATCGCCCATGGTGAATGTTCCGGCGGGTACGTGCGCCTGCTCGATGTTATGGCGCACTGCATCAGGCAGTGAGGCGGGTGGCCGAAGCAGCAGCGGCGACCCGATCGAGATGAACTGACTCCGGCCCGGCGCCCCGCACGAGCAGCCGGGCCCGCAGCCGCTAGTTTCCGCGTCGTTCATTATGACCTCCACGATAGTTGCCCCGTGACGTCGGGACGTCGTGCGATCAACTCGCGGCGTTCCGACTCGCCCGCGTCGGCGCCGAGCGGGTGAATGAGCCCTCCACCCCGCTCGACCGCGACGCTGTCGACCCGCTGGATCAGACGGTCCTCAGGGCGCGCGCATCCCGGACCAGGATGGTGCGTCCGGTGCCCGCTGGCACTTCGCTTTCTACCAAACTGATGAACGCGCGCAGTTGTCCCTCGGCACCTCCGCCGCGTCCGCGGGTTGCTATCGCAGGGGATCTGGGTCCCTGCTGGGGCGGAGCCACTCGGCACCGCCCCAGCAGGCGGACTGGCTAGCGTCACCCCAGGCCCGCGATGACCGCCGCGACGTCGCGCTGAAGCAGCGCGTCGTCGGTGGCGGCGGCAAATCGCTTGAGCGCCTGCACTGCCTTCTCCTGCCGCCCGGCAGCGAGGTGCCGCTCCGCTTGTGAGAGGAAGGCGGAGAGCTGGGCCGCTTCACTGGTGGTAAGCGCGCCGTCCGCAGTCAGGCGATCGAGATTCACCCTGAGGTCGGCTGTGGTCGCCTCGATGGTGAACGTGACCACTGTTGTCGTTTGGAGTCCCGCCCCGTCGACTACGGTCACGGTCAGCACATGCTCCCCGAGGTCGAGATCCCAGAGCGACACGGCGCCCGGTTCTGTCGGTGTCCCATCGAGCGTCGCGA
The DNA here is from genome assembly GCA_031178045.1 of Agromyces sp. Taxonomy (GTDB): domain Bacteria; phylum Actinomycetota; class Actinomycetes; order Actinomycetales; family Microbacteriaceae; genus Agromyces. The sequence goes on from JAPSJT010000008.1 coordinate 33,206, forward strand.
CGATGGATGCCACGCCTGACGCCACATCGGCGGCCTCGACTGCCCATTCGATCGTCTCGGAGCTGCCGAGCACGGCGCCGTCCTCGATGCCGGCAATCTCGACTGCCGGCGCCACGGTGTCGATCTTCACCGTGACCGAGCTCTCGGCGACGTTTTGGTCGGCGTCCGTTGCGCGGTAGCGGACGTCGTGAGACCCGTCGGTGGCCAGCTCGATCGGCTCGATGCCACCAGTCCCGGTGTCGAGGAGCGACGTCCAGGTGTCCCCATCGAGGGAGTACTCGACAGCTGCAATCTCCCGATCATCGTCCGCGGTGATTTGGACCATCACCGGTCCCGTGTACCAGCCGTTGGTACCGGTCGGTTCGGCAGGCGACACCTCATGCGACACAGTCGGCGCCACGAGATCGGCGGCGACGCCAATTCCGTGGAAGTCGATCGCGTCGATGTTGAAGGCGTTGTTCGCCGAGGTGAAGGTGAAGTACAGCGTATGCGTGCCACCCGGGTCGTTCACTGGCGCCGGGGCCGTGTCGACGTACGTGTCGTTGCTTCCCGTTGGCGAGACCTGCGTGCTGGCGACGATTGGACCATCCGGAGCATCGACCCGGACATCGATCGTGCCGGTGCCCTGAGCGGCTAGCCGATAGCTGATGCCGTCGATATCACGCAGGTTCATCCTCTCGAACGCGATCCAGTCACCCGTCGCGATGCCGGCGACCCGGTACGCCCCTTCGGCGAATGCGTCACTGCGGCTCTCGGACGTGCCCTGCTGGGAGCTGTAATGCTCGGCCTGACGGTGCTTCGGCTGCAGGATGACATCCGTTGTCCCCGTCAGCGGCGAGACGCCGTTTGCACCTTGGTCGGTATACGTCGCGGTCAACGCGTAGAACATGTTCGCGTCGTCCCCGTGTCCCTCTGCTGCCGTCGTGAACGACCCCTCGCACCCCAACAGTTCCTCGAGCGGGTGAGCGTGGGCATCGTGCCCGATTGCCGGCTGGACGACGACCTGCTGACAATCGATCGCCTCATCCTCGGCATCCTCCACTGCCACGCGGTACCGCACCGTCTCGCCGGCGTCAATGAACCCGCCGTCGACCGGCCACTCGAGCGTGACAATGGGGGCGGTGTTACCCACGACCACATCGACGCTCACGACACCAGTGCGGCCGGTGTCATCCGTAACCGTCAGCGTGGCGGCGTTGTTGCCGATCTCGTCGTACGTGTGTGTCGGATTCGCATCCGTAGAAGACTCGCCGTCGCCGAAGTCCCACAGGAAGCTGAGCGACTGCCCCTCATCCGGATCAGACGAGCCGTTGCTCGAGAACTCGACCGTGAGCGGTGCAGAGCCGTTGCTCGGCGTCGCCGACGCGCGAGCCACGGGGGAGCGCTCACCCGGAACGGCATACTCGATTCGGTAGATGCCATCGTCAGGGTTGTTCCTCCCGAAGCCGCGACCCCACTCCGCGAGATACATCGCTCCGTCAGGTCCGAACACCATGTCCATCGGTGCGTTGAAAGTCGCTTCCGGCATGAACTTCTCGATGTGCGTCGGCGAAAGGTCCGTTTCGTCGAGCGTCATGTTGGCGATGAAGTGCTTGCCCCACTCGTAGAAGAACGCCTGGTCGTCGTAGTACTCGGGGAACTTGATGTCCGAGTCGAGCGCCGCGTCGTACTGATACACGGGACCGGCCATCGGAGCACCACCGGTACCGAGTTCCGGCCAGTCGGGGTCGGACGAGGTTGCGCTGTAGGCGATGTCGGGCGCGATCACCGGCGGGAGCTGGGTGAGGCCGGTGTTGTTCGGCGAGTCGTTGACTGGTGCCGCGCAGTCGAAGGTCGCACCGGATGTACCGGTCGCGAAGTCGTAGTCGACATACGGCAGATTCGGGCCGTGGCAGTAGGGCCAACCGTAGTTGCCCGGCTCGCGCACGACCTGCCACTCGACGTATCCTTCGGGGCCGCGCAGCGGGTTCGCGGTACGGGCGTCTGGTCCGTAGTCGGCCAAGAGGATGTCACCCGTCTCGGGATGAATGGCCATACGGAACGGGTTGCGGAATCCCATGCCGTAGATCTCCGGGCGCGTCCGCTCGGTGCCGGGTGCGAAGAGGTTGCCCTCGGGGATCGAGTAGCCGCCCGCAGCGGTGTCGGTAGGCGTGATGCGAAGGATCTTGCCGCGGAGGTCGTTCGTGTTGCCCGAGCTGCGCTGGGCGTCGAACTCGGCCCGGCCCGGTCGCTCGTCGATCGGCGTGTAGCCGTCGGATTCGTAGGGCTGGGTGTCGTCGCCAGTTGACAGGTAGAGGTTGCCGTCCGGGCCGAACTCGATCGACCCACCGACGTGCGACGGTCGGGGCGGGTACGTGGTCGGCAGCTCCAGCAGCACCACCTCGCTCTCGACGTCGAGGGTGTCGCCGTCGACATGGAAGCGGGACAACAGCTTGGACTGCGTCTCGATCGACGAATAGTAGAGGTATACCCATCCGTTGGTTTCGAAGTCCGGGTCGAGCGCGACGCCCTGGAGGCCACTCTCGCCGCGTGTGTCGACGTTGACGGCTCCGGCCGTGACGGTGGTGCCGGTGTCCGGCTTCCAGATCCGCAGGCCGCCGGTTCGCTCGATGAAGAACACGCGGCCGTCCTCGGCGACGGTGAGCTGCATGGGCTGCGTCACCTCGGAGACCAGGGACACCTTTTGGAAGTTGCTCGATGGTGGTGCTTCGCCGTGGTCCACCCCGTCATGGGCGGATGCCGCGGTGCAGGCGCCGCCGACGGCCATTGCGGCGCCGGTGACCAGCGCGGCGAGTCGGACGGCGGGATTGCGAAAACGCATGATTTTCCCCTCGTTCGGGCCCGCCTAGGGGGGCCCGGTGATCATGGAACGGGCGCGTCAACGCCCGTTTCTTCAGAGTCGACCCCTGAAGGGGTTCGCTCGGTGGGCGCAACTCAGCTGGCGCGCGCCACACCAGCTCCGGGTGGCGCGGCTCGTCAGCTGTGACAGGTCGCGCCACCCGGAGCGTTCGATGTTTGAGTTCTTCTGGCTCAGTAGTTGAAGCAGCTGAGGAAGTCGAAGCTCTCTTCGGCGTACTCCTGGACAGAATCAGCGCCGCCGTCGCGCTCGATGACGTAGTACTTCACCTTGCCCTGCGCCGCGTCCAAGATCGGTCCCCAGTCAATGTCGCCGTCGCCGACGACGGTCTGGTTGCGGGAGTCGAACGGCTCGTCGCTGTCCTTGATGTGGAGCAGTTCGATGCGGTCGCCGTACTGTTCGAGCAGCGCGGCAACATCGACGCCGGCGGCCTCGGCCCAGAAGACGTCGACTTCGAAGGTGACGTATCTAGGGTCGGTGTTCTCAACCAGGAGCTGCCAGGCGCTCTTGAGCTCGCCGGTGGCCGGGTCGGGGAACTGACGGAGGAACTCGCCGTCGTGGTTGTGACCGAACAGCTTGCCGGTGCCGTTCTTCACGGACAGTTCGCCGAGGCGGTTCATCTGCTCGGCGGTTGCGAGAGTGTCCGCGAGCGTATTCGTTCCGGGCTGGCCGAATCCGCCCGATCCGGTGTAGCGGTGGCCGATCTCCTTGGCGTAGGGCAGGTAGGCCGTGGAGAAGGTCGTTTCGTTGTAGGCGGCTTGACCGGTCGATGCCTTGAGGCCGTACTTGTCGAGCAGCGCCTGCATCTCCTCGACCGGCACGTTGTAGGAGCCGACCGCTGCGGCGAACTGCACCTCCTTGTACCCGATCTCAGCGAGCATGGCGAGCACCGGCTCCAGCCCAACCTGATTGATCATGGTGCGGGCGCTGTAGAGCTGGAATCCGATCTTCGAGACCGGGACGCTGCGCCCGGCACAATCGGACGCGGCGTTCGCATTGTCGCTCTCGGGAGCAGCCGTCGCGGGCGCGGCAGTGAAGGCGGAAGCCGCGAGTGCGACACCAGCCGAAAGGGCGGCGATCGCGTGCCGACGTCGGCGATAGGGGGCGGGATTGGTCATTGTCACTCCTTTGTAGACGGTCCCGGAAGCTTCGAGTGCTCCTCGCGGGCTGTTCCAACGGGCCGCGGCCCGCTCGAACGGCGGCTCACTCCGCGGAAACGTCCACGGAGAAACGGACGCCCACAGGCCCGGCCACCACAGGCCCAATCAGCGTTGAAGCTTCTTTGCTCACAGGTCGCAATTAACCACACGGGAATGATCCCGTCAACCCCGCGGCTCGATTCGCCCGAATGACGCTGCGATGGACCGAGTCGAGCGGATTCCCGAGCCAGAGTTGACGAGCCGCACAACCGTCAGTTATTTTTTTGCTGTGAGCAATGAAGCAGCGGTCGTTCAAGATGAGGCCCGGTCCGTCCGGGGGGTCATCCTGTC